>JBJONT010000159.1:0-4975 GCA_046051705.1 Planctomycetota bacterium | reverse complement strand
GGCCGACGATAATCCATCGTTGAGCCCAAAGGTTATGGTGCAGGCCAAAGGCGGCCTTTATCGTGGAGCGGGGCTCCTGGCCCGCTGGCCGCGCGGCTTCGCGCGGAGTGGACGCCTCGCTGCGCTCGAGAAGGCGGCCCGGAGGACCGCCCTACGTACGTACTGCACTGCCTCGCTTCGCTCGTGAGGGGGCCCGTATCGTGGAGCGGGGCTCCTGGCCCGCTGTCCGCGCAGCTTCGCGCGGAGTGGACGTCTCGCTTCGCTCGTGAAGGCGGCCCGGAGGACCGCCCCACGTACCGCCCCACGTACAGTGCCCCACGTACAGTGCCCCACGTACCGCCCCACGTACAGTCCTGGGGTATAGCAGGAGGGGAACTTCCCGTAATTTTTCTTTACGATGAAATAAAATCAAACGAGCGGTGACTTAGCTTTGGCGGCAAATACCTCCACTGGGCCACGACCAACCTTCTCCAAGTGTTTTCTCATGAATTGCATCAACCTCCAGGAGCTATTTGCCAGTCTTAGCAATGCCCTGGTGCTGTACGCCCGGCAGTGGTGCAAAACCCCAGAAGATGCTGTTCAGGAAGCTTTTATCGACCTTGCTAAATGCTCCCCTGAACCAACTTATCCCAAGGCTTGGCTCTACACGACTACTCGCCGTAAAGCACAAAACATCGCTCGTGCCGAATCCCGACATCGCAACCATTTAGAACAGTTGATTCAGGCTACTGAATATTGGTTGGAACCAAACACCCAAAACGGAATCTCGGCATCGGATGTACTCGAGGGACTCGACTCGCTACTGCCTGACCAACGCGAGATGATTATCGCCAAAGTCTGGGGTGAACTGACGTTCGATGAACTTGCGGTTCTGATGAACTGCTCGCCTGCTTCCGCTCACCGTCGATATGTATTGGCACTTACCGAACTTAAGCAACTGGTGCTCGAAACAAACACCCAGTGCACCGCAAACAACCCGTGCACCGCAAACAACCCGTGCGTTAACCAAACCAATTCAGGGGAACGATGATGACCGAACCAAATCTTCCTATGCATGAAGAGCTTGATCGATTCGAGCAAGACCTCCGATCCCTCACTCCAAAACCCTTTTTTGAAACCTTGCCAGTCCAGGCCAAGATGCCTCAACAAGACTTGGGGCTCCGTTCCATGCCGGATGTTGGTCTGCTGACCGACAAGCAATCGCATCGATTGCCAACGACGAATTACCACTGGCTCAAAATTGCATCGGTCTCTTGGATGATGGGCTTAGCTGCCGGGGTGTTGGTCTCGGCACTTTGGACTAAGCTTATCAGCGGACAAGTTCCCATCGCTGAGCCTAATCTGGTTTCTCAGATGGAGGCTACTTCTGAGGTAACGCCTGCGGAACCGGCGATGGCTCCAATCGCAAACTCTCCTGCAACAAACCCGTTTGGCTCGCAGCATCCGCGAGCTTTCGAAGACGAGTACTTTGCAGGACGAAGCCGACCCATCGCGACAGGCTTGGCCTACGACTATATTTTGCAACCCATGATGCGACGAAATCCAGCCGACCTGACAGGACGGTTCACTGGAATGGAGATAGACACGCAGCCCAAGGGTCCTCAAGCCGACGCACCGCATTCCACCGCAACAGATTCAACAACACCAGAGCCTAACGCATTCCCAAAGTACCAAGGGCAACGTCAATTGCTCAAGACTTTGATGGAATCCGATGACCTGATCTCCATATGAGCCAACACGATAAAAACCCTTTTTCAATTCCAATCGGAGTTCTAATGATGCCCAACAAGATCCTCGTATCCAAATTCTTGAAACGCAGCTTGCTGGCTGCAATGTTGATTTCGAATTGTCTGTCTACTGGTTACTCCCAGGAATTCACGGCGATTTCTACAGAGCAGTCTACCGAGCAACCTGCAGAGCAGATCGCTAGTCGCGAAGGAGCTTGGGAGTATTTCAGGGGGAGGATCACAATCGCACGCAGAACCGTTACGCTCGCTCCCAAAGCTGAACATAAGCCAGCACTCTCCATTCGATTTATCCCGGATCCCTTTAACGCCAAACCTGGCAACGCTGCAATTTACTATCTCAAAGCGGGCGGATTCTTCGAGCAATCTGCGGCTCTGCAAGCAAAGCGAAAGTTTGAGGAGGATTCGAGGGCGGCCGCAAACGGTGGAGAATATGCGCCCTATGTTTGGCTGGAAACAGAGGTCAAGGATCTCCCTATTGAAAAGATGAAGGAGTATTTGACTTACACTTCTTTTCAACCCCTGTTCCTCGCAGAAGCCGCCTCGAGATTGCATTGCGATTTTGATCGCCAGATAAAAAGCGTGGAGAATCCCGTTGGCTATTTGCTTCCTGAGGTTCAGGCCATTCGCGATACTGCGCGTATGCAATCGCTGCGGTTCTTGCTGGCGATGGCAGAAAACAGAACGGATGATGCCGTCAAAATTTTCGGGCAGTTGATCGCTATGGGACCGCACCTTTGCCAAGAGCCGTTTTTGGTTTCGAATCTCGTCGGAGCCGCTTGTGCCAACATCGGATTAGAGAAAGCTTACTATCTCTCAGAACATCCCTCGGCACCGAACCTCTATTGGGCGATTGCACAATTGCCAAAACCTTTGATCCAAATAGACCCGTCTCTCGCCTATGAACGAGAGTTCTTATTTGAACAAGTCAAAGCATTGCGAGAGGTGGATACGATTCCAAAGCCGGATGGATACTGGAGTGAGTTCATCGATCGCTTCACCACTTCAATCCAAGGTATGGGCGCACCGTTCGACCAGTTGGAGTCGATTGGAAAAGCAGGCATCACCCTAGCCATCGGTTCTAACGTCCCGATAGCCCGTGAGTATCTAGTGGAGGTCGAGGGGATGAGCAACGATGAACTGGATCGGTTACCCAATGCGCAGATTTTCTTCCTTGCCATGCGTCGGTTTTACGAGCGCTATCGGGACGAGGAATTCAAATACAGCTTTTTGCCAGAACACGCACGCAATAAGGGGAAAGTAGCTTCGTCGGAGTTTAGCAAACTGAACCAGAAATATGGTTTAATCGCGATTCCCACTTCGTTTTTTCTGCCTGCGGTGAAAGCGGCACAGGGGGCATCGCTCAGAACACAGCAACAAATCGCGCTGTGGCAAACGGTCGAAGCTATCCGGCACCATTTGGCGACCCACGACAACAGACTTCCTGCGACGCTCGATGAACTGGAGCTTCCTGCACCCCATGATCCACTCACCAACGGACCGATTGAATATGCAGTCCATGCCGCCGGTGCGACGCTCAAGGGGGCAGCAAATTCAGGTCTGCAATATCAACTTGAGCTTCGAACTCAACCTGCCAAGCCATAATCACCACGTTGTGGTTTTTCAGCGCGATAAGAAAGTATTCAATTACCACCACCATCCATGCTTCAACACGATTTCTGGATGAGTCTACAAGAAACACGAACAAACATAGAGAGAAGTACTTCGATGAAACTCAATACCCTTTTTTTATGCCAATCGCTTTCCGTTGCCTTAGCGTTCGTTAGTGTGGCAAACAGCCAAGGCCAGGACAAAGTCAATGTATCCCAGCAATCTCTCAATGCGTCTTCGATGCTGTTGCTCAAGGTTGATACCGATCAGCTTGCGATCCCAGAGAAGATCAAGCAGATGAAGGATGAGCACAAGGACAAGCCTATCGGAGCCTTGATCGACGAATCTGATCGCAAGATTGCTTCGGTTCGTGACCTGACCATAGGACAGACGGTGTACTTGTCGGTCGATATGCCCTACACCGGCGCAGTGCTTTTATATGCCACCTCTGCTAAGGCTGTACCGGCCTTCCATCTGGAGAAAATTGTAAAGTTCTTTGCGCCTCAGATCTCTGTCGCTGATCGATCCACATCCGAACTAACGAAAATTGAGATTGCTACCGATCCGGAATCGGCGTCTTCGCATCGGCTTTCTGCCATTCCCGCAGAGCAAGCTTTGAAATGGCAGGCTGCGTTGGAATCCACCAAAGAGTTTCCAGTCCAATGCGTTATGCAGTTGCCAGACTATGTGGTCGAGACATTCCGGGAAATCAAACCTCAATTGCCTGAATCGCTCGGTGGTGGGTCGGCAGAGTGGTTGATCGGCGGCGTCCGATGGATCTCTTTGGGGGTGGACACCAAGAAAGCGACAGCCCGTATTGTCGTGCAATCGGGCTCTGAAGAAGGGGCCAAAATGTTGGCCAAGAATCTACCCAAGCTAATCCGAACTTGTGTAAGTAAAGCGGTACCGGACAAAGAATCCGCATTGGCTCTGACGGTTTTGATCGGGCTGATCAAACCAGAGCTCTTAGGTGATCGAGTTGTCTTTTCACTAACAGACGACGAGAACAATCAATCGCTTCTGCAATTCGGAGCCATGGTGGTAAGTTCGATCATGTCCCCTATCACTGCCAACACAACTTCGAATCGAATGAAGCAGTTCGCGTTAGGTTTCCATAATTACGAAAGCGCCTACCAAGCGTTTCCGACCTACTTGAACATGGCCAAGACGAATGCAAAAAGCGGGCTTAGTTGGCGTGTACATATTTTGCCTTTTATTGGATTCAGCGAGCTGTATGAAGAGTTCAAGCTCGACGAGGCTTGGGATAGTCCACACAACATCAAGCTGCTACCGAAAATGCCGGCGATTTACCTTCCGACTGCTGATATCAACGAGACCATAGAACTCAAACCGTACCATACCACTTATGTTGCACCGATTGGCAAGAAGACTGTTTTCGGGCAGAGTGAGCCTATGCAATTTCGGAACATCATCGACGGTACGAGCAATACCGTCGCTTTTGTGGAGCTTAAGCGTGAGCATGCGATTCCCTGGACCAGTCCTGAGGAGTATCCGTTTGACGAAACCAATCCGACCGCCAAACTACGCGATTACAATGGCAAGAGCGTCATCGCAATGTTTGATGGGTCGGTCACCAACCTGAGACTTGATTTGCCGAA
>JBJONT010000158.1:0-15643 GCA_046051705.1 Planctomycetota bacterium | reverse complement strand
TCCATCCGCATCCTGAAGAACGCTTCGCACGTCAACATCAAAGGTAGGAGCCGTATGCAGTAGTTCTGCACGTACGGATCTGTGCGGGGGGCGGCCAGAAATGGCCGTCCCTACCGCGATGCGCTGCAAAACCGATACAGACTCAATCCCAGCCAAGAAAACTACCGACGAACCCACGGAGATCATGTTACACGGAGTGGCTATTTAGGCAAAATAGTGGCCGATATGATCGCGATTCGGGCCAGTTTTCGTGCTCGTACTCGTACTCGTGCTCGTACTCGTGCTCGTACTCGTGCTCGTACTCGTACTCGTACTCGTGCTCGGACGACTGGACTGGACTGGTCTAGATTCATTCAGAGGTAGTTCGTGCATTGACCGAACGTAACACCACTACAGGCTACTTTCGATTACGAGCACGAGCACCGTTTCACTGAGTACGAGCACCGTTTCACTTTTCAAGGGCACGGCGCTGCAAAATCGATACAAACTCAATCCCTGCGACGCGCTCTATTAGCGTGCCTGCTGTTAAAAAGAAGTGACGGTGGATCGCAGTTGAGGTGTTACTTTATCTTAATCCGTCCTCGACCGCTCGCTCCAACTCGTCGAGAGTCGCGACGGCATGAATAGTCCTGGCTTGAATTTTCTCGTACCCGATCGATCGAAGGACTTCCAAGATTTCACTGCAAGTCGGGAATTTCCGTCCGCTCGAAGCTTTGTAACGCTCCAAGGCTTGCATGAATTCGATCTCGTCGGCCGAATAATCTCGCTCGCAGGTCGTCGGATCAATCTGCTTGCGCTTGCTGGATTTATGATACGTGCGGTTCGGTGAAGTTTTGAACATAGATTCCGTTGAGATATTCCGGGAACGAGGATTGGGAAAAAGGTACCTGTAGGCGGTGCCGAGGGGGCATATCCGGCAAGCTTTGCCGATGCGGTAAAGATGCCCGCTAAGAACGGTGCTCAACGGAGGGACTTGAGAAGATTCTCAAAAAAACTCTCTTCGCACCACGATCCCTCATCGAATATTACGCCTGAATGAAATATAAGGAGTAAACCGATTGCGAGGTCTGCTGCGATCAGCGATCCTTCGCAAGACCCCGATGTCGGAGGCATCTCTTTAGCCCTGGAGAAAATGATCATGGTCAAATGTTGGCACACGAAAGCTGATGGACTCAGCTTGTCTCTTCGCTGCTTCGCTATCCTTTTGACGAGTATTACACTCGGTTCTATGGGGTTCTCGCGACCCGGTTTCGCGCAAGAAAGCCCGGCACGTTATGGTGACATCCCTAGCAATTCCGTCGCCGTCGCTTCGCTCGAAGTGCGAGCCATGCGGGAGAGTCCAGCCTTCGAGTTGTGGCCATGGGAGATCCTTGAGCTCCTCTTTCGCGAGCAATTCGGATTCAAGCTCGCTGACATCGAATCGGTCGATCTGACTGTATTGATGCCTACAAACCAACCTGAATTTGGACTCTCGATCCGCACGTCCAAGCCGATGGATATCTCGGAGTTGAACGACAAGCTTGCAACTCCCACTGAGTCCGCCCCGAACGATCAATCTCTGCGTTTCCGTGATGTGCTCGATTACCCCTTTCTGCGTCTTGCACAAAATGACCCGCAGCGAATGCTCATGGGGACTCAAGGGACACTTCGACGCATGCTCAGCGCTCGCACCAAAACCGGTGGCGAGTTTGTAGGACTCGTGCAAAACAGTCCTTCGATGCTTCGAGTAGCGATCAATACGGAGACCTTGAGGGATTTGATCGCCTCCCTCTTTGAGATGCAAAAGGAATCAATGCCCCCAGAGATGCTCGATGATATCGGTCAGGTAATCAATGTCACCGATAACGTCCTGCTTGAACTTCGCCCCGATGCTGCCAGCCCATTGCGGCTTTCCTATGGAACCAACGGTCCCGCAAATACGGAAATCCTTACTCAAGCCTTATCAAGGATGCGTGTTACAGGTTTGGGAATAGTAAGGAACACCCTTACCGGCGCACTTCGTGATGACCCGAGCATCTCCGATGCGATGCGTCAAGCCGTTATGCAGTATTCGGACCGAGTCATGAAGATCCTTGGCGATGATCGCTTCTGGACTGTAGAAGGCAACCGAATCGTTGTGCGAACCGATGCCACTGTGATGGGAAGTTATCAGGCCACGGGGGTGGCAGTAGCCCTATTGTTGCCGGCCGTCCAAGCGGCCCGCGAGGCGGCCCGACGGATGTCTTCCATGAACAACCTCAAGCAGATCATGCTCGCGCTTTTGAACTATGAATCGGCCTACAGGAAGCTTCCTCCACGAGCTATCACAGATGCTGATGGAAACCCACTTTTGAGTTGGCGTGTAGCCATCCTTCCCTTTATCGAACAAAACGATCTTTACGAGCAGTTCCACCTCGATGAGCCTTGGGATAGCGAACACAACATCAAACTCCTCGATAAAATGCCCGAGATCTATCATCATCCTTCGCATCCGCCCAAACTCGGGATGGCCAGCTATCTTGCACCGATTGGCGAAGGGATTGGGCTAACAGAAGAAGGCTTACGATTCCGTGAGATTATCGATGGTACTGCAAATACCATCGCGGTTGTGGAGGTTTCTCCTAACCGAGTGGTCCCTTGGACGAAACCTGAAGACCTCGACATCGACAAAAATACGATCGATATGTGGATGAGTCCCAAGGGTGTGGGCGTTGCATTCTTCGACGGATCGGTTCATTGGATCCCATTCGAAGTGGACGAAGAGGTCCTGCGTGCTTACTTTACCTTCAAAGACGGAGTGATGGTAACACCTTTACCACTACCGTAATTCAGAGTGTGCCGCTCCCTGGCCGTTGCACAGCAGCGTGGTCGCTCCCAAGAAATCCCGCAATAATGGTGGCAGAAGGTTGTCCTCTTCCACCATTTTTTCAGTTATATTAGTGTAGGTCACCCACCCAATCGACAGTGTTCGAGCAATAGTGTTCGAGCAGTAGTGTGAAAGCCACGGCTTTGCAGACCCGATGTGATTGTTCCAAGTTGCTATATTGGGCAGTTGTGACGGTTGGTTTGCCGGGGTCACTTTCATCGAGTGGCTTCAATGATGGTCTGTTCCCTCTTTTCTCAAGGTTCTGCGATTCCCATGCCAGTCAGTGCGGACGTCTTGTTTTCAAAGCTCTCCCTCACCGAGTCTTTCGTTCAGCTTCCCCTAGGGGATGCTTCAGAAATCTTCAACATCGTCGGGCAGCTCTCCTACGTCGCTCTCGCTGCTGTGGCTCTCTGGGGGATCTACTATGTGTTCCTCGTGCTTACTCGAGTCAATGCAAAGCGATTCAAGACAGAAAAGCTGCAAGATGCTTTTGTTGATTCGGTAACCGACGATTTGCGGCGGGGGAACTTCGATGCAGTGATCAGCAAGTGCGAAGGTAGCAAGAAAGCGCTTCCGATGATGGTCACGTATCTGTGCAAACACCGCGCGTTCGGGATGCAAAAAGCTCGTCAGATGACCCTCGATCGATTTCAACGCGACGTTATCGCCGACCTTGATTACAGTATCGCTTGGATTGTAACTGTGATCAAAACTGCACCGATGCTTGGACTGTTCGGAACAGTTGTTGGGATGATGGGTGCGTTCGGAAAACTCGCGTCAGCAACCAATGTCAATCCAACAGACCTTGCAGGGGATATTCGAGTCGCTCTTGAGACGACAGCTATCGGGCTTACCATCGCTATTCCTTTGGTTATGGCGATGGCTGCAATCCATAACAGGATTCGACACATGCAAGATCTCGTTGGCTCCGGGCTAGCGCAGATTCTTGACTCCTTCAAAATCGGTATGGCAAAAGAAGAACAACGCGGAAGTCGGCAGAGTGCTTAATTCACCTGATCGCTTGTTCGGTATGAGCGTTAACCTTAGCCAACAACCGATTCGTTTGACGTAAACTTTGTTCTTGGGCCTAGTCTATTATGGGCCCAGCACCGAGCGGTATTTGCGAGTTTGTGATGTGCCACTCGGGACTCCAACCTTTGACCCTTATAGCGAATCATAACAATGGCTCAGATCGACGATTCGTTTGATGAGAAAACCGAAAGCGAACATCCCGTCGAAGCTCCTGCTAGCGCTGTAGCTATCGAGGAAGAGGATGAAGAGATCGTCATGGCTGCTCGTCCTCCTATGGACGACGAGATGGATATCACCCCCATGATCGACATGACGTTCTTGCTCCTGATCTTCTTTATCCTCACCTCTAAAATGACCGGTGAGAAATCCTACGAAGTTCCACCGGCAAAACACGGTAGCTCAATCGCCGCTAAGAACTGCGTGGTGATAACAGTTCTGCGAGGTACAGGTGAAAATGCGATCGTATCGAAAGCCGACGGCGCAATCTTCTCCGATGACCCGGAACAGCAAGCCGCAGAAATTGCCGAATACGTT
Organism: Planctomycetota bacterium; assembly: GCA_046051705.1. Lineage (GTDB taxonomy): Bacteria > Planctomycetota > Planctomycetia > Pirellulales > Pirellulaceae > JBKCUI01. The sequence continues at coordinate 11,232 of JBJONT010000158.1, read as the reverse complement.
CAACTTCAACTCGAAACAGGCGGAAAAACCGAAGTCCTCATCCGGGCCGAAGGAAACGTAACAGCCAAACAACTCAAGAAGGTCGAGCAAGCCGTTGGCGAAGTCCTGGAAGAAGGCAAGATGATTAACCTCGCTGTCTCGGAGGTGGGTAAATGAGCCAGGTCGCTCCCGCCGAAATCGATGAACCTGAAGAAGTATCCTTTCCCAAAAAAGAACTTCCAAAGGACGACATGGACATGACCCCCATGGTCGATGTGACGTTCTTGCTCCTGATCTTCTTCATGATCACGGCTTCGTTCTCAAGTGAAAAGGTTTTTGAGAAGCCGCCACCGTTGTCGGAAACTCCCAGCAACAAACCGCCCGACAAGCCACCCGATCAGTTCGATACAGTCCGCGTGCAAATCGATGAATTCAACGCCTATACCATCATCTTCCCGGCCGGCGACGAACGGGAAGCAAGCAGCAAACAGGATTTGCTTTTAGCTTTAAGCGAAGCGAAATCGGAAATTTCAACAGGTAAAGAAGACGAAGTCCTCAAAATGCTTGTCGATGCCCACGAAGAATGTATTCACGTCGCAATCGTCGCCGCACTCGATGCAGGCCGCGAAGCAGGTTTTAGCAGTTTCAGTGTTACGGTTGTCGAGGAGTTTGAGTAGTTCATGAGCGCATCGCAGTTTATTCAAATGCTCGAAAGCAAAGGTCTACTCGACCCTGAAAGCATCAAAGAACTCCAACGCATGGTCGAGCAATCGAAGGTGCGGGTTACCCCTGAAGCTCTCGCTCGAATCCTCGTTGAAAATGGACAGCTAACTCGTTTTCAAGCAACTAAGCTTGTTACGGAACTCAAAGAGCAAGCCGATCCGTCGTTGGGTGGAAAATCCACTCCGGCGAGTAAATCCTCGAACTCTTCGGCATCCGTAGACGATCTCCTACCACCCGACGAACCAGAAGTCGAAGAAATCGTCGAGGTGATCGAAGACCCTGTGGCCGAAGTCGTCGAGGTTGTTGAAGCAGTCGAAAGTGGGCCGACGAAATCCAGCAAGAGACGCTCAAAGTCCTCCGGTTCCGCAGAAGGTTCAAATGAAGCCGGCGCGTTCGCAGACGTTGCCATGGCGAAACCTGTCAAAGCATCCACTCTGCCAGAAAAAAGTCCTTGGGAATCCTTCGGTATCATCGGGGTAGGCTTCCTAGTCCTTCTGCTCCTTACCCTCTTTGTCCCACTCTACATCTGGTTCTCCAAAGGCTCGGCAAAAGAAGCTTGGGAGATCGCGGAAACCAATTACGGCAATCGCGATTACGATCGAGCTATCAAAGCCTATGATTTGTTCGCAAGCTCGTTTCCAAGCGATGAGAACGCAAGCGCCGCGCGAGTGAAATCCGCACTTGCAAAAGTTCGCGAAGCATCCGAAAAGAACGCCGATCCGACTGTCGGACTCAAAGCCGCTCAAGACGAACTTCCAAAAATCGCTAACGAACCAGGTATCGCCCCCTTGCGCGTCGATATCACTGACAACCTCCTGAAGCTCGCTGAAAAATTCATCACCAAAGCGGACAACACCTCCGGCGTCGCCGACCGCAAAAATCTCGTAGCGCAGATGAACCAACAAATGGATCTCATCCGCGACCCACGCTTCGTCGGTACCCAAGAACGTACCCAAAATGAACTTCGCATCCGACGCATCGAAGAAGATCAACAGAGAGTTGTGCGCGATATTCAGCAAACCGAAGACCTAAATGCTACCGTCGAAAATATGACGGCCAGCATCGCTGCGAAAGATGTTGTAAAGACATACGATCTGCGACGCGAACTGGTGCGAAAGTACCCGATCCTCGAGCAGAACAACAAACTGCGCGATCTGATGCTCGAAGCTACCGAAATCCAGCGCGGACTTGTAGAAAAATCATCGAAGGCCTTTGCTCCAAATGATGAACCCGCCAACGGAAATCTCGTCGCTCCAACCGCTCTCCTATCAAGTCGCGTTGGCAACAAAATCGATACAGTCGGTGATGAAATCGCCATCCTGCGAATCAAAGGTTCGGTCGTAGCTCTGAAAGTTGCCACCGGAGAAGTCCTCTGGCGCAAATTCATCGGACGCGATTGGATCAGCGAACCAAAACGGGTCTCCCCAACCTTTGACAGCGATGCAATCCTTTCGGTCAATTCCCGAGGATCCATCACGCGAATGGCTGCAACGGATGGATCGCAAGTCTGGGAAAGCAAATTCTCCGAACCTATCCTCGATCCTTCCATCGATGGCGATGATATCTTTGTTACTACCATCGGCGGAACAATCCATTGCCTCGATGTGATCACCGGACAATCCCGCTGGGCAAAGAAAATCCCTCAGCCCATCGAAGTCGGTGTAGGTGGAGCGAATGGGAAACGCAAACGCTATGTTTTGGGCAACCACTCCAACCTCTACGTCCTGAGCCGTGGCAACGGGGAATGCGACGAAGTCGTCTACGTCGGACATAATCCCGGCACTATCGCCGTCCCGCCAATCTGGGTACTCAACCAATTGATCCTCTTCGAGAACGCAGGCCCCGATCACTGCTTGATGCGTGTCTATTCCACCAATGACGAAGGAACCGAACTGAAACTCGCTCAATCCCCCGTGCGATTCAAAGGTCACGTCGTCGTGGAACCTCAAATCGAAGGACGACGCTTGGCCGTCACCACCAATCTCGGCGAAGTCGCCATCCTCGACGTCGAAGTCACCAACCCCAAAGAAAAAGTCTTCAAGATGGTCAACTTGGTGTCGAACGAAGCGGCACCGCGAACTGTCTGGCCTCTAATGGCTGGTACCGACCTTTGGCTGGCCTCTAATCGTTTGGCCTACTTCCAAATCCAAATCACCGGCCAAAAACTGAACTCTATGTGGTTGAAAGAGGACCTCGATGAGTTCACTGCTCGCCCCACGAAGATCGGTGATGTGATCCTTCACTCCCGCGTCGTTCGCGGCAATAGCGGGGTGCGCGTCGCTGCCATCGATCCGAAGTCCGGAGATGCACAGTGGGAAGCTGACATCGGCAATCCTGTTGCTTCGATGAGTTCAGGACCGCAAGGACTCGTGGCAGTTACAAGCCAAGCTGCAACTTTCAACTTGGCCGACTCAGCCTTCGCTACCGAATCCGGTAAACTAACTTCAACACCTTCCATCGAAAACATGGGACGTAATCAACGCTCGATGATGTTCGCGTCACCCATCACCCTTGCGGACGGGCGCAAACTTCTGCTGAACTCAGCCCAAGGTAGCCAACTGCTGCTGATCGATCCGGCAAAGAAAAGTAGTTCTGTATCGAAGCTGGTGGTACTTGACCTAGGTGGTTCGTACCCGATTGCAGAAGCCACCACTGTGGGTAACGCTGTCGTTCTACCACTAGAAAATGCTCAGTTGCTTATGCTTGACCCAGACACTGGCAAGCAGATCGGTACTGCTTTCCAACCTACCATCTCAGCCGGGGAACGACCCGTCTGGATGAACCCCGTTCTCCTCAACGATAAGCAATCTGTCGTCATCGCTGATCAAAAGAGAAATCTCTATAAGCTATCGACCGGCAAGCAACTTCGGCTACTTAATAATCAACCGCTCGAACGTGCGATTAAAGGGCGGATGGATGTCATCGATGACGTAGCTGTCGGACTCTCACCCGGTGCCTCCGGCGACTTCCTCGACTTCTATGAATGCGGTGAGTTCAAAAAAGTCGCTTCGCTAACCTTCGAAGGCCGCTTTGCATGGGGCCCATACACCGCCTCAAACGAATCGCAGTCCATCGGCCTTGCCTTCAGCGATATCGAAGGACTCGTTGCCTTCAATGCTCAAGGCAAACTCCTCTGGAGCCTGCCGATGCCCCAGACCGTCTTGACCGGTAAGCCGCTGCTCGATGGAACCGATGTGTTGGTAGCGAGCACCACAGGAACCCTATACCGAATCTCGGTTGCTGACGGGAAACTGGTCGCTCAAACCTCCGCCGGTGAACCGATCTCCGGAACTCCTTTGATCGCCTCCGATTCGCTTCTCGTACCTGGAGACGAAGGCTCCATCCTTCGATTACCACTTGCCTTCGAAGGCAAACCTGTTGCTGAAGTAACATCCGGTGGAGTGCAATGATGAAGGCCCTAAACTCCATCGCATACCCACTGAATGTTGTTTGCAAAGTTCTAGCATCCGTACAGATGCTCGCTTTGTCGCTCGCTATTTGCGCTTTCCCCTGGAACGCATTCGCGCAAAACGATCTTGAGAAAGCCCTCGAAGAAATCGAAGTCCTCGGCTCGCTGATGGACGAAGAGCCGTTCGATATCGTAACTCTCAAGCCAGAAGCGACAGGACGAAGTGTCAAAGTCGCCTTGATCGACTTTCCTGATCGACGTATCCCCACCAATCAAAAGGATACCGATAAACTTCAAGTCACCATCTTGCTCTTTCCAGACCGACGTTATGAAGTTGCTTGGAAAGACGTTGGCAAGATTTGGCTTTACGAGCAAATGATTCTCGCTCGAGCCAAAAAACTCGTCGATGAAAAGAACTTTGGCGAAGCCTTCGAGCACCTGAACTTCCTGTTCGTCAACTACCCGAAGACGCCCGGCCTTCAAGTCATGCGCCAAGACTTCTTGTTCCGAAGTGCCGAAGAGATGGCTCGACAAAAGAAGTTGGCTCACACCTTAGCCGTACTCGAAGAATTGCAGAAAACGTTCCCAAACTATCAAAGAGAAAACGTCCGCAATTACATCACGAGTATCTCAAGCCAACTGATGCAGTCCTACTTCGATAAAAAAGATCTATCGACTGCACGGATCATGATCAATCGCTTGGCAAAAGATTACAAAGATGATCCGCTTCCAGTCGTCGAAGAATGGAAAGGCAAATTCCTCGAACTCGCTACCGAATACAAAAACAAAGCGTTGGCCTTTCGCGATCAGAAAGACTTTCTAAACGCGCGGCGCGAAGCGACCAAAATGCTTGATATCGATCCAGATATCGAAGGTGGAAAACAACTGCTAACTGATTTGCTAAAAGAATACCCGATCGCTCGCGTGGGGGTTTTCCAAGTCGCAGATAAGCCCGATACGGCGGCTCTGGCAAACTGGCCCGCCTTCCGCTCAGGCCAACTCATCTCGCGACCCCTGTTCGAATTCCGAAGTACCGGGCCTGAAGGGGGACAATACAAATTCTCCCTCGGTTCGTTCCAGCAAAGCGACGATCGACTGGAACTCGAAATGTCGATCCAAAATCCAGGACAAACCGGAATCCCCAACAGCCTTGATTTGTCTCAATCCTTTTTGCGACGTGCAACGATCGGGAAACCCGATTATGTTCCTGGTTGGGCCGCTATCTTCGACTCGGTCTCCGTTTCGGGTCCCGAACGCTTGAAACTTCGATTCCGACGCCCACACGTCTTGCCACAAGCTTTCTTGCAATGGCCAATCGAAGCGATCGGTGAAGGGAACATTCCAAATGGAGTTCTCTACAAGTACAAATCTGCCGAAGAGAATATTCGACGATTCGAATGGGCCCCTGCAACCAAGGCCGCTGATTTTCAGCCGATGGAAATCCACGAGACTCTCTATCAAGATCCCGGGCAAGCCATCAATGATTTGCTCCGAGGAGAAATCGATGTCATCGACCGACTCTTTCCAGCCGATGCGAGAAAACTCCAAGCGTCCATGGTATCGAAGACGATCAACGTCGAATCCTATGCACTCCCCACCGTGCATATGCTCGTACCCCGAACTTCGAATCCTTATCTCGATGACCGCGAATTTCGACGCGCTCTGCTCTACGCAATCAATCGCGAAGGGATCCTCAAAGGAGAAATCCTCGGTGGCGCAGATGCTGAGCAATCTCAAGTCATCAGCGGGCCGTTTCCAAGAGGTGCCACCGAAAATGACCCGATTGCTTACGCGTATAACACCGGCATAGAACCACTCGCCTACGATCCACGGCTCGCGAAAGTCTTAATGCTAATCACCAATAGCAAGCTCAAAATGCAGTATGAGAAGCGTAAAGAGCCCGTCCCTCCAATCCCCAAGATGACCCTCGGAGTTCCGAACTACGAAGCTGCACGTGTTGCAGGTCAAGCCATTGTCGAGCAATGGAAACTGATCGGAATCGAATCGGACCTCGTCGTTCTCGATCGTGTGCCCGGACCTGGAGAAGCTCCCAACATCGACATTCTGTATTTGACAGCGTCAGTTTGGGAACCTGCAACCGATGCAGAACGTATGTTCGGAATCGGCGCTCCTGCCGAATCGAACAACCAATTTATCGTCCAAGTCCTAAGCCAACTCAGCGCTTCGCGAAACTGGCGGGAAGTTCGTCAAAGTTGCCAAGACCTCCACTCGCTTGTAGCTTCCCACTTACCTGTGTTGCCATTGTGGCAAGTTGGAGAATCGTTCGCTTACCGCAACGAAATCGGAGGCATAGCTAAGAAGCCACTCGGTCTCTACCAAGACCTTCAAAAGTGGAGATATCGCGCACCATGATCCAAAGATATTCCATCGTTAACACAATCCGGCGAAGTCTTGAAGGCCCGCGATACGCCGCGTATCTACTATGCGCAGCTGTTTTTTCCTGCGCCATACTACCGCTAGGATTCGCTCAAGACGCTGCAAGCGCTCCGACGGATGCAAGTGCGTCAAGTGCATCCGCGACGAGTGCAAAGCGAACGCCCGTGATTAGTAACCCATCCGATGTTGAGGTTTGGGAATACTCACCCTACCGCTCTCGCGTTTGGCTAAGCATTTCGCCAACCCTCGGTCTTAGTGAAGTTACCAAGCAGCAGATACGCGAGAAGGTTGCACAGTTAGTTGAAATCGAATTCGGTGCAACGTTGCAATGCGATGTTGTTGAAACCCCTGACGCACTCTTCGGCTCCGTTCTATATCACCTCGATGATCTAACCATCGATCAGCTCTTGTCCCGTGAACTAGTTCTGATGCTTGCGAAAAGCGATCAAGCAAAGGAAGCGTTTTTAGCTCAGCAGCCCAAGAAAAGTGAGACTGCGTCTACTGAACTCCTCAACAAAACGGGAACGGGCGGAAAGAAACTTACCAAGCAAGAAGAAGAGGATTTAAAAGCGAAAGCCGATGCCGAAGCACGCGCTGCGAGTCTTAACAGTGTCCGGACTCTGGAGTCTGTCATTGAACGAGTTCCTAGCATCGCGATTCCTCCCCTTCAATTCGCCGCTATGCAACGCGATATCGTTCCCTATTTAGGGGATGAGAAATGGAGCAAGATGAAATCGAAGTTGGATGCAGGTGAGAAGTCGCTCGACGTGATTTTCGAAAACTTGAAAACTGGCAAATCGTTTTCGGCACTGGTTCCCAAGGCTGAAGCGCAGCGGTTCAAGGAAGTCGCTCGTCCATTGCCAACAAGATTCCCATGGCAACCCGAAGCGATGCTTCGAGACAAAGACAAGATCTTCATGGTCTCCGTGGACGCAGAAGGCGAGATGATCCGTATCGCTGTCAAAGAACTCGATGCATTCGTTCGCAGGATCGGACTTATGGAATCGACCAAGGTTGCGAATGTTTCAGAGATCGCAAACGCGGTTGCTTATCTGCAACGCAGTTGCTTCACCCCGATGGCACGTATCGAAGAGAACGATAATAAAACCGCTGTTCTGCGAGTGCGAGCTAACGGGCTTGCGACCGCTCCTGAATCCCCCGTGCATATCGGTACCGGTGACGTTTTGGCTCCGTTCATCCGTCGCGATGATATGAACGGAAATCCAACTGTGCTTCAAAATATCGCTTTTACCTATATCGCGGTTACCGAACCGATCGACGCAGCAAGGTTCTACGGTGCAATCTTCGCTGCAAGTCGAGGATCGCTCGTCGCAGCTAAGAACAGGAGAACCAAACGGGTCGCCTTGAAACTCCAACCCCACTACCCTACTACCGAACTTAAACTCGGTATTCGAGCACAACCCAATAGCGGCGTTCCTGGCGCAGAAGTCTACCTGCGTACGCCCGGTAGCGAAGATTTGCAAATGGTCGGTAGAACCGACTGGCGGGGCGTGATACCCATCAGTAATTTAACTCCCCCGGTTATCACCTACGATGAACCGACTTCTAGCTCCGTCGAATTGATATCGCGTGCACGCGCTACCGCCGTCCGGATCAAGAGTCTTTCTGCTTCCGAAGGCAATCCCGATGCCTCGGCTGCAAACGCCACACCCGATCCATTTCTAGCCGCCTACCAAGCAGACGAGAAAGCCATCGCGGCGGCAGAAGAGGCCCGCAAGAAACGGGAGAAAGCTCCTACACGCACCTTACAAATCAAACTTCCTTTGTATCTGTATTACATCAAAAATGGCGAAACACTCCTTGCTCGTCTCCCTGTGATCACAGGTTACCGAGATCTAGAAAAAGCAGACCTGCCAGACGACCGACGAAGACTCCAAGCGGAAGCTTTCCTCAAGGGGCTGCAGGGTGAAGTTCTTGACCTTGTCGTGCGCCGCAAAATCCTCGATGCACGGATCAAAAAGAAGATTGATGAAGGGAAACGAGACGAAGCTTTCACGCTGCTTGATGAACTTAAAAAAGTTAAAACCTACGATGGTCTCTCGTCGCAAATCCAAGGTATCCAACGACGTGCAACCTCAACCGATTCCGGTCCTGTGCCAGCTCCGGTTGCCGAACGCATCGATAAAATGATCGACATGACCCGAGTGTTGATGCAAAAGTATCTTCAAGACGACATCGTCCGAGAGCTTGAAGTGAAATTGCTCGATGGAAACCGGGCCGCGAGCCAAAGTCCGGCTCCCCCCGCAGCGACCGCAGCCCCTGCGGCAAACGCGACACCGGAAGCAGCACCAACTCCACCCCCACCCGCTGCTGCCGGGGCCGGGCCAACGCCCTCTGCCACACCACCATCAACCTCCCAGCCACCCGCAACCTCCCAGCCACCAACGGGTTCCGGACCGCCCCGTCAAGTTACGAGTGGTACTTAATCCCACAACCGGTGAACTCTCAGTCAATCCCCCGTGAATCGATAGCTCGTTATGACACGCAAAAAAGTCCTCGATGTCGGCAACTGCGGACCAGATCATTCTTCGATCTCTTCGCTGCTTAGAAAACATTTCGACGTCGAAATCCTCCAGGCAGACCAAGCGACAGATACCTTTGATATCCTCGAAAAGCAGTCTGTTGACTTGATCTTGATCAACCGAAAACTAGATATCGATTACAGCGACGGGATCGATATCCTGCGAGCTCTCAAAGCAAACAGCACCACGCAACATATTCCCGCAATGCTCATCACCAACTATCCTGAACATCAACAGCAAGCCGTCGACCTAGGCGCTCTGTACGGCTTTGGAAAACTTGAATTGGGAGCCCCAGAGACCCTCGCGCGATTAAAGTCCGTCTTACAACCCAACGAAGCGAACGCAGGTGCGTGATGAACGCAAAGAAAAAAACTACCGGTGTCGATGATGTGAACGAAGCCCGAAAATTGATTCGGGAAGCCGGCCTTCGTAGCACTCCTGCACGCATCTCCGTGATCAACGCCCTCAAGCGAGCTGCGAAACCTCAAACACACGCCGAACTCTCCGATCAATTGGTCCCACTCGGGTTCGACAAAGCCACGGTATTTAGAAATCTAACCGATCTAGCAGAAGCCGAATTAGTTTTGCGAACCGAACTTGGAGACCATGTTTGGCGTTTCGAACTCAGGGATCCTTCTCATGACCGTAGCAGCCACCCACACTTTGTCTGCGTGGATTGCGGTTCCGTTTCGTGCATCGAAGAAATGGCGCTTCCAAGCCCAACCGTTCGCCGAAGTTTGAATATCGCACGGATCAGCGAAGTACTTGTCAAAGGTCACTGCGGCGTCTGCGAAGCAGCACGAAAATAAACGGAAGCATGGCGAGAGTAAACGGAGGCGGCACGAAAGTAGTCGGAAGTAAATCTCAGCGATTTGGTTTCCGGATTTTCGCTGCTTAGCTAGTACTGCTTACCTCAAGCCGATTTAGCTAGTACCGAGTCGCCCCAGTTCTTCTTGTGTATTAAAAGATCTTGGCAGGATCGCTTCCTCGTCGGGTGCGGATAGATCTATCCAAGCTGTATGCGACTCCATCGCCCGAAAAACCCCTCGCATCGATCGTTGACCTTCATCCCAAACGCGTTGCAATATCGCAAGTGCTTCGACGTGAAGCCAGCAGGGGAACGGAATGAAATCAGGTCGGGATGGCGTGCCCGATTCCGACGGCTTTCTCCTTAAGCCGACCAATAAGTCGGCAGGCTTGCTGCTGAGACCGTTTGCGACCTCAGAAAATCGTTCGGTCCAGATAGGTTGCCATTCCCATAGATCACAAGGCAATAACAAACAGTAAGCGGATGAGGGGCTTTGGGGAACACCTTCATTTGAATTCATCAAGCGTTCTCGTAGATCGCTCAAAGCAGCAAGTACACCGGCAACCGGACCTTGGTCCGGTTCGTGATCAACGATTACGCGTAGCGACGGAGCGGTTCGCAAGTCGAGTAGTTCTTGTCGAAACGATTCTTGAGCCACTACCGTGGTTGACCAACCATCCGATGAAAGGGCTTGTGAGAGCCGATGAAGTTGAGGCTGTCCACCGATAGGTGTCAAAGCTTTATTCGATCCAAACCGCGAGCTCTTGCCCCCCGCAAGGATATATGCATTTCGCACCATGCGGATGTTCCTTGAATTTATTGAACTCAAAGAGAGTCCTACTGGAACTTACCGAACCGATGGATCGATCGCGTTGTTGTCTGCGAAGTCCGAGCTCATCGGATCCCAGCGGTTCGAGTCCCAAGGGCTCGAATCGAGTGTATTTGCGGCCATAGTATGGTGAGGGAAAATCGCGCCGAGAATCATCATCCCAAGGCTTGCCGTATGAAGTAACCAACAATGATCATCCGCAAGAATAGTTCGCAAAGTGATCAGCGAGGCAACGATCATGGCACCGAAATAACAAGCTTCTGCGGCTGATCGAACGCGAGCATCTTCGCAAAGTCGAGCCATCCAAAGGCCAGCGAGTGCCAACACCGGCACAGCCCAAGGGGTCCAAGCGGAAAAAGGCTCGAACCAATAGGGAACATAAGGCATAACACCGATCCTTCGGAGTTGGAGGGCCTGCAAGGTTTGGTTCTCGGTTCGAAGCGATCCGTGCTTCGAGGTCTTCACATGTTCATCGACTGAATTGTCTTCAGCGAAATCACGCTTGTTGAAGGAATCCCAGAACTTGAGGGAGTTTCATGAAAAA
>JBJONT010000157.1:0-3015 GCA_046051705.1 Planctomycetota bacterium | reverse complement strand
GAGTTAGTGCCACCGATGTCTGGTTCAGCAGAGACGGGAGAAGCGAATCCGACGAAGTATTTGTTGGTTACTTCGCCGTTGGTTTCACCGAAGGGACCGGTGGGATTGCTTGAGGTTTTTCAGCGAGGTCAAACTCCTCCTGAGGCGCAGCGCGGTTATCTTCGGTTCGTCGAGCACATGGCGAAATTGATCGGGGATTGGATCAAGGGACACACGTTGCAGGAGGTCTCGACGCGGCAGGAGTTGTGGCAGCAGTCGGATCAGTTTGCGCGGTTGGTGCACGACAATTTGGATTTGCGAGATACGGCATTTACGATTGCCAATGAAGGGCGTCGATTGATCGATTGCGACCGCGTGTCGGTAGCGGTGCTTAAGGGTGGCAAAGCGAAGGTGATTGCGATATCGGGACAGGATTCGATAGAGAATCGCTCGAACAACGTGCAGGCTCTTGGGAGCTTAGCGACGCGCGTGATCAACAGTGGGGAGCCGTTGTGGTATGACGGTTCGACGGAGGATTTGCCCCCTCAGTTGGAAGAAGCCATCGAAGACTATGTCGATCTTTCGCATGGTCGAACGGTGACCGTATTGCCGATTCGCCAACCGGAGCGAAAGCTTGAGGGAGATATTCTTGCGGAGCGTAACGAGACGAATGAAGCTCGGGTTCGGCAGGAGATCATCGGTGCATTGATTGTCGAGCAGATCGAAACGCAGCTTTCACGCGAGACGCTTGAGGGACGTGTGGATTTGGTATACGAGCATGCGGCTCGGGCTTTATCGAATTCGATGAGTCACAGCAACATCTTGTTCATGCCGCTATGGCGCTTTCTCGATCGGTTCCTATGGATGTTCAGAGGTTCGGCATTGCCGAGGACTTTGTCGATCTTGGGGCTTATCGGCGCGGCGATTCTATCGATGTTTATCATTCCGATGGACTTCGATCTTCAGGGGAACGGCAAGCTTAAGCCGACAGTTGAGCGTCAGGTTTTTGCCCATGCCGATGGCGAAGTTGAGCAGGTGTACATCAAGCACGGTGATGAGGTAGTAGAGAATCAGCCGTTGGTGAAACTGAAAAACAACGAGCTTGAACAGCAGATTCAAACCACGCGCGGGCAGTACAAACAAGCTTTGCAGCAGGCTTATGAGTTGAAGCGTCAGCTCAACAATTCGACCTCTTTAACCGAGTCGGATCGGATACGTTTGCAGCAGGATTACAACCAAGCCGAGCAGGAAGCGGTCAATCGCAATGCGGAGTTGACTTTGTTGGTAGAGCGTCAAGCGAAGTTGCAGCGATTGAGTCCGATTAAAGGACTGATTACGACCTGGGATGTTGAGAAGGTTCTCAATGCGAGGCCGGTGGTTACCGGTCAGGTATTGATGACGGTGGCTGATCCGGAAGCTGATTGGGAAGTCGAAGTATTGATGCCCGAGAAGCGGATGCGATACTTGGATTGGGGCTTCGAACATCGAGCAAAGAAGGATGAGGAAGGGCAGGAGTACCTCGAGGTTGAAATCATTTTGATGACTGCTCCTGAGAACAAGCATTACGGGCGATTGTATAAATCGGGAATTGGGGAGCGAGCGGAGTTGGACCCTGAAGACGGGGCTGTAATTCGCTTGCGTTGCATCCCGAACGATAAGGCTTTATTGGAAATATCGCGTCGGCCTGGGGCTCGCGTGATGGCGGATGTTAAGTGCGGCAAGCGGAGTGTGGCTTTCGTATGTTTCTACGAAGTCATCGAATGGATACGAGCGAACTTATTGTTCTGATGTTGTTCATCCCGAAGGTTGCGGCGCGAGCTCGTAAGCGTTGAGCCGGTAGTACTAAAGAGTCTGTGGAACTTAGCAAAAAGATTAGATTGATATGACCCAAAAAGTTCTTATAGCCTTTTCAGCGATGTTGATGGCCGCTTCGATCGGTGGGTATTGGTGGCAATCGAAATCGATCGCATTGCGTTCGGGAGGTTTTTCGCAAGATAGTTCGGCGAGTCGTTCCGATACGCCGGCGACGGTTCGCAATGCAGATGTATTGAATGGGAAGGCAACCGAGAGCGATGTCGTGTTGCTTGGGGGAGAGCAGGGGCGGATCAAGCAGATTGATGTCGGTTCGGGTCAGATTGAGGCCGGTTTGGGTCAGAGTGAAAGCAGTGCTGTACAGACGAAACTAATTTCCCAGAGGGACGGTGTGGGTGCTCAGGGTGGAGCAGGGGTGTTGCCTCCAGGCGGCAGTGGGCTTCCTGCGGGTGCACCTTTGACAGATGTTTCAATACCTGGTGGGTTGGCGTTACCTGGTTCGCAATTACCTGGGGGGGCTTTGCAGAATTTGCCTTTGCCATCCGATGGCGTATTACCTTCGAAGGATGGGGTGTTGCGTTACAAAGCGATTCTCTCGTTTGTCAACGACATCAAAGTCGTGGCGCAGGCAGATGGAATTCTGTTGGATATTTTGGTTGATGAAGGGACGATGGTGTCGAAGGATACGGTGATGATCCAGATCGACAATCGATTGGCGAATGCTGAGAAGGAGATAGCCACTCGGGAGTTGGAGTCCGCGCGGTTGAAAGCTGAAGATGACAGTCAGATCAAATTTTCAGAAGCATCGTTTGACGTTTCGAGTTCGGTTTTCAAGCGATCGCAGGAGTTGTATGAGAAGATTGCCGAGTCGCTCGATGACTTAGAGAAGAAGCGGTTGGAGAAGATCAAGGCTGGTTTTCAGATCGACGTATCGAAGCGGGAGCAAAAGATCAACGAGGCAGCTGTTGGGGTGAATGAAGCGAAGCTTAATGCATCGTTGGTGCAGTTAGAGTTGAGGACGATCAAAGCCCCTTTTTCTGGTGTAGTGGCTAGCGTTCAGAAAGAGCGTTTTGATTGGGTGAAGGCTGGAGAAGAGATTCTTCGTTTGGTTTCTTTAGAGAAGTTCCGAGTGAAGGGAACCGTTCGATTGATGGAGTCCCCCAATTTGTTGGAGGGTGCTAGGGCGAAGGTGATTGTGCCGATTGGGGCGGGTAAGGTCGAAGA
>JBJONT010000156.1:0-12025 GCA_046051705.1 Planctomycetota bacterium | reverse complement strand
ACTTTATCCACTCAGGCTACGAAGCGAACCGCAAGACATGCGACTGCGACGTGCGGGACGAAGGGATGCTCAAGGAATTCGATCGCACCACCGGTGACTACAACGAGTTTTGGAAAAGCCGCGACTACATCCATCAGCTCGATCACATGAAAGCTGCCTTGCTCATGGCCCATGCGTTCAACGATTGGAACGTCATGCCCGAACACTCGTACCGCATCTACCAAGCCGTCCAGAAGAAGGGGCTTCCATGCCAAGTCTACTACCATCAAGGTGGGCACGGCGGGCAACCACCTGTACAGCTTCTCAACCAATGGTTCTCACACTATCTCTACGGGATTGATAACGGAGTGATGAGCCAGCCGAAAGCTTGGATCGTGCGCGAAGGCAAACGGAACAGCAAGCCCGAAAGCTATGCCGACTACCCTAACCCCGAATCCAAAGTAGTCACGTTCAAAGCATCCGGAAGCGGACGGAAATCTGGTGAGCTATCACCTGCGATCAGCGCATCGGAACCGGTAGCGGTTGCTTCGAGCACCTCGAATGCGAATAGCCCAAAGAACAGCAGCGTCGAGCAGATCATCGATAACTTCTCGTTCAGCGCACCGCAGTTGATTCAAGCCGAATGGAGCAACCATCGCTTGATCTACGCCACACCAAAACTCCAATCGCCACTACACCTCTCCGGCGTCGCTAAAATCAAATTGCGAGTCGCTTGCAATCGCCCTAACGCTTGCTTGTCGGTCTGGCTCGTTGCTTTGCCATGGACCAACAGCGAGAAAATCACCGATGATATCATCACTCGCGGATGGGCCGATCCTGCGAACTCCGAATCGATCTGGACCGAAAAGCCCATGGTCCCTGGTGAGTTCCGCGATGTAACGTTCGAACTTCAACCCGACGATCAAGTAATCGCTGCTGGCGAACAAATCGGTCTTGTGATCTTCTCGAGCGATCGCGACTTTACCCTCTGGCCCGAACCAGGCACCGAACTACAGATCGATCTGGCTAACAGCGAACTCGATCTACCTATCGTCGGTGGATTGAACGGCTATACCAAAGCGCTAGAAAAGTCAAGCGAACCAGTGTCGGAATCCAGCGAAGAGTAACGAAAGAATTCACCTTTCGTCCCTAGACATTTTGGATCGTTTTTCAGTTCACTTCGCTAGGAACCAAACGCTAGCTTTCTTGATCAAAGAAAGTGGGTCGAATGCATAGCGAAGTTCACGTTGTTTCGTCAATTTCGCCTTGCGAAGTTGGCTGAATCGACCAAACTACTCGGTTTGCAATCCCTGTGATACTCATCGATAGATAAGCGTTCTGCATGGCGACATTGGCTCAACTGGACATGCCACAAGCGAGTGGTTTGATCGTCCACATTCTCAGTGCAATCGCGCAGCAAGAAAAGAAGTTCCGACCTCAGCAACTGCTGATGGCCAGGTACTTCGCTTCGAATGATCTGCCGCGATTGAAAAAAGGGGAATCCTCCCTCGCTTGGCAATTTGAACTCGAAGGGGTTTCCCCTGTGCGAGGACAATTTACCACCGGGATCGTCATCGAACTCGATCCGAAAAGCATGCACTTGCTCGCTGATGTCACCGCCACGCGTGTGATTCGCAACATCGCGATGACATGCTCGTGTACCGAGACGGTCAAACCTTGTGTGCACCAAGTCTACTCGCTGAACTACTTGCGAAGACAACTTAGCCAACGATCCCCAAGCGATGCACTTGAGTGGATGGATAGCTGCGTGACCGATGGTCGCCAAGCTGGCCGCAAACTCATCGAATCACTCGCTTACCTCAAACCCGACATCGAAGAGACCTCCTCGGACTTCGATGCCGACGATGAACCCGAACGCCGCCTGCAACGCCTTCAATGGCGATTGAACTACTCGAACTACGGCGTGCAAATCAACGCGTTCCTCCAGTCCTCCCGAAAACGTGGTGGTTGGAATAAAGGTCGCCAACTTCGAGAGAACTTCGACTCGGTGCCCGAAGATGCTTACACGCATCCAGCCGACAAAATGCTCGTTTTGCTCCTGCAATCGGCCGAAGACTCCTACCGTGGTCAGACTCCACGAGTCATCCGCGAATGCCTCCGCATGCTCATCGATCACCCGAATTGCACCCTCGATGATCCCGTCCAAACGCCTCTGAGAATTCGCGAAGTCCCCGTCGAAGTCCGCGTGGAGAACCAAGGCGAAGTCTATCGGCCTGCGGTTTATCAAGCCAACGTGGCCATCGATGCCATTCATGACGACCCAACCTTGTTCCTCGGTACAATTACCCCCAAGGAATCGTTGCTGTTGCGAATGGATCGCGATCGACATGTCCTCTGGATGAGCACCCTCGATCAACGCATCCTACGCTTGATCAACGACCTGAACGCCGCCGAGCGACGCGAAGCTGTTCTTGATCGCGAAGCCGCAGAACGATTCGCCGACCTGATCGTCTACGTCGCCCAGCCGCGACGACTTGAAATCCAACTCCCCGAATCCCTAGCCGGACCCGAACAACCACTTGAACCCAAAGTCGAACTGCACCTCTCCCCACGCGGTAAAGAAGGTATGCAAGTCGCTTTGCGCGTCGAGTGCGAAAACGTTCCGGAACCACCCGTACCAGGACAAGACCCCGAGCGACTGCGCATCGCCACACCGGCCGGTAGGTTTCAATTGCTCCGCGCCCTCGAAGAAGAAGCTTCACGCGCTGATGAATACGCTGAACGACTTCAACTCTCGCTCCTCTCCTACGATGGACCTTACACTTGGATCGCACCCACCCCGGATGAAGCTCTTGATCTGCTTCAGCGAATCCAAAACTTAGGCGATCTCGCTCCAACCGTTTGCTGGCCTCGCAGCCAACCGCTGCAAGTCGTTGGAGAAATCACCCCCCAACGCATGCAGGTGAAGCTTACAAGCGGAAGAGACTGGTTCGGCCTCGATGGCTACGCTCAACTCGATGGACTTGAAATACCGCTCGCAGAACTGCTAGCTGCTTTGAGGCAAGGTCGACGATTCGTACCGATCGGCGATGGCCAATTCGCACAAATCTCTGATGCCCTCCGCGAACGACTCGGAGCTATCCAAGACGTATCCATCGGCGAACCAGGCGAAATCCGCGTCTCACGTGCAGGTACCGCAGTCGTCGAAGAAGCTCTCGGAAGCGACATCTCCGTCGATGCCGACTTGGCCTGGAAAGAAGCCCTCAAGCGACTTGCGAGCGCAAGGAAACTACAACCTAAAGTCCCCGAAAATCTTCAAGCCGATCTCCGCGAATACCAACAATCCGGTTACGGTTGGCTTGCTAGACTCGCTCACTGGGGTATCGGTGGTGTACTCGCCGACGACATGGGTCTGGGAAAAACTGTCCAAGCCCTCGGTATCCTGATCGATCGCGCCAAGAACGGGGCGGCATTGATCATCGCCCCCACGAGCGTCGGTTCGAACTGGCAGCGTGAAACCGAAAAATTCGCACCTTCACTCCGCCCACTACTTTACCGCGAACACGATCGCCAAGCCCTTATCGATGCCGCTGGTCCTGGCGATCTGATCATCACCAGCTACCAACTCCTTCAACGCGACGTCGATCGATTCACCAAACGAGCTTGGAATACCCTCGTGCTCGACGAAGCACAGTTCATCAAGAACTTCCAAACGAAAACCGCTCAAGCAGTCCGACAGATCGAAGCCGACTGGCACTTGGCCCTCTCCGGTACTCCACTCGAGAACCATTTGGGTGAGCTATGGAGCCTCATGCGGACCGTCAGCCCCGGCTTGCTCGGCTCTTGGGAGAAGTTCCGCAAGAACTTCGCTGAACCTATCGAACGCCACAACAACAAAGAACGACTCCTCGCACTCGGTCGTGTCGTCAAACCATTCATTCTGCGTCGAACCAAGAAAGAAGTACTCTCGGAACTTCCAGAACGCACCGAAGTCGTTCGGCTTGCGGAGCTCTCCGAGACCGAACGCAAGAAGTACGATGCAGCGAGGCTTGCCGCTCTCAATGAGCTCGGTGCCAATGGCACGGGTGGAGATACCGATGCACAAATGCGCATCCGCGTTCTTGCTTGGCTCACCCGCTTGCGACAACTCGCTTGCCATCCGAAACTTGTCGATAAACGCTGGGACAAATCCAGCGCGAAACTCGATCTGTTCATGGAAATCGTCGAAGAGCTTCGCGAAGGTGAACACCGCGCATTGGTATTCAGCCAATTCGTTCAACACCTGACCTTGCTCCGCGAATCCCTCGACAAACTCGGGATCCGTTACCAGTACCTCGATGGAGCTACACCTGCTGCTAAACGACAAGAAGCAGTCGATGCGTTCCAAGCTGGCGAAGGGGACTTGTTCCTCATCTCCTTGAAGGCAGGTGGAACCGGTCTGAACCTGACTGCTGCCGATTACGTGATCCACATGGATCCGTGGTGGAACCCAGCAGTTGAAGATCAAGCGACCGACCGCGCTCACCGACTCGGTCAACAACGCGCCGTGACCGTCTACCGCTTGGTCGCTAAAGACACCATCGAACAGCAAATCCTCGCATTGCACGAAGACAAGCGTGAGCTTATCAGCGGCGTCCTCGACGGCGCGGACCGCGCCGGCAAAATGAGCACCGACGAATTGATCTCGCTGATTCGATTAAGCCAAATCGAAGGGGCTTAAGAGTTTTAATTCCGCATCCTCACGACGCGATCTGCCACGATCTGTTTTGCACCCAACGTTGGCAGATAGCCTTGAGGTCCATAGACCGTCACCAATTGCTGCGTATAACGCCGCAGATTCAATCCGGTAGTCGATTGTACGTAGGCTTTGACGTTTCCTACGTCATCCGTCAAAGCAAACTCAGGCTGGCCTGGTAACGAAGTATGAACCGCTACCAACCAACCCGACAGCTCCGATTGCATCGATGGACTGCGTTCCACTTGATACGATGCATTCGAAGTCATAGGAATCTGAGGCCCCATCGCCGCTGGCGCAACATACCCACCTGTCCTCTGACGCAGCAATTCAAAACGTTCGATGCGATCGAGCAATAACCTCGCTTCGCCACGAATCAAAGGCGTTTCACCCCGCTCAATCCACTGCATCGCCGAGTCTCTAAGCGGAGCAAGATTCCACTGATCCACCGGGCGACTGACAATCATCGACAACTCTGCTAATGCGTCTTGGATGGCCGGCGTCTGAAACCGATCAACTTCGTCACTCGAACGCCAATTCGATCCACCATTCGATCCACTATCGGATGCCGAAGAACGCATCGATGGCCCACTGGCTAACATCATCGAGCCCGATCCGATGCTACGCGAAGGGGACCCATCCCCGAGCGCCTCATCCCTTTCGAACCCCATACGACTATCCGTCATCGCTAACCCTGATCCAAATTCGCTATTCCCTAAGTCGCCATTGCTCAATGCCCCATTGCCTAAGGTGCCGTAATCTAAGGAGCCGTTACCAACATCCGCATCACTGCCAAACAATGGACCTTGTGTCTTCCACCAAGGACGTTCACCGGATTGCGGATAACCTCCGGCTAAACGAGGCGAAGAATATCGGCCAGTAGGTCGCGGTAGATGATCGATACCTGCATAGCTGTTCCCTGCCCCCATGGCGTTAGACCCTACCGCGTTAGCCCCTATCGCGGAGCCACCACCCATAGGGCCCGATGACCGCGCTGGTCGCGAAGCGATCGCCGAACGAGGAACCGATCGAATTGGACTCGATTGCGAATAAATCGCTCCATCGCGAGGACCCGATGCTCCCCCAGCAGATTGCTTAGGATGACCCGGTATCTGATTTGGATCCACAAGGCTCATTCCAAACATCCCGAGAACATGATTCATCGAATCGGTTTCGCGCGGACCGACGGAGCGTTCTTGAAAAAGCTGCCAGTCGCGATCCTCATACGATTGCGGCTTCGTCGGCCTAGGCCGAGGTCGCAAAACTTGTACGCCCGAACCACTGACCACTTCGCGATCTCCCGACCGATCCCCCGACCGTTCTGTTGACCGTTCTGTTGACCGTTCTGACGATCGTTCTACTTGTCGCTCGACTGGCATTTCTGACGATCCTACAGGCGAACGTTTGATCAACGATCCCTTCTTGGCCCCGCTAGGTGCACTCTCACGTATCTTTTGCTCGCTTGCGGCTTGCTCGCGTCGAATCTCGCGCTCGACTCGCGCGACCTGCTCTGCTTCATCCGACCAAGCCAGATTACCTTCGCTTTGAGCGTCCTTCGATGGCTTCCTGCTCACAGGACTCTGATAACTCGCTTTGGCCACTCCCTGCGATGCTTCATCGCCACTTTGACCTTTATTGGCAAGTGCGCTTGCTGCACGCGATTTCTTCTTCTCAGTTGCGGTTTTCTCGGCAGTGCTCTTTGGGACGGAGATCGGATCAGCTCCCAGCATCGAACTCCTGACCCAACGAAACTCCCCTTGTGGCGGAGCAATCTTGAACCAAAGCTTCTTTGCACCACCCTCAGTACGATAAGCTTCATCCAAAATCGATACGCTCTGAGATACGGATAACTCCGTCTGGTAAAGCAACTTCGAAACTTGATCGTTCGCAGAACCGACCCACGCAGGTGCCTTATCTTCAGATACTTCCGCCACTCTACCCCCTGGCATCAAGTACAAGAACTCTGCACTTACCCAGTTGTGACTTCCCTCCGGTGGTCGAATCCCCGACCAGCCATCCTCCGTCTGCACATAGACTTCTACCGCCGTTCCTTGCTCCAGCAAGCCGGTTGGGTAATAGCTCGTTCCCGGTCCGCATCGAACCGTCGCTCGAGGAGCATGCACGTAACGCTGCTTGTCCCCCTCGACCACCCGCATGCTCACGGCAGCTACTGCATTCTGTGCTACGTCTTCTTGTTCCTGCCCGTAGGCCGCCATCGAACCAGCAAGTGCAGCACAACCCAGCGCAAAACCCATCCCGCACCTGGAAAATAAACTTGGTTTCATTGACGGATTCCTCCTAGCTACACAACGGCTCCTACCTCATTACAACGCTAGGCTATAGATCCAATGCATAGGGTGAATCAAGCCCAGATGGGCAAGTCAGTTAACCTGGAGAATCCAGGTAACCCAGAGGGAATTGAATTCCATTTTTCCCTAAGATTGCGGCCGATTTTCATCGTCCCGCTTGGAGCGAAGCGACCGATGAGTTGGATCAAACGGCTTGCCTTGTATCCACGATTTCCAAGCTCTCATCGTGTCATAGAGGGTCTGGCGCTCGGATTTAGGAGGTACCAAATATACCGCCGAGCTATCGAAATCCCTGCTGATCACGCTGCGAGCTAAGTCGGCTTGGGTCTCACGCATCGACCTAAATAGAACTTGCTCGCACTCTTTCTTTGACTCCCCTTCCCCAAAACATAACGGTGCCCCGAAACGCGTAGCAATCATCGGTTTGGACTCTTCCCAAAACGGATATTCGATCGCTAAAGGAATAAACGTCACGCGCTGCGAAGTGGACGCAAGGTGAGCTAAACCGGGCATCAAGGGTTGGCTATGATCCCGGCAATCGGTAAACCGACCTTCGGGTGTGATCCATAATGCGGACTCTCGACGCGAGAGAATCTCCCGAGATGATTTGAGAAACTCAGCCGCTCCTCGCATCCGTTCCAAAGCGATTCCGTAAAAGCCGAGTTGGCGAAATACACCGTAAGCTTCCAACGCCTTCGCATCGATCGGTGCATAGAAAATGCGATTCGAGAAATAAGTCCGATTCAATTGCATCGCAACAATCGGATCCCACCAACCGATGTGATTAGCGTAGACGACCAACGCATGATCGTCTGGGACTAATGTCGATATCGGAAACATCGACTCGACTGCAAAGCATGTGAACTGTCGACGGATCATCCTCGCCGTATAGCGACAAAACCCGTCGACCAACCACTTTTTCGATGTCGGTAACCCCATATCAACCGCTGATCGCTAAGCTCGACCGCCAGCTAACTGCCCGGACTGGACGTCTTGATCGACGGTATCTCCAGCGATCCAACCGCTCATCATCACCATTGGCATCCCCGGCCCTGGATGCGCCGCGCCACCCGCGAAGTACAGTCCTTGCAAATCACTTGAACGATTCGCAGGCTTGAATGCACCCATAAACTTGCCGTGACTCGCCAATCCATAAATGGCGCCGTTGAGTACGCGGTAACGCTTGTGAATGCCTTCTGGGGTCAAGTGGCTTTCGGAGACGATGTTGTCGCGGATCTTGCGCAACTTTCCGGTGTATTCAAGCTTATCGAGAATCACATCGCGATACTTGGGGAACATCTCGTTCCAATTGTGATCTGGACGCAAATATGGTGTGTGAACCAAGACGTACAAAGCTTCACCGCCCGGAGGGGCAACGCCAGGCTCAGTCACCGCCGGAGCACATACGTATGCCGTCGGATCCGGCGCTGGCTTACCACGCTTGTAGATGTACTCAAACTCGCGATGCGGATCTTTCGAGAACACAAAGTTGTGGTGCAAGAGATGCTCATAACGGGTCTTGAGCCCCAGATAAAGCACGACCCCCGAGCAAGCTGGCTCATACTTGCGACGCTTCTCAAATTTTGTAGCTGCTACGCTACCTTTGAGCAACTCTCTGTGGGTACGAACCGAATCGCAGTTCGAAACGATGCAGTCAAAGGAATACTTGCCACCATCGGTCGTGGTAAGCCCCGTTACGCGATTGCCATCATGCTCGATCGACGCGACATCCGTACTGGTCTTGAACTCGACCCCAAGCTCCCGAGCGAGTTTCTCCAGGGCGACCGGCACAGCTCTTGTGCCTCCCATCGGATACCAAACACCTTCCTTGGTTTGCATGTGAGCAATGCCACACAAGACAGCCGGCGAAGCCTCCGGTGAACTTCCAACATACTGCGTGAAGTGATCGATCATCTGCGCGGCTCGATGATCGCGGACGTTATCTCGCACCAAACTCGCAACGGATTTGCCCATCCGTAAACTCAAGACGTCACTGATGACCTTGGGCGAAAAAGCTCCTTCGACACGCATCGTGTCGCGCAAACTGCCGACGCTCTTCCAGAAAAAGAACTTGTCAGATACCTCATGAAGTCGCTTCGAGATCTCCATGAACTTCTCATAACCCTTGGCTACCCCAAGGATCGCTGAGAACTTATCGAGATTCTTCTTCATCTTCTCGGTATCAGCGACCAAATCCAAAACCCCACCATCGTCGAAGAAACAACGCCACTGGGGATCTAGAATCACCAAATCCAAGTAATCCTCCATCTTGCGTCCAGCGTCATCGAAAATCCGCTTCAACACCGATGGCAACGTCAAAATCGTCGGCCCCATGTCAAAACGATACCCGTCTTGATTGTGAACCGCCGCTTTTCCACCCACCCACTCGTTCTTGTCAAACAAAGTGACCTGATGCCCTCGAGCAGCCAAAGTACATGCCGCTGCGAGCCCCGCAAGGCCACCACCTACGACTCCAACGCGCATTGTCCGTTCAGACCGTTGTATCATTCGCTTTACTTCTTTTTGTCGTGCCGAAAAACCGAGCGAAGAACCTTCCGGAGTCCCTGGAAGCGATCTCGCAAATGCTCACCGTGCTGTAATTGTAGCAGACCGTCGAGAAGTTGCTCATCGTTTGCCTGCGGTAATTTGCTATGCGGCAACCACTTCCCCTTCCGCCGCGTTAGAACTTTCGGCACACTCATTGCCAAAAGCCCCTCTTCTCCACGCGTTACCCCATATCCACTCTCCCCCCGGCCTCCAAAAGGCAACCTCGGATCCGCGGTAGGAACCACGAAATCATTGATCAGAACAGTGCCTGCATTCAATTCCGACTCCATCGCTAAGGCTTGTGCCTCCCCACCGAAAATCGATACGCACAACCCATAAGGACACAACCGATTCCACTCAATCCCCTGAGAAATATTTGCTACCGGTACAATCAACATCACCGGCGCGAAAACATCTAATCGATATATCTCCATCTCCGTGTTTACCCCCGTCAAAATGACCGGTGCAATCGATGCAAAGGAACCTGGGGATGAGCCCCCAACCTCTCGTTCGCGAGTGAGTATTCCCCCGTTCTCCGAGTGCATGCTGTTCTCCGAGTGCATGCTGGACGACAAAAAGGTTGCCCCCTTTGCCACCGCATCGCTGACCACACGGTCAAGCATCTGGATGGTCGAAACCGAACATGGAGCTTTCCAATCGACACAACCCGGGGCCAAGAGCCTCTCTCTTAACTTCCCCTCCAAAGCTTCCCGCAACGACTCCGGGACAAACACTCGCCTCGGTGCAATACAAGTCGCCCCGCCATTGAGCATCAAGCCGAACCGCAATAGATCCGCGACACGATCAAGATCCGCGTCGGGTAACACGAATACTGCATCGCACCCACTGAGTTCCATCGTCGCAGGTATGAGCTTGCTTGCTGCTTGCTCCAACACTTTGCGACCACTCGTGCTGCTACCGGTCATCACGATATGATCAACCCCGACCTCTATCGCAAGCTTCGCGGCTTCGACCCGACTATCGAGCACCAACACCAACTCCCTCGGAACACCGCTCGCCACAACGATGTCGACCAACTCGGCACTCACCGCTTCACATCCCGGTGCTGGTTTGATGACAACGCCATTGCCCGCTGCTAACGCATGGAGCAACTGAGAGCCTGTAAGGAAAATCGGGTAATTCCAAGTGCCGATAATGAGCACCGTCCCGAGCGCTTCGCGCCGCACCTCGGACCGCAGTGAACCGAGCCACATCGGGGTTTGCCAAACCGACGTGTGACGCGTGCGCAAGACGCGAGCCATGGTTTGGCTCAACCACTTGGCCGTTTCTGCCAATGGCAACAACTCTGCCGTGATCGTTTCAAAGTAACTCGTCCGCATCGGCGCCGTGATGCTTTTGGCTAACACCTCACGCCGCTGCACAATCCTCGCAGCGACCTTACCAAGGATCTTTGCCCGCTGCTTGATCGGCACCCGCTTCCACTCGCGCTGTGCTAACCGGACTTGTTCAAGCTTCTGAATTGCATCAATCTTGCTTTGCGTCTCGATGGGCCCCTCCCGCACTGATCTTGAGCAACGCTTCATCGGTCCGCAAATACATCGAATCTTTGTAGAAGGCCGGAGTAGCAAAAGTCCGCCCAGTGATCTCATTTTTCCCGACCAATGTGTACTCTTTGCTCGGTTTCACCCAACTCGCAACTCCATCTTCGCTCAGAAACAACACGTGGTCGTTGACAAAAACGGGACTCGCTGAGTAATTGCCTCCTAATCGCTCCATCCAATGTCTCTCCCCCGTCCTCGCATCAACGCACGACGCGATTCCATTGTCCGAAACAAAATACAACTCGGAGCCGATCAACAATGGGGTTGGGGTGCTCGGCGCTCCTCGATCTGTGCGCCAGACGATATTCGAGTCCGTAACGTTCCCCTTGCCACCAAGCCTTACCGCTAACAATTCGGGGTTGTCGTAATCGTGGTTATAGATCACCAAGTCATCGATAAGGATCGGTTGAGGGACTACAGACCAACCCGGCGCTAAAACCTTCCATATCTCTTTTCCTGTGTGTGGCTCATAAGCCGCCAGATGGTTCGGGCCCGGTGCCAAAATCTGTGACTCCCCTTCAACATTCGCAACCGTTACCGTTCCAAAGGAATGTGAAATCCTCGCAGGCTCACTTCGAGGTGTCCGCCAAATTACTTTTCCATTTGATGCATCGATCGCACATACAAAAGGATCACTGCTCCCATCGCAAATAATGAACAACTTCCCCTCAAACAATACCGGCGATCCTCCGCTGCCATGCACCGGTGGATAGACCAACTCCTCGCACATCCATACGACGGTACCATCTTTAGGATCTAACCTCGCAGTCCCCAACGTTCCAAAGTGAACGAACATCGCTCCGTCACGCACGATTGGAGTAGGACTCGCATGACTATTCTTTGCGTGAATCGCAGGTACCTTGTCGACCCGCTTGAGCTCTCGCTCCCATATCAACTTGCCGCTCTGCGCATCCATTGCCATCACGCGAAGC
>JBJONT010000155.1:0-2986 GCA_046051705.1 Planctomycetota bacterium | reverse complement strand
TCATCTCTGGCCAACGCAACGTGCCCTAGCGATTCCAACCGGAAACGCTTCCAACCCAACTGGTTGACATCAACCGCCAATCCGCTTCAAGCCGGGGAATGCATCCTGCTAAAACCTTCCGTTGGCATCGTGCCAACGGTCTTCAGTTCAAACATCACCGACAACGCAACTCTTCATCAAGGTTCAGGCATCCAAGGTTGGAAGGTTCACTCACATCCTGGCCTTTGTTTCATCAATCGGTAAACAAAAAGTACCATCCGATCCCAAAAACTCGGATCTCGCGCATTGACGTAAAGTCCTCTGATCGACACACGTCCTTCATTATCAAAAGGATCGATTGCCGGAATTGCATTCTTTGCAATTTCTCCAACAGCGATTGATCGAAACTTTATCTTCGCGAAGTCGAAGTTTCGCCAGAATGCCTCAGACGTGACTTCAGAGTTCCTATCGTTTTCTCCATAACTCCGAATTCTGTAACGCTCCCAGAACATCTCAGAACAAACAGGATCGAATAGGACACCGATAGGCTCTCCTTGTTTTTCGATCAGCCAACCACCCGCCCTGCCGTAGTCCGTGTTCCATATTTCGAGAAGTCTACGATAGTTTCGAATCACTGTCGGTACCTATCCAACTCAGATTGGATGAAATCGTAGTAGTTCCTACCAGCCACACTGCCCGCCCAGTAACCAGCGAAACTACCAATCAGCCCCCCAAAAAAACCACAGACAGGAACAGTGATCAGTTCTTCAGGAATCGCTACCTGAGGACCAAGCTGCCCTGCGATCCCGGCACCTGCGGCGCCCGTCCCAGCACCGATCACTCCACCAGCCCATGCACCTGTCCAACCACCCGCAATCCGCGCGGCGTCGCCAGCTTTATCCTCCGCCATGAAGAAAGATGCGGTATCCATCGCTACCGCACCGACAAACAGCACTTTACCTGTACCATTCAAAACTCGATGCAGTCGAATCGCGCTTTGCGAGTAGACCGCCTCTTTTGGTACATCTCCCTTAATAAGCACTTCACCCTCATTCCCTTGATTATTCTTCCAGATCTCAAATCGTTCACGCAAGTGTTCGTTCCGTGACAAGAATTCCTTCGACGCTTTAACGATGTCTTCATGTGTCAATAACTGCCCGTCCTCCAACTTGCTAATGTCCTCCCACACAGGTGTCCCTCGAATCTTTGGAGCACCATTACGCAACGTGCTCGCACGGGAATATGGGCTTTGTCCACCCAGATGTTGATTAAGAACATGTTCGACCGGGTGTAGTTCAATCGAAGGGCCTGTTGACTTGATCCCATTTTTAACAACTTCAGAGGCGTATGGTGGTCCGTCACCACCAACCTTACGAACTACATATTTTGCCTGATCTGGATTGGAAGCAAAGATATTGAAGATGTGCCATTGTTCACCGGGCTTCTTAATTCCTTCCTCGAACAACCCACTTGGGTCTGTCGCCATCGTAGGATGATTCCCCACGTAGCGATACAGGTTCGTATCCCCAGCATCGAAGCTTTTGGGGTCTTTCGTCTGCCAGCGGCCAATCGTTGGGTCGAACACGGTAGCGTTCCTTGCATTTAGGACATTACGTAAAATCAGTATACGCGCTGAACACGTCGTCGTGTTCTTGCTGAATCGTTGATTGATACCTATTTCGTAATATCCGCTGTAGATTCATGACTGCGGCACTGCTGCAAGGACTCGAATCAGGACCGTTCAACTGTGAGGACAATTCTCTCTCAAGGTGCTCAACTTCAGCGAGCATCGAACGTGAAGGGGTGGCACCGAGCACTCGAAAAAGCTCACGTGAGGAATTCGTGAGTGCGTACGCCATCGAAAACTGTGCAACATGAGGGGCTATTGTCTTGGCAAGATAATCCGCCTCGAGTGCCTCGTCGAAACGAAATTGCTCTTGTAGGCAATGGGATCGCTCTTTCGCAAAACAAGCAAAAAGTTCCTTGCGACTGAGGGGTCTAAGGAAGCCAAAAGTACTTTCATCCTCTGCAGTCACTATCCTACGGAAATGGCGATAGTATTCGTGAGTGCGTTTGTCAAAACCCCTGCCGGCCGCCTCAAAGCAAAAGCCGTTCTGGCTGTTCCACACACAGTAGTAGTGTTCCCATGTGTGGGCGAGCTCAACCGGATGGCCGATTCGTTGAGCGAGCGCAGCGTAGAGCACCGGTAACGATACGCATGTTCCACCAAAGCCAGTGAGTACGCCAGTCAAAAAGAGATTTCGGGAATCGATTGCGTTGTACTCTCCCTCTGCGAAAGTCGTGTTGTAATGGACACGTACCGCCTCTTGGACAAATTGAACCATCGCGATGGCCCTGTAGACATCTTCCGAATGATCAAAACACTCAGGGTCCTCCCGAAAATGATGGTGATTCCGTTCTGTGAATTCGAGCAATTGACAGGACCATTCGGACACCAAGTCTAGGCATTCAAGATAGAGATGGTCGATACTTTCGTTGAGACCAAGGGAGCAGCGCAAGTTCACTGCTGCAAGGTCATGTGCACTACAGACATCGTTCGTAGACGTAGTAAAGCAGCTGAACCATTGGCCCCATACAGATAAATTGCGTCCTGCGGTCACCATCGAGAAAGCTCCCCATTGGTCCAAAGTAATTTCTGAGTTCCATCATCGACATGCAACCAACCAACCAACCTCAAGTCCCCCAGTAGCCGAATTTCTCAACGCGACCTTCTCGTTCGACGCGCGTTGGTTTTTCCGGAAAGAAGGACAGGAGCACTCGCCGAATATGAAATTGCGCCGTGAAATGCAGTCGCCTTTGAAACCGTTAGACATTGAGTTCGTCCCTTGCGACTTTCAGGACGAATTCTTCGAGACTTCCAGCCACGGTTTTGCCGTCAATGCCGGAACCGTAAGCGATGACATCGCAACCGTCCTCGTTGCACTTTGAAGCGTCGATGTAGTACGCCACACCACATCCATCATCTGAAATCGGAATCAACGATTCG
>JBJONT010000154.1:0-7116 GCA_046051705.1 Planctomycetota bacterium | reverse complement strand
GGAACGCTACGCGCGAACCGGAGCGGATCACTCATGCGAATGCAATCGGTGAGGGACTTCTAATCAACGACCAGCCAGCAAGCTGCTATGAGGTTCTCTGCGAAGAGAATCCCCAAGGAGTCTGCATGCTTACGCTCCGGCAGCTCGAAGAGAGCCCTCTGGATGCTCAAGAGCAAGGCAGTGAGTCTTCGCCGAGCAAGAAGCCTCGCGTGAAGTCTTAATTCACGGCAAGCCCTGAGCAGTCAATACCGTGTCTAAGTGGTCGCGATTATTCAAGCCCTTTGCGAGCTTGTTTGGCTCCTCTGGTACTCTTCGCGGATCTTCCAGTAGTCCGCAAGCACCACAGCCAAGCGAGCCAAAACTCCCGGTCCCAAGGAGCGGGGTCGGCAGACTCGTTGCTCGTGCGGCCGATCGCTTTCGCTCAGGTGTTGCACCTCCGGTCCAGGAAGAAGAACCCTTTGTCTACGAGCCGAAAGAAAGCAGTTTCGACGCACAGACCGAGGAGGGTTTCGATGCGGTCGAGATGCTCGGGCGCGATGCATCCTACGATGAAGACCAATGGAGAAGACTGCAAGAATCGCAGATTCGAGTCGTCTCCTCCTCGAACGTCTACTCCTATGCATGGGAGTGGGAAGGTGGAGTGAGCGAGCGTGGGATCCTCTACGTGACCTTCCTCTACTGGGAACCAGGCATGAAGCAGCAAGAGCGGCAAGGGCCCGGTCCCACGTACGCGTACTACGACTTCCCGAGACAACGCTTCGAGGAATTCAATGCCGCCAGTGAGGAATCAGCGGGCAAAGCGGTCTGGGACTTTTGCAGGATTCGAGGAACCAGGCACGCGCATCAGCATCGCTACCGGTTGATAAGCGTAAGCGGCAAGTACGTCCCGCGCAAGGTTACCCGGCGAGGATTCAAACGCCGAACGCTGGTGCGTGCAGGGATGCAGCCCTCGAAACGACGGATGCTCAGCCAAGTTGCTCTGCTTACGGCGGGCAAGCGAAACATGAATGAACTCGACAACGACGAATTGCCAATGTCCTTCAGGAGAAGCCAACTCGCCGACGAGAGCTTCGGGACTGTCGATCGCGGTGAACCGAATCGCGGAAAACCCAATCGCGGGAGATAACAAGCATGATCGATGATATTGCCTACCAAAATCGCCTCGCCTCGTTCCTGACTTCCAAGCAGCTCGATCCCGCCTCTGCTTGGCCTGGTGCTCCGCCGATGCTTGGGGTCGATTTCCTACCTCACATCTTTACCGTCTCGGGAACGCAAGGGGCGATCGGTCGGGCCTATATGAACCCCGACGAATCGCTCATGCACGATCCGTCGAACTCCGAGAGGATGCGCAACGATGCCTTGATTGCCGAATGTATGCGAGCAAGACAGCTTGCAACGGCGAACCTCAAGTGGCACATCACCCCCGAACAAGGGAAGGACCCGGCAGCAAAACAGATCGCCCAAGTCCTGACTAAGGTGATTGAAAGAACGCCCAGGCTCACGGAGTTTAAGCGTGCGCTGTTGGAGGCCGTCTGGTGTGGTCGCTACGGCGTAGCGAATCAATTCGCCTCCCGCGAGATCGACGGCAAGCGGCGAATCGTCTGTGCTCGTTGGGAACCAAGGCACGGCGATAAGCTGATCTTCCCGTACAACGACGGCAAGCACGACTTCGATCCAGATCGCATTGGAATTCGGATCGGCATGACGGGCCTGGGAAACAGTGCCATCAATCGCCATCAGGTCGAATACACCCAGTTCGGGATGACGTACTGGCTCAATAAAGCCGAGCGAAAAACCCTTGTCTTGCACAAGCATCAGTGCGAGGACGGTCCCTTCGAGGATGTTCGTGTCTCGGGCCGAGTCCATGGGGTCGGGGTGCGTTCCCAGATCTATTGGACTTGGTACGCGATGAACGACATGATGCGCCGAGCGGTCGAGTACCTCGATCGAGCGGCCTTTGGGGTGGAGCTGTGGAGATTCCCGGCGAACAACCCA
Source organism: Planctomycetota bacterium (assembly GCA_046051705.1). Classification (GTDB taxonomy): domain Bacteria; phylum Planctomycetota; class Planctomycetia; order Pirellulales; family Pirellulaceae; genus JBKCUI01. The sequence continues at coordinate 5,121 of JBJONT010000154.1, read as the reverse complement.
CGCGCGAAAGAAGAGACGAGAAAAGCAGCCGAGCGGCATGTCGGAGGAGGTCGCACGGTGGTTTTAGTTCCGGTGATGCCCGGCGAGCAGAGCGATCTCTACGGGGTAGACCATATCGAGCCAGGACTTGCCGGAATCGACGCGCTGCTTCGAGTCATCAAGGACTTCTACGAGGAGAAGATCAAACGGGTGATCGTGGGCCAGACCCTTACCTCGGAGGCTCAGTCCACCGGGCTAGGATCCGGAGTTGCCAACGCCCACTTAGCGACCTTCCATGACATCATCAGCTACGACGCGAGGAACCTCGAAGAGACCATCACCAAGGATTACCTCAGGCCCTTGCAGCTTTGGAATTTCCCTGGGTTCGATCATATCTACCTGAAGTTCTCGATCGACACCGAGAGCGACAACGTTCAAGAGAGACTCCAAGCCTACCGGCAAGCTTGGGAGATGGGGATGGGGATCAAGACCGATGACATCGCCGCAGCGATCGGCGTGTCGGTCCCACAGCACGACGAATCTTTTGTGTGCAACCCGCAGCTCTACGCGGCGATTCAGCAGTTCAGTGGCTCGATGAGCATCATGGGCCCAGCGATCCAACCCGCCTCGCAACTCTCGAGTGCGATGGCTCAAAACTTCCAGCAAGCAATATCGAACGCAATCGGAGTCGCAGCATGATCAACGACACCCTGACTACAAACATCTTAGAGGCAATCGCGAGATATTCGGCCAAGCAAAGTACAAGCAACCATATCAAGTTGCATGGACTATCGATCTGTATCGAAACCCCCAAAGGCCAGAGGCGACGCCCCGACTGGCCGCAGATGCCCGCCGACTACGGCTTTATCAAGAAGACGATAGGGGCAGATGGGGATGAGGTCGATGTGTTCGTCGGTCCGCACCGGCAAAGCGAAATGGTCTATGTCATCGATCAATGCGACTCGCAGGGGCAATTCGACGAGCATAAGGTGATGCTCGGCTATACCAACTACAAGAAAGCGATCGATGCCTACCGGGCCTCCTACTGCAACGGTTGGAAGGTAGGCAAGGTTACATCGATGACGATCAAGCAGCTAAAGAACTGGCTTGCCGCTGGTGATCAACGCTCCGGGATCGAGAACCAGGTCAGCCGTTACACCGGCAGCATTAGCCGATATGCATCCTTCATGCAGCCCGGATTGTTTGATTCCCCTGAGGATAAAGCAGAGGGGATTCCCCAGCGGCAAGAGAAACCTCCCCGGCCAAAGCCCGCACCCAAGCCATCGGTCCCATCGATGAACGTGCCATCGGCACAAACGGAACTGAAGCCCAAGCAAGCCAATCTATTCGATCCTCACGGCAACGATGGCTCTTCATGGATGCTCAGCCATAGCACTGCGGCCAGCCAACAGGAACCAAAGCAACCAGTGCCAAAACAAGCGGACCAAAAACAACCAGTGCCCAAGCCCAACCCAGTAGCGCAGGGCGGAATCAAGGAAATCATCGAGGCACCCAAGAGCATTCCCAATGAACAAGTAAAGCCAGGTCAGCAGCTTGGTTTGTTCGGTGAGGCTCCAGTGCCAAAGTCTCAGCCACCGAAGCTCGATGTTGGTTCGCAGGGAAAAGCCAGACAAGCGAACCTCTTCGATACGCACGGCCAGAAGGGACAGCAATTCTTGTTTGGCGATAGCATCACTCCCGAAGAACTCGTCTACAAACCCAACCCAGCGAGCGGTCATGAGGGGAGCGGACCAAACGCTGGATCGAATGATCTCGCCAAAGAAACTACCAATGCACCCCCAAGAGCAAAACGCGGCGCTCTGGCATCCTTTATGAACAAGGCCCCAGAGCCTGGGGGGATACCGCAACCTGGGCAGGCACCGAGCCAGGACCAGAGTGCCAAAGGATTCTCCACCGACAATCCTCAATTCGAAGCGATGCTCCATGACCGACCGGCAGTAGAACCCTCAGGGCGGAAAAAAAGCACCGATATCGATTCCCTGCCCTTGCCATCGGCAACCTACGAGCAGTTTCGAGGGCAGCACAAGCCTGTTCTCTCGCTGCTTCTTACCGGAGGGCATGACAAGGAAAACGAAGGTGAACTCTTAGAGTATCTCGATAGAGTCCGAGCCGAAAACCCGGAGCACTTCGATCGACTCAGCGATGAGATCGAAAAGGATCTCAATGCCAATCCGGCGGCGTTTCAGCCCCCAAGCGACTCCTCGCAACTAGACAGCGCTCCGGAGAGTCTCGATCACCCGGATAGCATTCTCTCCTTGGGAAATGGAGATCAGCGAGCGGTAAGTGATGAGGAGTTCAACCGGGAAATGCAACATCCCGGACTGCGTCCCTACCTGCTGAAGGTCGCCCGCAGCATGACCAAAGATCAGGATGAAGCAGAAGACATCGTTCAGAAAACGATGCTTGCCGCCTACCAGAATCGTCACTCGTATGATCCGAGTCGCAACTTGGCAACATGGATGCGAACCATCCTGGAGAGAACGAAAATCAATCACTACCGGGATAAGATGGCCGCGAAGCGCGGGGGGGCGTCGAATATCCAATCGATCGATGCTCCGGGCATCGATGGAGAGAACAGCCTCGGGATGCACGATTCGCTCAGCCAGGATCGCAGGCGGGCTCCGGTAGTTTCTGCAACGAACGAAGACATCGAAGAACTGCGAGACGCTACGAAATCACTCGGCGGTGCACAGAAGCGAGTGGTCGATTTGTTCTTGCAGAACATCAGTCTAAAGGACATATCGGCAAAACTTGGAATCAGCCAGGCGGCAGCAGGGCAGGCCTTGAAAAGGGCTATCGAGAATCTGCGCCCACGTATTCGCCACAGTTGGATCTTTGATGTGCTGGTCGAACGCTACCGATTCGAAACGGATCGTGTCTATTACCAGATGTGCCTTAGGGGGTATCGCTATGCGATGATGCACGAGATCGACCGCTACGAACAATCCTTCGATTCGAGCGGCATTGCATCAACTCCAGCCCAAAGCCCACAACCCAGAAAGAGTTTTGCACCAAGTCGCCCACCCCTGCGCATGCACACAGGACAGGAGATCCCCGATAGGCCGGAGCATACCAGCCCGGCAAATGAGCTTCATATCTCCAATCACAAGCCGCATGCAGTTCTGGGTGATTATGCGAAACACCTAACCGACGCGAGGCGGGCACTTGATTTCGAGTGGACTAACGCGGGGCAGCAGCATCGAAACGCAATGCGAACCAAAGGTGGAGAAAAGGTTATAGCTCCAACGGCACTCTCAAGTGATTTTGCCGATCTCGTCGATTCGCAGCGATCTGCATCTGGAAATAGGCCAGTACACACCCCTTTCGACCATGTTCGCTGGGATCGTGTCAAAGGCCATCTTGACTCGATCAATCAGCTACATCGCGAGGGGATGAAGCATGGAGTGAATATCGCAAACATTGCCAACTACAACGGGACAATTCCCCAATGGCTGATTCCGAAATTAGCAGGTGGTCGCAAGTACTTCGATCCATCGCTACTGGGTTCACGCTGGAAGGATCCAAAGCCTGCCGAGCCAGCAACTCCGCCAGCCGACAAAGGTGGAGGAAAAGCAGTACTTACCTCGTGGAATAACCAATGGAATCCTGGGGCCGAGCACAAAGGCTATGGAGCCAGTTGGCACGCGCAACAGGCAGCGGACGAAATGGCTCAGAGGAACCCACACCTACAGTTTGCAATCGCTCAGCATCCAGAGGGTTCATGGTACGTAGCTCAAAGGCGAAAGCCCCAGCAACAAGCTAGCGAACCTGCTCAAGTAAAGCCTACCGTAGCGCAGACAACCGTAGACTCGCCGGGGGAATCCACTAGCAACGATCCTCTGCCTTTCGAGAGTCCAAGCGACAACCCAGCAGTAGAGCCGCAGCACAGCGAAGGGGGGGCGGAAAGTAGTCATTCACAAGTTCCGACCATCGAACTAGAGGATCTATCCTCGGGTAGCTGGGATACGTTTCATGCAGGAGCTGGAAGCGAGGGGGCTATGCGAAACCTTGCTGCCGGAATGAAGGGCAAGGACGGTCGCGAATACGCAGTGATGAAACAGAAATTCAGTGGATTGTGGCAGATCGTTTCTAAACCGATGGCGAGCCGTCCCGCAGAGACTTCCCCTCAAGCGGAAATCACTCCCGAGCAATCTCCTGAGCTACCGCAGCCACAACCACAAACTGCACCTGGTTTCTTCGGGCAGCGAAGAAACTACAACGCCGGAATGAATCGCGGGACGCTCAAGTTTGAAAACGAACTCCACAGAGACTTGTACGACTACGGGGCGAGCCTGAGAAACAATCCCAACAACCGACGCAATCCTAAACTGGCGAAGGATCCAAAGGAGATGCTGGCGAAACTGATGCGGCACTCCCAGATCCAAGAAGCTCTCCAAAGCGGGGCGCTCGATGAACACAAGCTTTCCGTCTTCGCTCGGGATGTTCATCAGCACACCAAGGATCAAATGAAGGGGATCAAAGATGGGGAGATTCGCGGCGCGAAACTGCTCTCTATCCCAACTAGGCTTGAGCCATCGCCCGAGTCGCAGGAATCGCCTGAGTCGCAAGAGTTGCAGGATTCGCAAGGAGAGGGTGATAACCAAGAACCTCTGGGCGATATGCAAAACGAACCGCAAGAGCAGCCCCAAGCTCAAGAGCCACGTGCCCCGCAAGTGAGGAACCCAGCCCCAGGTTGGACATCAAGACGATGGAAAAACCTCATCAGCGCAATGCGAGAGAACAATCCGCAGGTTGAGAACTGGAGCGATGCGGATTGGCATGATGCGGCGGAGCATGCCGTCTTCTTGCAAGACCGACACGACGAAGTCCGTTCCGTCGAGAAGGAAATGTTCGACCTTCTTACCGGTGGAGGATTGCAGGGAACACGCATGAAGCAGCACACGAAGAACACCACTGGCGATCACGATCTCTCGCAGCGCAAGCACAAGGACTTCAAAAAGTTTGATGAACGAGTCGAGGAGGTCGCAACATCCTTCCCACAAATCCACGGATACCCCGGAGCGACACTCGAAGATAAAGCATGGTCGTTCATCCAGGACTTCGCAACGAAGAACACTCCGCTGCTAAACAATCACGATCGTCATGTTGAAGCGATTCGTG
>JBJONT010000153.1:0-3629 GCA_046051705.1 Planctomycetota bacterium | reverse complement strand
TCGCTATCCACGGACGAGCACGAGCACGAGCACGAGCACGAGCACGAGCACGAGCACGAGCACGAGCACGAGCACGAGCACGAAACTGGCCCCGAATCGGAATCATATTGGCCACTGTTTTTCCTTAATAGCCGTAAAAGTGTTCAGTTCGATTGCATGGCAAGTTTCGGATTAGATTCACCGAGATAGTTTCACTGTTACCTCTAGTTCTGGCATGATCCGGAGGGCTTGAAGGAGTGGTTCGTAGATGTTGATCGAAGTGAAATTCGTTTCGGAGATTTTGATTCGATCTGGGGGAGTTATAAACGAATCGTTCGAGGGATCGACAGGTAGCCAAGCTTGACCGTTATGGTATTCGGCCCAGGTATGGAAAGCGAGGGTTGGCCGCACGGAGGAAGGTTCGGCGCGAAGGCCCGCAGCGATGCGTGCGTGGACATCGAGACTTCGAAGGATCGCTACCAGGCAGATTGTTTGGTCGATGCAATCACCTTTTTTCAACCTTACGGTTTCCAATGGAGACTGGATCGACTTATCGAGGGTGGATGATGAGGTCGCTTCGCGGATCCAGTTCCAAGCGAGTTCTGCTCGCTCGGTAGGGTTGGCTGGTATAGGTTGTTTTTCTCGCTTGAGCGCGAGCCATTTTTGAAAGGATGGATCGTTCCAACGGATGGTTTCCGATGGGGAGATGGATTCCGTGGTGGGAGGATCGTCGTTGAAGGAATCGAAGGGTATTGCGGAGCTTGAGAAGACTTCGACTTCGACTGAATTTGTGGATGCGTTGGGTGATGCGTTTGGAGCTGCGTCACGAACGATTTGATTGGTGAGTTTGCTCAATTGTGGATTGAGGTTTGGAGAAGCGGAGGAGACGCGAAACAACAGAGACGGATCAGAGGGGCGTTTTGGAAGTGAGCCGAGCAATGGGATGGGTTTGAAGTTGATCGCATCGAATTCGTCTTTGGAGATTACCAAGCGGGCGGTAAGGGGATCGCAGGCGAAGGCGAGGATATCTTGGGTTGGGTTATAGGATTTTTGAACGATGCCTTGGGTGTCAACCCAAAGGGTGGAGTTCGATTCTCGGCCTTGGGAGATTGTCCGATTTTGGATTTCCAAAAGTGGGATCAGTTTACCTGAGTGGTTGACCGTCTCGATCACTTCGATGGCTTCGAGTCGGCTTTCAGAGATAGCCATGCGGAACGGATCGAGGTATCGGATGGTACGGACTTCTTTGGGTTGCATTGGGGTGCGTTGCAAGGATTCTTCGAGGGCGAATGGCCCGAATTCGGATGCAGCCCAAGGTACGCTTGTCGAGTCGACAATTTGTTTGCCGTTAGGGTCGGAGGTGATTTGATCGATGGAAAGAGTGTTGTCGACCACACGTGCTTGGAAGCGTCGTTTGTTTGAGCCGAGATCAAGTTTTCCGTCGAAGCGGGCGAGTTGACCTTGGGGTGTTTCCAGAGAAGAGATAACGACCGATTGGTCGGAGGAATTCGCTGCTTTGGTTTTGATCCGAACGCGGCTTTCGGCTTCGATGCTCAGCAACGGTTGTTCGCTGCTAGCGAACTCGTCTTTCGCTATTTCTATGGTGCGGCGGGTGTACCCTACGGGGCGATTTCCTACATAGAGGATTTCCCATTGCATACGAGGCAGAGAGTTTAGGTCGACCCAAGCGGAAGGGGTTTCGGAAGAAGTCGCGTTATGGATTGGTGCGGCGGGGGTAGCCGGTTCTTTCTTGGCAGCTGAGGGATCAGGGGTTGTCGCGGCAGTGGTTGGGGTACTTGGGATCGAAGGGGATGGATCCGAAGTTGTCGACGGTTGGCTGGCGGATTTGGAAGTTGTAGAAACGGGTTTTAGCAAGGGGCCTTCGGGCAGTCCGATGGTTTTTCTAAGTTCCGCACGGGTGGTTGCGAGTTGCTCTGCGGAAGGGGAGCAGCCTGTTGAGCAGGCTGCGAGGGTTATCATCAAGAGTGATGTGTAGAGGTTTGAGGGGTGAGCAGTGATGGGGTAAGTAGCCATTTGCGGGAGTAGTTTTTTTCAGAGGTCGGAATCGATCCGAGGGTGTGGTGGGATTTGCGGGTCACAGGCAAGTCATCGGCAGGGATGTGTGTCGGAGGGTCGGTGGTAGTCAAGGATGGCGCAAGAATGCCGTGTGGGGACTGTAGGTAGGCGGATTGTAGGGGTTATACGGGTGAGAAAAGCTTGAGAAAAACTTCGGTTTGTACGCTTCGTGTTGGAGTTTGACCTATTTTTGGTTGTTCCCGGATAGGTAAGCGGAATCGCTTAGGTGGCTGGGAACGAGCGTCATTGATTTGAAGGTTTTCAACACGTAATCGTTTGCAGCAGTCATCATGGGATTTCCAGGTTTTCGTTCAGGTGCAGCCAAGAAGAATTATTCCGAGTCGCGATCGACCCCGACGTCAAGTTTTGCGGAGTTGAATCACGACGAGTTAGAGATGCATATGGAGCGGAGCCGTTACGGTACGTTTGAACTAACGGATGCGATCCGTCCGGCTTACAACTTGGAAGTCGTACCCAAGCAGGGGTTTCGCCATGACGAGTATGTCGATCCGCAGAGTGGGGCGACGATTCCGGTATTGCTCGCTTCTGTGTCGCGAGAGCGTTTGTTCGATTTGTTTATCGATTTGATTTCGTGTTTGGGTGAGACGGTCAATGTCGTGTTGGAAACGAGTCATCATGGCGAGACCGGTGAGCACGATGACTTTGTGCGCGAGCACATCGACATGCCGATTTTGAAGAGTGTCTTGTACGACTTTGAAGACTTGCTGTTGAACGATGGTTGCACGGGGATTGCGGTGGTGAATCCGAAGCGGAAGTTAGAAGTGCAATTCGACGAGCATAAGTTGTTGGTGTGCTATGGAGTGCCGCAGGAGTTGTTTGAACGCGTGTTGATCAAGTACGACGTGTATCCAGATGATCAAATGCGGTTTGTAACGGAAGCTGAGCATGTACACAGCAGCAGCGATCGTTTTGTGGACTTCTTTGATACCTTGCAAACACGGCTTGGTATCGATGGCAACTTTCAAGATGACTCGCACTTCGAGATGTAGATCTCAGTTCTGCGAGTTTAAGAAGCAACGATTAGTTAAGGTGCAAGCCCAGGCGGTGCGCGAGGGCTTGCAGAGCGACATCCCAGCTGGACTTGAGGTGCAAGTATTGTTCCCACCATTCCATAAGGGATGGGATGAGTTGGGTGTGAAGATCCATTTGTTTGGGGACCGCGATGTGCCAATGTTCGATAGCCATTGCGGCGGTCGGTTCGTCGCATCGCGCAAGCTCGAGGACTTGGGCAGCCGCCAGCGAAGGAACGAGCATTGCGAGGGGGACAAGCCGGTGAAGTGTATCCGGTTTGAATCCTAGAGAATGGCGAGTCGAGGTGTTATAGAGTTGCGAGATGAGCCAACCGAGGCGAACTAGTTCAGGTAGTTCGGTCAGAGGGTTGGCCAAGACGGCTTCGATTCTCACCGAGCCGTGTTCATGATGCGATTTGCCTCCGCCACCTTGAACAGGTTGCAACGCAACGACATCGGCTTGGCTGATGAGTAGGTCACGTGAGGTGAGGCGAGCGATGTGTGCGAGGAAACCGTTGCCGTATCCGATCCATTGTTCTTGAA
>JBJONT010000152.1:0-4405 GCA_046051705.1 Planctomycetota bacterium | reverse complement strand
TCAGTGGAAAACTCTTGCGAAGCGATTCCTGCGTTTTCGGCAAATACCGTAGCGGTCTTTAGGACTTGACCATCGATCCATGAACGGTCGTACGACCGAACGAACCAGTTTCGTCCCGGATACCTTGTCAAATGCACAGTCTCACCCGTTTCCAATGTGCGTGAATCATGTTTACCCACTGTCAAACCGCTATCGATCGGTTCGTCAAGGTTCGCTTGAAACTCTTGAGTCCCTTCCGTGAAATAAACCTTAATCATCGTGGAGCAAATGCAGCATTCCATCGATTGGCTCACACGCCCATCGGATTCTCTAACACGACTGAGAACGCCGGATGTTCGATGCGGTGTGCGCTTTTTGCAAGTCGAGCATGGAGTGCTAAGCGTTACCATGATGCTCCACAATTATCTTTCTTTTTACTGTTAAAGGGTTTGTTTTTACACGGATCAGCCAAAACTCTGTAGACCGCACCAGCGCGACCACTTATTCAAGTACGCCTTAACCCCGCGTCCGATGATACCAGGAGATTGCGAGCCGATCAACTTTTACATGGAGTGACAAGCTGTTTCGGTCTGATCTCCCCGAAACCGCTGGGCTAAACCGTTTGTTGAGCTGCGAATGCCCATATCTCCAGATAGCGTTGCACAGTCTTCTGCCCCAACGTAACCTCCCTACGAATACCCCAAGACGCACTGGGATCCAAGAGGCGATCGACAGCGAGAACGTCCCTAGTTTCCCAGGCAAACGGGTCATTGACGCACACCCCAGGGTACCATTGCAGACCGGCACACACTAGAATGCTGGTTTAGCAAACAATCTTGCCAAACTCGATCACCGCCGTCAGGGCTATCTGAACCCTGACTACGACGATGCTTCTGGACTCGAATGAAAACTCATGTTTGAACAGACCTTCAAGAATATCGACGATGTGCTCTGGAAAGAAGCCGGTTGCACGACGGAACTGGACTACGTCGAGCAAACGTCCTGGCTGCTGTTCCTGAAGTATCTGGACGGGTTGGAGCAAGACAAAGCCGATGAAGCCACCATGGAAGGGAAAAAATACGAGTACATCCTCCAAAAGCAGTATCGCTGGGATGTGTGGGCAGCGCCGAAGGACAAGGATGGAAGGATCGATCACAACAAGGCGCAGACCGGGGATGACCTGCGGGACTTCGTCAACAACAAACTGATTCCCTATCTGCACGGCTTCAAACAAAAGGCGACGGGACCGAATACACTCGAATACAAGATCGGTGAGATTTTCAGCGAAATCAAGAACAAGATTCAATCGGGCTACAACCTGCGCGAAATCATCGACCATATCGACGAACTGGAGTTCCGTTCCCAGAACCAGAAGCATGAGCTGTCGCATCTGTATGAAGCCAAAATCAAGAACATGGGTAACGCGGGGCGCAATGGCGGCGAGTACTACACGTGCCGACCGCTGATTCGCGCGATGATCCAAGTGGTTAAACCAAAAATTGGTGAGCGCATTCGCGATGATGCTTGCGGATCGGCGGGGTTCTTGTGCGAGTCGTTCGACTACATGAGGAACAAGAAAGGCTTGACCACCAAGGAACTCAAACTGCTTCAGGAAAAGACCTTCTACGGTCAAGAGAAGAAGTCGCTGGCTTACGTCATCTCGATCATGAACACGATCCTGCATGGTATCGAAGTACCCAACATCGTCCACGCCAATAGTCTCTCGGAAAACCTGGCTGACATCCAAGAAAGCGAACGCTGCGATGTGGTTTTCGCCAATCCACCTTTCGGCGGCAAGGAACGCAAAGAAGTCCAACAGAACTTCCCCATCCGCACCGGAGAGACCGCATACTTGTTCTTGCAGAGGTTTATCAAGGTTCTCAAGGCGGGGGGACGAGCAGGCATCGTCATCAAGAACACCTTCCTTTCGAACACTGACAATGCGTCAGTAAGCTTGCGAAAACACCTGTTGGAAAGCTGCAACCTTCACTCGGTGCTCGACTGCCCGAGCGGCACGTTCCTAGGTGCGGGGGTGAAGACCGTGGTCTTGTTCTTTGAGAAAGGCAGCCCTACCCGCAAGGTGTGGTACTACCAGCTCGACCCAGGACGCAATCTTGGCAAGACCAACCCGCTTAACGATGACGATCTTGCTGACTTTGTGAAGCTGCAAAAGACCTTCGCCGACTCGCCCAAGAGCTGGAGCGTGGATGTGAAGGACATCGACCCCACGACTTTTGATTTATCGGTGAAGAACCCCAGCGGCGGCGAAGTGGTCGTGCATCGCAGCCCACAAGAGATTCTCAAGGAGATCGCCGCCCTCGACGCCGAAAGTGCCGAAGTGATGAAGAAAATCGAAGGGCTGCTGAAATGAAAAAGGCTGGCCGATTGACAAGGACTGGAGGGCGAGAAGCTACCACACGGCACATTCCGCCAAAGCTGGCACTCTCCGTTTCGATGCCTTCGACGCCTGCGCCACGTGGCTGGAAATGGTCTGCACTCTCTGATCTCGCTCGGTTGGAGTCAGGGCACACTCCCAGCCGGAACCACCCCGAGTATTGGGGAGGCGATGTCCCGTGGATCAGCATTTCGGATGCGCGGGCTCACGACGGTGATCGCATCGACGACACTGAAGAGAAGACGAATGAACTCGGTCTCGCGAATTCATCGGCGCGGCTTCTGCCCTCGAATACGGTCTGTCTCTCACGAACGGCATCAGTCGGCTATGTGGTTGTAATGGGGCGTCCCATGGCGACCAGTCAAGACTTCGTGAACTGGATTTGCTCGGAAGAGTTAGATTACAACTTCCTGAAGTATCTCTTCATTGCGGAGGATGAAGGACTACTTCGTTTCGCAAGCGGATCGGTGCATCAGACAATCTATTTCCCCGAGGTGAAAGCTTTCCACATTTGCCATCCCTCACTCCCCGAGCAGCAGCGGATCGTGGGCGTGTTGGACGAAGCGTTTGCGGGGCTTGCCACCGCCCAAGCCCACGCCGAGAAGAACCTCCAAAACGCCCGCGAGCTGTTTGATAGTTACCTTGAAGCTGTATTCGCCCAACGTGGTGAGGGCTGGGAGGAGAAGACGATGGAAGAAGTTGCTGCAAGTGACTGTTCCCTTTCTTACGGAATCGTTCAGCCCGGCGACGAAGTCGTAGACGGCTTGCCGGTCGTGCGTCCGACAGATCTCACCCATACCACGATTAAACTCGACGGTTTGAAGCGAATCGATCCGAAGTGTGCGGAATCCTACCAACGCACAATGCTTCAAGGCGGCGAATTGCTATTGTGTGTGCGAGGGTCAACAGGTGTCATTTCCAAGGCGGCGTCAGAACTCAAAGGTGCAAATGTAACTCGTGGTATCGTACCTATTCGCCTCAACCCCAAGCTACTCTGTCAGGACTTTGGATTTCACCTTCTGCGTGCGGAGCCTGTGCAAACACAAATCAAGGCTAAAACCTACGGCGCTGCGCTAATGCAAATCAACATAGGTGACCTTCGCAAAATCGCAGTGGCGTTTCCACCTCTGAATGAACAACGAGCTATTGCAACCCAGCTCGACACCCTTGCCGCCGAGACCCAACGGTTGACTCGGATCTATGAGCAAAAGCAAGCGGCGCTGGCTGAGTTGAAAAAGTCCCTCCTGCACCAAGCCTTCAGCGGAGACCTGTAACATGATGCGAAAAATCGCTGATATTCCCATCGTTACTTATGCAAGCACGGTCGATGGGGTGCAGATGGGGTGCGAACCAACCCGAGATGAAATTCAACGCGCCATCGACGATAAGCAGTTTGAGCAGCGAGGGTTTCAAACGCACTTCGATGAACTCCAGACTGAATGGGAAAGCAATGTATCATCTGCCCAGGAGTGGAATGAACGCATACGAACGTATCACACCAGAAGGATCGCACATTTTGTAGTTCAAGGATGGACCGACCCAATTATCCTAACGGCGGGAGGAAAGATGAAAGACGGATTGCACCGATTCAAGGCTGCCATCTTCATGGGCATGGTTGAAGTCGAGGTCACGATTTCAGACGAAGATTCAAAATGATCGAAACCCAGCGTCTCGAATCCATCTACGAACGCAAGCTCGCCTCGCTCGACGAGTTGAAAAAGTCGATCCTGCACCAAGCCTTTAGCGGAGAACTGTAACATGATGAAGAAAATTGCAGACATTGAGCTTGTCCCCTACGGATTTAACTCACACAAAACCTACCTTGCTGAACCATCTTGCATGGAGATTCAGTTTGCAATAGATAACGGGCAGCTAGAAGATCGCGGGTACCAAACTCACTTCGACGAGTTGAATCGTGAATGGGAGGAAGGATTGAATTTTGAACCGGAGGATGAGTTGCGTAGTTTGCAAGAATTAGCTGATCGTCAGAGAAGATATCATGCGAAAAGGATTGCTCATTTTGTCGTGCAT
>JBJONT010000151.1:0-4451 GCA_046051705.1 Planctomycetota bacterium | reverse complement strand
GAGCAGCTATCGCGCATTGAATCACTGGTCGTCGCCTGTTGGTTAACATGGGGGGCCATGGGGAACGGAGGGGTCTACTGTGCGATGAATAATCCCTATTCCTTAATGGAAGCCGCAGAGGCAATGGATTCGATCGGACACCACGAGGCAGCAGAGGGTTTACGTAGCGGAAGCACTAAGCTCTTTCCTTGCGGACAATCACCTGATATGGAAACGAATCGAGAGTGGATCATCCAATACGAGGATTCTACGGGCAAAGATCCCGATGAACTTTTCGAAAATTTTGCGAATTCCGCTACAGACATGACGGAGCGATTGATAACGTACATTTTTACGCATTGGGATGAATGTATTGCGTCTGATGAAAGACGGATGGCGACATAACCAAGCGATGCACACCAAGCCCTCGGTCGGCCGTTTTGACTTGCGTTGAGTCAACTTGCTCGGGCTGGGTGATCGCGTACGTTCGTCGACAAGAAAGGATGTGACTTGCAATGCAACCAAAAGGCTACGTCATTCTTGTATGCTTCGTTACGGTGTTTGCAATTTGTGGTTGCAATCGCCAAACACCAGGGCCTTTTGCCTCGATAGACGAAGTGTTGGAAAGAAACAGCCACTATTCCGAGTACGAATTGCTGGAGACGCTTGGTACCGCAAAACCACCGTTTTGTCGTTCGAGCGCTGGAGACGTCGTACTGAACGAAGGTGCGAACAAGAAGGCATACCGTTACACTGAGCATGGAGCGACTCACAGAGTGGACCTCTCTAAATACAATCAAGAAGTTCTGCTTTCCTTCCTTAAGGACTCAAACGACAACACTCGGGTATTGGTCCTTGGACGCAGATCGAAAATCGAAAACTAATCAACCAGGCAAGACGAACCATGGCATGCACACGAAGCACTCGATCGACCGTTTCGACTTGCGTTGAGTCGACTGCTCGTGCTCGGTAATGCCAAAACGTTATGTCGCCTTCAACACTGGAGGCCCATTTTTCATCGGGGAGTCAACAAATGCCAACGTGTCCTGTTTGCCAGAAGACCGTCTCCATTTTCCAATGGGACTTGTTTGGTCGTGGATGTGCTGCATGCGTCAGGATAAACCCGGTTGATTTTGAAGGTCTGCTTGATGATCCCTGTCCCCAATGTGGAAGTCGCGAGCTATTCTCAACAACTGCACCGGCACTTGCTTATGTTCAAACGAAGAACGGTCCGCTTCCTTCTAAGGTGGCGCCGGGACTCTTTATCATTGGATGTTCGGATTGTGGTTATGCGTATTTCAGATTCAATCGCGAGGGTGCTGCTGCTCTATGCAACATGCCCGGGTGGTTGGGGCGACAGCAGTTAGAGAAACAGAACAAAGCAGAAGTGCATTGCCCATCGTGCGACGCACTGCTCAATCTTGCCAATCCGTCTGGAATTCGTATTTCAGACGAACAACCTAGTCGAGTCTTTTGCGAGAAATGCAACAAAGAGATCAGCGATTTGTTGTGACTAATGGTGACTCGTACAAGCGACATAACAAAGCCATGCACGTGCGTACTGGAAATGGTTTGAAGGCAAGTGGGAGTGACTCCCATCCAAGTAGCTCTTAGCCAGAGGCTTGGTATCGAGTGTTGCAGCTTGGCTATAAAGTTGGATCTCCAACGGAAGTGCCCGGTTGAAGCGTACACAGAAAGGTAGTGAGGATGAAAGGCAGGGGCTAGCTACCCCGCCCTGAATGGTATTGAGCTCCGAAAGATTGTAACTTTTGGATTCTGCCCAAGGTGTGTGCATGCTGGAAGGCAACATTGATCGCTTCGTCATAGGCGAGAAGCGATTGAAGACCCGGAGTCGCTAGGCCCATTCGCGCTACACATCATGTCTTCAAGGCAACCAGTGAGACCCTCTTGTTCTTCGACTCAACCGACATCCAGTCGGTCGGTCTCGGAGTATGCCCAACAAGCCCCAAAGGCTAGGCAAGCAAATGACGCGAGGGAGTCGGATGACCGAATAGTACCTGCGAACTCGGGTAATTCCGAGGGAGGGAAGGCGGTCAAGCTATCACGCGATTCTGGAAGCACACTGTTCACACTCAGCGGTGAGATCGCAGTGATCAAGCGACTGGAACGCATCTCGCAACGAGCGGAGAGCCATCCTGGAGAGAAGTTCAATAATCTGCTAACGCTGATTACGTTGGATATGCTTGACATGGCTTTCTCACGACTCAAGAGCGACAAGTCCCCTGGTATAGATGGCCAATCGGTCGGAGACTACGGAACGAGCTTGGAGGAGAACCTTCACGGCCTGCTCCAACGACTTCATCGAGGCAGCTATCGACCCAAACCTAGTCTTCGCAAAGAGATTCCGAAAGAGAATGGTAAAACCAGACCTTTAGGAATGGCCTGTGTAGAAGACAAGATCGTGCAACGAGCGATTGTCATGATCCTGGAACGCATCTACGAAGTTGACTTTTACGACAACTCGTATGGTTATCGACCGGGCAAGTCATGCGACCAAGCTTTAGGCGAACTGGGCAAGGTCATTGCGACTCGCAAGGTTAACTGGATTAGCGACTCGGACATTCAAGGTTTCTTCGACAACGTGAATCATCAACACCTTATGGCGTTCTTGAGTCAACGGATATCTGATCCTCGATTGTTGCGGTTGATTCAGAAGTTCCTTGACGCAGGAGTAATGATCGAAGGTCGTTATCACGAAACAGATACAGGAGTTGCGCAAGGCTCGGTATTGAGTCCACTCCTAGCCAACGTGTATTTGCACTACGTCTTGGACCAATGGTTCGAGCAGGTTGTAAAGACGCATATCGCTGGAGAAGCATACTTGTTCCGCTTTGCAGATGACTTTATCTGTTGCTTCCAACAGGCGGATGACGCCAAGCGATATCAATCGACGCTGGAGAAACGCCTGGGACGATTCGGCTTGAACCTAGCTCCAGAGAAGACCAAACTGATTCGGTTTGGCCGCTTCGCCGCTCGCGACTCCAAGGAGATGAACGAAGGGGCACCGAAGACATTTGATTTTCTAGGTTTTACTCATTACTGCGGCCGTAGCCGCGCAGGCAAATTCAAACTGAAGAGGCGAACGTCGAAGAAGAAATTCCGAGCGAAAGTTCAAGCGATGTCGGATTGGCTTCGTAGGCATCTGACGACTCCGTTATCGCAAGTGTGGGAGTCGCTACAACGCAAGCTGCAAGGGCACTATCAGTACTATGGGATCAACGACAATTGGCCCTGGCTGATGAAGTTCCGAACAGCGGTGAAGTGGCGGTTGTTCCGCTGGTTGCGTCGACGTAGCCAAACGGGCAAAACAGCTTGGACATGGGAGACATTCTATCGATGGTTAGACCGGATGCCATTGGCCAGCCCGGTGAAGCTAAAGGATTTGATAGCCGCGTATCGCTAACGCTGGTAGATATTGGTAAGATTGCGTAGACAGGTGATAGCTGGGAGCCGTATGCGTTAACTGCGCACGTACGGTTCTGAGAGGGTGCGGACTATCAATCGAGCATGGCCGAGATATTGTGGCACCGCCAGGAAACTAGGCGGCAAACCGAGAACACGAACATCGTCCTAACCTCGAGAGACTCCAAACTACTCGCCCCAAGGGCTCGATCGACGGTGTTTGGTCGGTGCATTTGTTCACTACTCGCCCTGGGTGATACCAGGCGTTATCGCTTAAGAACTGAGGTAGACCTTTGCCCGCTATGCGAACCCTTCGCATCTCGCTCCGGGAGTTTTTCTTTCTCCTTACCATCGTGGCGCTCGTGTTGGTGATCGCGTTGGATCGATTTCGAGCAGACAACATTTTTCTCCACGTCTATGGAACGGCCGTTGAAAAAGGACATGATCCCAATGGAACGGACCCAACACTCACGAACGGTCTCGATGCTTGGGTGCGAATCGCAACGGCTGACGTGTACACAAACCAGCCTTTTGGTTTCGTAACCCCAAACAACCGCTGGCCTTACATTGACATTCGAGGGATAGTTCGACGCAAATGGATCGGCGGATATGCGTTGGACGTTCAATTTACGTTGGACGACCACAACCTGACGTATATTTGCGACGAAAAACATGCACTTAACTTGGACGAAATTGTGTATATTGACCAATACTATGACTGTTACTTACTATCCAGAAATCCCGACCCATACGCTGCACTCAAATCAGCACTGAAGTCAGATTCACAAAAACCAAAGCGATAAATCGGGTAAGGATGCCCGTTTCCGGGCACCCTCCCCACACCACCTAGCATGCGGGTCCGGCCGCGTTGGTTCAACGCACAGGAGTGCGGCGGCGGTTCCACGAAGATGAGCAAGTTCTGCCCAGAGGGTTTTCAGACTCAAGACACCCTGCGAAGCTAACCAATCGTTCGTCATTCCGACACCACTTGCGATCGTCTTGGCCATGTGCCAAGGTCCTTTGCGACTCTTGCCGTGTCGGATCGCTTG
>JBJONT010000150.1:0-14915 GCA_046051705.1 Planctomycetota bacterium | reverse complement strand
AAGCCGGAGCCTTGCGATTCGTCAACGTAAACTCGATGCAACGAACGCCGGCGTCGAGCAAGGTATCCACGAGCCGGTCGGCTTGATCCAACGATTCGAGTCTTAAGATTGCCACCAATTTCGATTCAGAAACGACATCGAGGAACATTAATAGCATTTCCTTTCCGGTTCGGATTTGGGCGGACTTGCGCCTATTAACTGGGCTTAATGGTGATGGATCTATTCGTACAGATTACGAGTTGCTAGCCGTTGTTGCAAAGATTTGCTGATTGTAGCGGTTATGCATTCCGATAACAGCCACAGACGTGTGCCTTAGGCATCGACGATTTACCATACGAGACCCGGGGGGGAATCATGGCCTGTTTTCTGCGCTGCGCGCATCGTGCAGTTAGTTCGTATCGTTTCTTTGTGCTTGGAACCCTTGCTCTGTGCTTGTTCCAAGTCGGCTGCTGTTCGGTTCACATCTCAACTTCTGGCAAGAAGTGCGGTGTGGGATTGGCCCAGGCTGCCTGTGGTTCGTCCGGCTGCGGATCAACCGCTTGTGGCGAGTCGTGCCAAACCGGTATCCAAGATCGCGATCCGCTTTTCGATGGAACGCTTCGACATCGCGTCAAGCACAAGATAGGCTCGTGTGCCAACAGTATTGCTTGTGCCGGTGGATGTGGAGAAGTCTACTACGACGAATCGATCAACGACCCGCGTCGATGCGACCCGTGTGATCAATCCGGTAATTGGACAGGCGAGAGCGGACACTGCGGACCTTGGTATACAAAAATCGGCCATCTTTGGGGAATACCTTACAAGGGAAGCCAAGGCTGCTCAGGTGGTAGTTGCTTGACCGGTGGTAGCTGCTTAAAGGGCGGATGTGGTAAATCCCTTTGCGGAAAGGGCCTCTGTGGCAAGTCGGGTTGCACTGGCGGATGCGATGCTTCCTCGCACACTGAAGGAGTTGTGCATGGTGGACATGCACACGGGGGAGGAAGTCACTGTGCGTCGTGCCAACACGCCGCTGAGGGTGGCTACTCGACTCATGAATTTCACGGCGGAAACATTCACAGTGGAGAAATTCTCGGAGATGAATCGGGTGTGATCTATGGCGACGTAGGACAAGGAACTTCATCACCATCCATGAGTCAGCCTTCGCCAACCCCAGCAACACCGCGAAGCAATTCTTCGCCAAGTTTGCAACAACCTTCACTCGAACAACCAGCATTACCCAATAGCGTCCCAGCGGCTGGTTCGAGCGCTCAACAACGAATGAAACTTCATCAACGTTCGGATCGTTCCGACCCGAACGGAAAGCTTTCAGTGCAGTTGGTTAACGGACAGCGACGACTTGTCGTCCAACCACAGTAGTCGGTCAACCACTCGACGATCTCACTCGACTTGCCAGCGAAGTCCTTCCCAGGTGGCTTCGTTGGCAATCGTCGTTTTACGAAAAGCGAAACTAAAAAGGAGAGTCGTTGACGGAAGGTTGAGTACACTCGACCACAAGAATTTTGCCATCTCCCATTCGGCCTGTGCGACAAGTCCGTTCGATGCTTAAGAGAACTTCTTCCAACCGAGCGTTCTGAACCCAGATGTTCAACTCGACTTTTGGCAAGAAAGCTTGGGAGAATTCCCCACCAGAGTAACTTGCAAGTTCGTTCTTCTGCCGCCCGAATCCTTTGACTTCTTGGACTTGCAGCGCCTCAACGGGCGCGAACTTCAAAGCTTCAAGCAATTCTTCGACCAAGTAGGGACGAATGACGGCGGTGATAAGTTTCATGTCCCTGGCCTAATGGGGATTCGATCAATGCTCGCGTGATACAGGAATGGCGAAATAGGGGGACTGGGCTGTCTAGTCCAATTTTGGCTGCTCTCGAGGAGAAACCACAAGGCGCATTCCTACCTTTCGCGATCCCGGGGCAATCGGTAAGATTCTACCCGGGGGAACTCCGTTCGTCACACGCTTTTTTCCTTGGTCGCTTTTCGGTCGATTACATAACGTGCCACACGCTCAAATAGGTCCAATTGCGGTTTACTTTCCACCGCATATCGAAACCAGTGAAGAACTGATGGCGGCCCATCCCGAATGGCACATCCCCGAACTTGTTGAAAAAACCGGGATCGACATTCGCTACTTGGCAGCCCCGGAGCAAACCGCATCGGACCTTGCTGCAAAGGCTTGTGAATCCCTGTTTCAGCAAAACGGGATCAACCCGAAGTCGATCGACTTTTTGCTGCTCTGCACACAGACACCCGACTACCCCCTCCCCACGACCGCATGTTTATTGCAGGATCGAATCGGAATGCGGGTCAACAGCGGAGCGATGGATTTCAACCTTGGGTGCTCTGGTTTTGTATATGGACTCGGGATCGCCGAGGGGCTGATCGCAAGTGGTCAATGCAAACGCATCTTGCTCGTAACGGCTGAAACTTACAGCAAATACATCGATCCAGACGATCGCTCGGTGCGCCCGATTTTTAGCGATGCGGCGGCTGCAACGCTAATCGAAGCGGTTGACACTCCAAAACTCTTCGGTTTTGAATTCGGAACCGACGGAAAAGGTGCGGATACACTGATTGTCAACCAAGGTGGGGCGCGTTGCGAATCAGACGCGATTCAACCACGTAAACGGAAACGCTGGAACAGTCGGCTTTACATGGATGGCCAGAGCTTGATGGATTTTACCGTCGTTGCCATCCCGGAATTGATCCAAAGGATCTTGGCAAAACACGAGCTAAGCTCAACAAATATCCAGACTTTTTTGATGCACCAAGCCACCCGCAAAATGCTTGAACTTCTCCAACAAGCCCTCAACGTCGACGACCAAAGACTCCCAATCCGGCTTCTAAATCGTGGAAACACCGTATCATCCACACTCCCGATTCTCATCGATGACCTTCGGAAAGATGGCCGGTTGCTCCCCGGTGAAAACCACGTCCTGGTAGGATTCGGCGTCGGATGGTCTTGGGCCGGCTGCATCTGGAAATCATAAGCCAAACCGATCAGAATAGGGGTAAGGGAGTTAATCATCCCCCGCCCCTACGGTTGCAAGAGTAAATGACCAGTGCAATTCCTACTCAATCCAGTTCGTGTGCGACTATGACCGGTGCCCCACCAGCAACCGGCCCTGTAGCTCTTACTCGCATTGGAGCGGTGGCTTACCTGAATACGAAGCCTCTCATCTACGACTTGGCCCAACGCCTCGAAGAAACATCCAGCCTCGAACTGGAACTCCCAAGCCGCCTTGCTGAACGCATGAATCGCGGTCAGCTAGACATCGCGTTGCTTCCGATTGTGGAGTATTTAAGGCATCGAGAAAGCTACCGTCCGATCAGCAACGCCGGGATCGCATGCCGCGGTCCAGTGTGGTCAGTAAGAATTCTTTTTCGCGTGCCGCCAGAGAAAGCTCGGACGCTCGGGACAGACGAAGGATCCAGGACAAGCGTAGCGTTATCCCAAGTCCTTCTCGCAAGTCGCTTCGGTCGCTTGCTCGATGAAATTCCGTTTCCTTTAGGAACCGAACCGATGGATTGCCCGGCTGATGCGGTGCTAATCATTGGGGATCGTGCGATGAACCCCGAACGTTTCGCAAAGGATTTCATCTGCGATTGGGATCTAGGACTCGAATGGTTCCGAGAAACCGGCTTACCGTTCATTTTTGCGATGTGGATCGCAAGGAACGACTCCTTTGCCTCGCAAGAAACAATCGAGGCTCTTGAATCGAGCAGAGATCTTGGCTTATTGAATGTCGAACAGCTCGTTGATCGACATAGCGCTCAATATGGACTGAGCCCTGAAGCATGCCGCGAGTACCTAACTCACTATCTGAGATTTCGAGTCGGGGAAACGGAGCTCGCTGGACTTGAGGAATTCGCTCGTCGATGCGAAAACCTAGGTCTTGTCCCCCGACACACGCACCTTCACAAAGTTGATACAGAATGATTACCCGTTCGAAATCCGATGTTTCTGCCATTCTCGAACGCTGCGTAGGTGGTCAACGTCTGACCTGCGACGACGCTTTGACGTTGCTCGAAAGCTCCGATTTGTCTGCGATTGGCAAAGCTGCACACGCGGTCTCGCTTCGGATGCACCCCGAGTCGTTTCGAACATACAACATCGATCGCAACATCAACTACACCAACGTATGCACCGCTGTATGCGATTTCTGTGCTTTCTATCGAACGCCTAAAAGCCAGGAAGGCTATGTGCTCGAACGAAGCGTATTGCTTGAGAAAATTCGCGAAACGGTCGAGCTTGGTGGAAATCAAATCTTGCTGCAAGGCGGGTTGCACCCGAACTTCAAACTGGAATGGTACGAAGAGATGCTGCAAGACATCAAAAAACACTTTCCAGAAGTCAATATCCATGGGTTCAGCCCACCGGAGCTTTATCACTTCACCAAGGTAAACAAGCTCTCGATAGAAACAGTTTTAGAGCGGCTCAAAGTAGCAGGGCTCGGAAGCATTCCTGGGGGAGGAGCAGAGATTCTCGTAGATCGAGTTCGCAGTGCGATCACACGAGGAAAAGTGATGACCGATGATTGGCTCAACGTTATGAGAGTCTGGCATCGTATGGGAGGAAACAGTTCTGCGACCATGATGTTCGGTCATGCCGAAACGCTCGCAGAACGGGTCGAGCATCTCGACCGGATCCGTGCACTTCAGGACGAAACCCACGGCTTCACTGCGTTCATTTGCTGGACGTTCCAACCAGATAACACGCAGATGAGTCATATCCCGCCTGCAGGATCTTTCGAGTATCTCAAAACGCAAGCCGTTGCGCGATTGTTTCTCGACAATGTCCCGAACATCCAAAGCAGTTGGGTCACACAAGGCCTAAAGATTGGCCAATTAGCATTGCTTTTCGGTGCAAATGACATGGGCTCACTGATGCTTGAGGAGAACGTTGTTGCCGAAGCAGGAACAGTACACTTCCTTACCTTAGATCAAATTCGCGATGCCATCAGTGAACTTGGGTTCACCCCAAGGCAACGGACCGTCTTCTACCAGCTCGTCGATCCAGACCTCGAACGTAAAGCAATCGAAGCGAATCGCACACAACCGCGCGTTTCGACCGTAAAAGTTCACGACATCGCTGTTCCTTAAACGTGGAGCTTCAAACAGAAAAGTTGCTCATCCGCCCTCGGCTCTCTTCGCCATTCTGATTAACTCTGCCCCTCTCTTGTCGCTCTACCTCTCTGGACACTCTACCTCTCCGTGAACTCCGTGAGCTCTGTGTTTAAATTCTTCAACCGCCTAAGCCTCCGCGATGTCCGAGTTTGGGAGTGGATTGCGAGCGAAAATCCATTCATCAATAGGCTTGCCTTGCACAAGTTGTTCCTCGACGAACCGATCGATTCTCTCTTCGCTCATCCCTGAGTACCAGTAACCTTCAGGGTACACAACCAGGATTGGTCCACCTTTGCACACTCTCAAGCATTGGACTTTGGTTCGGTAGCAAGCGGCTGGGCCGGAGGAAAGAGACAAGTTCCGTTCTTTGAGAAGATCCTTAAGTTTCTTCCAAGCTGCTCCGCCGGTTTGCTCCGAGCAGCAGGAAGGCCCGATGCACAGAAAAACATGGCGAACAAATTGACCAATTTTGAGCGACATCGCGATTGATTCTAGCGAATTATCCATAAAGTCTTCCTAATTCTGCCTCTTGCCCCACGGCTCTCGGACCTTTAAAGAGGTCAGGCCCTAAAAGTGGCCAACACGAACAATTCAAATCGTCCAAACCCGACGGAAAAAAGTGGACCTAATTGTCGGGAGGGTGACTGCAAGCTACACTAGGGAACGTATTTGTTTGCAGGACTTCCGTGGCAGGAAATCCTCCCTGCGTAACGTTTTGATTTTATGGTCAATCGACGCGACGCTCCAGCCGAACTTCCCCGCCCCTTAACTTCCTTCATCCCAAGCAATCCCGTGTCCGACGAAACAGCAATTCTCAAGGTTGGCGACAAGTCCCTTACGATGCCCGTGATTGTCGGGACCGAAAACGATCGGGCGATCGATATTTCGAAACTGCTTAAGGAAACCGGGCACATTACGATCGATGAGGGATACGCCAACACCGGGGCGACCACCAGCGCGATCACTTACCTCGATGGAGATCGAGGTGTATTGCGATATCGCGGTTATCCCATCGAGCAGCTCGCCGAAAAGTGTGACTTTCTCGAAACCAGCTATCTTTTGATCTACGGGGAGCTGCCTACTCCCGCACAACTCGATCACTTCAAGTCCGCGATCTCCCACCACACGATGCTTCATGAAGACATGAAGTCCTTCTACAACGGGTTCCCTCGCGATGCTCACCCGATGGCGATCCTATCTAGCGTCGTCAGCGCACTGTCAACCTTCTACCAAGACTCCTTGGATCCCCACGATCCGAAGCAAGTCGAGATCTCGATCTATCGGTTGATCGCCAAGTTGCCGACGATCGCGGCTTACAGCTACAAGAAAGCTTTCGGCCAACCTTTCATCTATCCAGACAACTCGCAAGACTACTGCGAGAACTTCTTGCATATGATGTTCTCAGTACCAAGTGAGAAGTACAAGCCAGATCCCGATTTCGTGAAAGCCTTGAACCTCCTCTTGATCGTTCACGCAGATCACGAGCAAAACTGTAGCACTTCTACAGTTCGATTGGTCGGTTCATCCGATGCGAATCTTTTCGCAAGCATCTCCGCAGGCATCTGCGCTTTGTGGGGCCCATTGCACGGCGGCGCTAACGAAGCTTGCGTCAACATGCTCAAGCAAATTGCAGACGATGGTGGAAACGTCAAGAAGTACGTCGACATGGCGAAAGACAAGTCGAGCAACTTCCGCTTGATGGGATTCGGTCACCGTGTTTACAAGAACTATGATCCGAGAGCTACGATCATCAAGCAAGCCTGCGACGTGCTCCTTAAGAAACTCAACTTGAAGGATCCATTGTTCGATGTCGCTCAAGAACTCGAAGCGGTCGCTTTGAAGGACCCGTATTTCGTGGAGCGAAAGCTTTATCCAAACGTCGATTTCTATTCAGGGGTGATTTATCGTGCGATGGGAATTCCCGTACAGATGTTCACCGTGCTCTTCGCAATGGGTCGTCTCCCAGGCTGGATTGCTCACTGGTCCGAAATGCAACGCAATCCAAACACTCGTATCGGACGCCCTCGCCAAGTCTACACAGGCCCTCTGACACGAGAAGTTCGCAAGTAACCAACGGCGAACTTTTCAATCATGCGAAACTTCTCCTTGCTCATCGAACGTCTCGATGAGACAACCAAGAGCCAGGAGAAGACAAACGCACTTGTCGAGTATTTCAAGGGTGCTTCAAGTGCTGATGCCGCATACGCGGTCTACTTCCTGGTAGGGAAAAAACTTCAACCAACTCTACCGACGCGGATCCTGCGACGAGCCGCTGCTCGAAGCGCTAACATCCCTGATTGGCTTTTCGAAGAAACCTATCAATGGGTCGGTGATCTTGCTGAAACAGCCGCAACTGTAGCCCAAGGTCAAATAACTACTGATCATATGAGCCTCGCTCAATGGATTGACCATCGAATCAATCCGATTCTTCGACTTTCAGAATCAGAACAAGTCGACGCTTTGGTCGAACTTTGGAAATCCTGCGGCCCATTCGATCGCTTCGTGATCAACAAACTTCTCACTGGCAATCTTCGAGTCGGTGTCAGCGCCAAAATAGTGACCAAAGCTCTCTCCCAATGGCTTTCAATTCCCGCTGAACAGATGCAGCATCGAATGATGGGGAATTGGCTCCCGACACCGAAGTGGTTTGAACAACTCATCGCTCCTGAGAACCAATCGGATCGATCGAGTATCCCTTACCCGTTCTGCTTAGCCCACTCGTTGCCGCAGTCCTATGAGTCTCTTGGGCCTGCGGATCAATTCATTGCGGAATGGAAGTGGGACGGTATTCGAGCTCAAATTCTGCGACGCAATAATCAGACATTCATTTGGTCGCGAGGTGAAGAACTCCTCTCTGGTCGATTTCCTGAAATCGAAACTGCATCGGCGCACCTACCCAACGGAACCGTGCTCGATGGTGAGATCCTCGCTTGGAAAGACGGTCGGCCGTTGCCGTTCGCTCTGCTGCAACGACGCATTCAACGCAAGAAACCTAACGCTGCGATCCTCAATGAAATCCCGACCTCCTTCCTCTGCTTCGATCATCTTGAATCTCAAGGCCAAGACATCCGGAAGCTCACCTATGCCCAAAGATTACACCGACTGAACGAACTCCCATTGCAAGAACCGCTTCAACAAGTCCGTACCGAGCGGTTTTCAAAGTGGGAAGAGGTCGCTTGCATGCGAGAGGGCGCTCGCGAGCGTGGTGCGGAAGGTATCATGCTCAAACATGTTGATGGACATTATGAATCAGGACGAGTTACAGGTACTTGGTGGAAGTGGAAGCTCGACCCCTACAGTGTCGATGCCGTATTGGTTTATGCGCAACGCGGCCACGGCCGTCGCGCAGGACTCTTCTCCGATTACACGTTTGCACTTTGGGACCAAGATCGCTTAGTGCCCTTTGCTAAAGCATACTCAGGACTTACCAACGCAGAGCTTCAGGTCGTCGATCGCTTCATCCGCGAAAACACGTTAAAGAAATTCGGCCCCGTCTCAGAAGTTCGCCCGGAGCTTGTCATGGAAATCGCCTTTGAAAACATACAGCAATCAACGCGTCACAAAAGCGGGCTTGCCGTTCGATTTCCACGCATCCTAAGAATTAGAACCGACAAGTCGCCTCGCGATGCCGACAATATCAATGCGTTAAAAGCAAGGTTCCTTTCGGACACACAATCGCAACTGTCGTGATGAGCTGCACACATAAGCTGAAGAAACATCGTGTGGAAACTTTTGGTCACAACGCTATCTCATCTTCGAGAAGCCACTAATCGATCAACAGCAACTTCGATCGCCCGGCCCCCTCACCCCCAATTCCGTTTGATCCTTTCCTTGCTTTGATTCGCAGATACGGAGGAATGAACTGGCTACGGTGCCCCATACTACCAGGTGCACCATCGCGGTTCGCATGATCGGGTTCTGAAAACGCTTCGATCACCATCCCCGCTCGGCAGATACCTCCGATCAAATGATCTAGGGAATGGGCGAATTCAACCGTGTTCGGCTCCCGCAACAAACTTGGAGAATCGATAGGTGCTGGCGAAGCACGACCACCAACAGGTTGCTCGAATACATACCTACCATGAATAAGCCCCAACGACGATTGCACATTCGCAGGTTGCTTGTGCTGCGAAACATAGAGTCCACCGGGTCGTAGTACCCTCGCAACTTCTTGAAATACCCGCTCGACGTTCGATACGTAACAGGTACTTACCGGATGTGCAACCAAATCGAATTCTGAATCGTCGAACATCGCCAAGTTCACCATCGTTCCTTGGATTGTTCGGTAGTGAATACCCAACGAGTGGCACACCCTACGATCAAGTTCAAGCATCGCAGGGCTGATATCAAAAACGGTCACATCAGCCCCAGCAGCGGCATACAACGGGCCTTGCCTTCCTCCACCTGCTGCCAAACACAAGACCTTCCATCCACGAATATTGCCCCCCAACCATCCCTTTGCATCCAACGTCTGCAAGGGGGCCTGTAACTCCTCTTGGGATACAGGTTGCGTTAGAAAATGCTCCTGCTGAACCATCCGGTCGTAGGCGCTTCGATTCCTAACCTCAATTGGATCGGTCTCCATAAATGATTCTCCTTGCCTACCAACGCTCTGCCACGAAGCTGCCCCGCCCAGACACCGTAATCTCCGAAATCGTACCTGCATTCCCTGGAAGTGGGAACTGACCATCCAGCGACGCTATGACTCAGCCCTGTTTCTTCGCCCACGCCCCAATTCTTGTCTAGTAATCGTTGCAATCCTTCTGAATTAGGTGAAAATAGAAGAGGTTCGTATTTCCTTTGCCGATCCTTCATCCGTACAACAAGTTCTCTAGTCGTTCCGGACATCGCTCCCACGTAGTCCGCCGGTAGAAATCCCGGTCTGCTAGCAGAAACCCCGTACAGATACAGATTGGTCCCACCCCAACAGTTAACCGATTCCCGTGTCGGCAACTTCCCCCACCTCGGATTGCTTCATATGACTCCTGCAGTTACCAAGCTGTTCGGTTTTGCATTCTTTTGGATTCTCTGTTTCACCATTTCGACTACCTCGGCACTTGAACCACAGCCTCGAGCGGGCATGGTCCAATACAATCGAGACATCCGACCAATCCTCAACGACAACTGCTTCGCTTGCCATGGCCAGGATGTCAATAAACGCGCCGCAGACCTGAGACTCGACGTTCGAGAAAACGCCCTTGAGAAAAACGCTCTCGTCCCTGGCAAGCCGGACGAGAGCACAATGCTCTTGCGCATTCTCAGCACGGACGAAAATGAGGTGATGCCTCCACCGAGCTCCCACAAGACGCTCACTCAAGAACAACGAGACCTTATTCGAATGTGGATTGCCGAAGGTGCCGAATACCAGGGCCATTGGGCATACCTAGCTCCTGCCAAACCAGAGTTGCCGCAAGTTCGCAATAGCGGTTGGGTGCGAAACCCGATCGATCGTTTTGTACTTGCCGAACTCGAGCGACGGGGCGTGGAGCCAACCCCAGAAGCGGACCTCCGAACGCTCCTACGCCGCGTCTGCTTGGACCTTACCGGTCTTCCTCCAACACCCGAAGAAATTGAACGAGTATTGATGGATCCTTCGACGGATCGCTATGAGAATTACGTCGAAGAACTTCTGTCGCGTCAAGAATGGGGTGAGCACCGAGGTCGCTATTGGCTCGACTACTCACGCTATGCTGACACCCACGGTATCCACTTCGACAACTTTCGCGAAATGTGGTCCTACCGTGAATGGGTCATCAAAGCCTTCAATCGCAATATACCTTTCGACCAATTCACTATCGAACAACTCGCAGGTGACCTACTTCCAAACGCCACGCTCGATCAACGTGTCGCCAGCGGATTTAATCGCTGTAACATCACCACCAGCGAAGGTGGTGCAATCGACGAAGAATATCGAGTTCTCTACACACGAGACCGCGTCGAGACCACCGGCTTGGTTTGGCTAGGACTGACCACCGGTTGTGCGGTCTGCCACGACCACAAATTTGATCCGATTTCGCAACGCGAATTCTATCAAATGGCGGCTTTCTTTAACAACACAACCCAAAACGCGATGGATGGAAACGCTAAAGATACTCCACCAATCGTTCCCGTCCCCCTCGAAGAAGATCGCGATCGATTCAACGCTCTAGACAGCTTGATCGCTCAAGCAAAACTAGCTGTCGATCAGCGCCGCCAAGAAGCTCGAGGAGCTTTCGATGCTTTCCTTGCAGA
This sequence comes from Planctomycetota bacterium, assembly GCA_046051705.1. Taxonomy (GTDB): domain Bacteria; phylum Planctomycetota; class Planctomycetia; order Pirellulales; family Pirellulaceae; genus JBKCUI01. The sequence continues at coordinate 3,566 of JBJONT010000150.1, read as the reverse complement.
TCCCAAAGAGAAGGACAGTATCCTTCAATCCACCTTGCCAGCATCCGACTCGCTGAGTTTCCATCTCCCTCTGCTCAGTGCGGATCCACGTGGAATCGATGCGATCACCCAAGGCCAAACGCAACGAGTCGAACTCCCCTCCGATGCAGCCTTTGCACCCGGCCAACTTAGCGACAGCGCTTGGCAAGTGAAATCAGACCTGTTCCCAACCTTCGAAGCAGCAGATCGCGAACGCGATCAACCCTTCTCAATCGCTCTGTGGGTTAAACCCGCTGCTGACAATCAAGGCGGTAGCTTGCTGGCTCGCATGGATGAAAGTGCCGATTTCCGAGGCTGGGATGTTTGGCTCGAAAATGGAAACATCGGTACGCATATCATCCATAAGTGGCCCGAGAACGCCATCAAAGTCGTTTCCAACCAACGCTTACCAGCAAACCGCTGGAACCACGTTGTGATCTCCTACGATGGATCTTCGAAAGCCGAAGGAATAAGCATCGTTATCGATGGTAAGGAAGCACCCAAGAATATCGCTAGCAATGCACTTTCGGAAACCATTCGCACCAACGTGCCACTACGACTAGGAAGACGGCACAACTCAGCACCGACCACCGATGCAAAAATACAAGACGTTCGTCTCTATTCCAAAGTCCTCTCTCCAGAGGAACGAATAGCGATCTACGAAACGCCGCGTCGCATGTTCTTGGTTTCGAAACCACAACGATCCAACGAAGAAACCGAAGAACTATTCACTTGGTTCCTCGCTGCGAAAGATCCATCCTACGGCAACTTAGCTCAAGCACATCAAAGCCTTGTCGATGAGAAAGGGAACATTCTCAAACGAGGTACCATCGCCCACATCATGAACGAAAAGAATGAACCTGCTAAGGCATTTATTCTCATGCGAGGTGACTACGACAAGCGAGCCGACGAAGTGTCTCCTGGCACCCCAGCTGTGCTGCATGCTTGGCGCGACGAACTTCCAAAGAACCGCTTGGGATTTGCTCAATGGCTCCTCGATGAGAAAAACCCTCTAACAGCTAGAGTAACCGTCAACCGGTTCTGGCAAGAAGTCTTCGGTAATGGAATCGTTTCCTCCGCTGGGGATTTTGGTGTCACCGGACAACTACCCACTCACCCTGAGTTGCTTGACTATCTTGCGATCTCTTTCCGCGAAGATGGCTGGAACATCAAGAACTTTTTCCGATTGATCGTAACAAGTTCCACCTATCGCCAGTCCGCGAGTGCTTCGAATGAAAAACAATCGACAGACCCGATGAACAAACTGCTAGCCCGTGGACCACGGTTCCGAATGGACGCGGAAATGATCCGCGATAGTGCCCTTGCTACCAGCGGTCTACTCGTAAAGAAAATCGGCGGCCCAAGCGTCCGTCCTTACCAACCACCTGGAGTTTGGGAAGCTGTCGCGATGCCCGGAAGCAACACTCGCGATTACGTCGCCGATCGAGGCGAAGGATTGTACAGGCGAAGTCTTTACACCTTCCTGAAACGCTCTGCTCCCCCTCCAAATATGGAAGTCTTCAACGCCACCGCTCGAGAAGTCTGCACTATCAAGCGAGAACGTACCAATACCCCCTTACAAGCCCTTGTAACTCTCAATGACGTGCAGTTCGTAGAGGCCGCAAGAATCCTAGCGCAAAAAACAATCGAAGCTTACCCCGATGCAAACGAAACCGTAGCAAGGTTACAGTTCATCGCGAACAAGCTAGTTGGCAGACCACTGCGTGGTGAAGAACTTGGCGTGGTTCAATCGACTTTGAACGACTTGCTAACCTACTACCGAGGCGATGCTGACGCCACCGCCCAACTACTAGCGGTCGGGGCAACTCGATCTCCAGAATCTCTTCCAGCCGCTGATCTAGCAGCTTGGACAATGACTGTTAACCTCCTGATGAATCTCGACGAGGCGATCACCAAATGAACGATTCGAATGGTTTGAACTCCTTGCGCGGTCCCGGCGTACACCCTCTCTTTGCGGAATACGTACGTAGCGAAACGCGTCGACAATTCTTCCGTCGCGGAGGTAATGTGCTCGGCGCAGCGGCACTCGCTACGCTCGGTCTGCAATCAGCCAACAACGCAATCGGCTTCGCTGGCGAGAACACACCTCCACATTCAGGTGGATTAGGGACGCTCCCCCATTTCGCCCCCAAAGCCAAACGCGTGATTTATCTGCACATGGTCGGTGGACCCTCGCAGATGGACTTGTTCGACTACAAGCCCCAAATGAACGAATGGTACGACAAAGATCTACCGGAATCGATCCGAAACGGCCAGCGATTGACCACCATGACTAGCGGGCAATCCCGCTTTCCAATCGCCCCTTCGAAATACAAGTTCGCTCAGCACGGTCAGTCGGGGATGTGGATCACAGAACTCCTCCCTGAAACAGCCAAAGTCGCTGACGATTTGTGTTTCGTCCGATCCATGAACACCGAAGCGATCAATCATGAGCCGGCGATCACCTACATGCAGACCGGGAACATGGTCACCGGACGCCCTTGCATCGGTTCTTGGCTATCGTACGGCCTTGGTTCTATGAACAACAACCTCCCTACGTTCGTCGTTCTCGTTGCCCAACCGACGAACACCGAGCAAATCCAAGCGATCTCGGCTCGACTATGGTCCTCGGGTTGCTTGCCAGGTGAACATGCGGGCTGCTCATTTCGATCCGTCGGCGATCCGATCCTCTACATCAATAACCCAACCGGTGTTCCGACCGATATCCGCCGCAAAACACTCGATGGCCTGAAGTCTCTTAACGAGATGAATTTCCGAGCCGTCGGGGACCCGGAAATCCACACGCGAATCCAACAATACGAGCTTGCATTCCGTATGCAATCAAGCGTTCCGGAACTCACCAATATTGCCGATGAACCAGAGTCGACGATCGAGCTCTACGGACAAGAAGCCAAGAAGCCTGGCTCGTTTGCTAATTCAGCATTGCTTGCACGTCGCATGGTCGAACGAGATGTTCGGTTCGTACAAATCTATCTCAATAACTGGGATCACCACGGTAACGTCGCGAACCGACTCCCCTCGCAATGCAAAGATATCGACCGCGCAACCTATGGTTTGATTACGGACCTGAAGAGTCGCGGTCTGCTCGATTCGACCCTTATCGTCTGGGGTGGTGAATTCGGTCGAACGATATACTCTCAAGGTGGATTATCAAAAGATAACTACGGACGCGATCACCATCCGCGTTGCTTCACGATGTGGATGGCGGGAGGCGGCATCAAAGGGGGAACCATTTATGGTGAGACCGACGATTTCTCCTATAACATCATCAAAGACCCCGTCCATATCCGGGACTTCCACGCAACCGTTTTGCACCTACTGGGCATCGAACACGAACGATTTACGTTCAAGAACCAAGGTCTCGACCTGCGGTTAACCGGTGTGGAACCCGCTCGCGTCATCAATGAACTCCTCGCCTAACCTCATCATCGCTTCATCATCATCAACAGCGGATCAGGAACAAGCGAATGGAATGGCAAAACGTGAAACGCGATGAGCATCAGAAACGCAAAAGGCGAAACTCCTTT
>JBJONT010000149.1:0-17892 GCA_046051705.1 Planctomycetota bacterium | reverse complement strand
TTACCCAACCGCTGTATCGGACGTCGTGCAAAGCTTGGAAGATGGGGGCTTGGTCGACATCCCCCATGCCTGGTCCGAGTTTGTTTGGGTCGTTCGCGTGAAAGTGCAGCATCAGATCGGCTTGATCACGGATGATCTTCTCGATCGCAATTCCTTCGGTGCTCATGGCTTTGACGTCCAAGTGCAATCCGACAGCAGGGCTTCCGATCGCTTCGATCATCGAGCGCGCTTCAGATGCGTGATTTAGAAAGTTTCCTTCTTGAGGTCCGAGCGGCTCGATGGCTAACCGGACGTTTGACGCGAGAAGATCCGGAACGATTTTGCGAAGGACATCGAGCGCATTGCCGACCGCTTGATCGTGCGTCATCGGGGCGACGAAATTGCGCTGAGCTGGAGAGCCGAGGACCATAATTGAGCCACCTAGGTCCGAGCACAACTCGATCAGTTGCTTGAGGTAGTCAGCAGTCTTTCCTCGGACTGCTGGATCGTCCGTTGTAAGGTGAAAACCAGCCGTTTTTGCCAGAAGCCAATGAAGTCCGATGATTTCCATTCCAAGGTCGCTTACCATTGATCGGTATTCGCGGCGAGCGAGAGCTGAAATGTCTTGGGCATAGGTGCCAAGGGTGAAGGGAGCGACTTCGACCCCCGTGTACCCGAGCTCCTTGGCGAGTTGAAGTCCTTCTCGATGGGAGGTGCCTTCGAAAGTTTCATTGCATATTGCAAATTTCATCGATGATTTCCTTGGATTCGTACTTCTGAGCTCAGACTTTCGCAACCAGCCTGCAACTTTGCAACCAGCCTACACCTTTGCAGTTGTCCCACCCCTTACGGATAGCTTACAGGCTCATAGCTGCAATCTCCGGCTTAATGCCCAGCAAACTGGGTAGCAAACCGGCCTTCACCCATTAAGGGTACACCGAAATTGCAAACCGATTAAGCTACCGTGCTGGTATTCGCAGGTCCTACGGGTGCGATGGTGCCCTGCTCGTGCTAAACTAACAATCCCTGTGCGACTTTCCCAGGCTCTTGGGCTTGACCTGGCGGGTCTGCTTGCAGAGGCACATCTGCGTGCGTAGGAGCAAGGGGCCTGCGGGGTTGTTGGGACTTGCAGGAGCCTTGCGTTTCACACTTTACCATAGTTCATGTTGAACGGTAGTTCCAACCAGCCCGGTCCTAAGTTCCAAATAGCACGGTCCTAAGTTCCAAATGGCACAGCGCTGAAGTGGCTGTACCGAGTACTTCAATTCCATTACCAAATGAACCCTAATTGCCCTAATTGAGAGGAGTTATCGACATGCCACTCTACGAGTATCGTTGCCAAGACTGCAAGAAAGACTCTGAGATTTTGGTACAAAGCCTAGCTTCTAAACCTCAATGTCCCGAATGCGGATCGAAGAAACTCGAAAAGCAGTTGAGCGTCATCGGTTCCCCTGTAATTCAGGGAGGTGGGCGTTCGAATTCCGGAGGCGGGGACGACTCGGGTACGTGTGGAAAACCTCAATGTGCCAGAGGATGCATGTTCGGAAACTAACCATGTGCTTCCCAACCGCAAGCTTCATTCGCGTTCTTTGGCTGTCGCTCTTGCTCCTGCCAATTCTTGGTTGTCGGGGGTGTGACTCACAGCGTGCGAATCCGACTGACTCACAAGGGGAGAAAGTAAAGAATCAAAAGCAACGCTTGGTTGCGGATGAACTTCGCACATTGCCTTACTCAGCGGAAATCGTTGGGAACTCGATCAAGCCTGGGCATTGGTACCAAACGCGGCACAAGTTGAAAGCAAATTTCGGCGATGAGGCTTTGGTCGCTTCTCTCTTCGAGATCGATCGCGACGAGAATCCTATTCCGCCTTGGACCCAAGGCATACCGATGCAGTTCGAACGGAATCTGTCGCTGGCCAAAGGGCAGGAGAAGACGATTGAACTCAAGGTGCTTCAGCCCGAGGATATTCGCCCCATGGATCCCTCTGGCACCACCAATCCGAACGTCTCTATCTTTACCCGGTATGCGCTGCGATCGATCGGTTCCCCGTTGCTTGAGGAATCCTTTTTGCTCAAACCGATGTCACCCTACCAGTACGACATGCTGGTTTTGAGTCGTGAAGTCTCCCCTTTTACTTTTTGGCGTGGGCTCGACTGCATCGTTTGGCCACTCTATGAACAGGATGGCAAGTTTCGCGTAACGCCACATCGCATTATCGATATTTCCGAAGAGGAGCTGTCCAATAGCTTTCCTAACCAGTTAGCGACGATGACAAGTATCTCCCATGTGGTGCTTAACGATGCGAGTATCAGCAGATTAAATGAAGAACAGCAAACAGCGTTTCGCGACTGGATTCACTTCGGCGGGACTCTGATCATCAATGGGCCCGAGGCTCTTGCAAGCGTCGAAGGTTCTTTCTTGCGATCGCTCGCCCCCCTTGAGCAAACCAGTCCTGGAGCGTTCTCTGACGACATGATCGACTTGCTGAATAACTCATGGAGTTTGCGATTTGCCAAAGGGGACCGAATCCCATTTGCAAGCGAAGTGCTCCGAAGCAAAGCGATGCAGATACCTTTACTGCAAGGGACGCTCGCGAGTGCACAGACGGACCAAGTCAACAGCGAAGAAAATGCTGCTCGCGAGGCTCGTTGGGTACCAGAGCTTGAGGGACTCGTCGCCGAGCGATTGGTTGGTCAAGGCCGCATTGTGATGACCGCTTACCCCATGAACAATGCGATGTTCGTCAATTGGCCTTCCTATAGCGCTATGATTCATAATGGCATTTTGCGAAAACCAGCTCGAACCGCCTCTTTAGGATTAGAGCCCAGAGTTGAGTATGTGGGGCCTTACGAGGGCTCCGAAATGAATCCGTCGCACAATACGCGTTTGCGGATTTGGGCGAGGGATCTCGACGACTCGACGATGCGCAATCGAGGAGAGGTACTGTCAACTTCCGCAAAGAGTGAGTTGGAGTCAAAAACAAAACCAAAACAAACGAGTTATGGGGCCTGGAATTCTCGCTCGCGTATTGTTGAAAATGCTACTGATACGCTTCGAGCAAGCTCGGGGATCAACGTCCCGCTTGTCAATTCGGTGATCAAGTGGCTGGCTGCTTATCTCTTGGTGCTTGTACCCCTGAACTGGATCGTCTTTAGGCTCCTAGGGAAATTGGAATATGCTTGGGCTGCCGCCCCTATCATCGCCGTCGCCGGCGTCTTCTTTATCGCTCGCGGTGTTCGACTCGACGTAGGTTTTACTCGTAGCCATACAGCCATCGAATTCTTGGAACTTCACAATAACTACCCGCGCGGCGTTCTTTCTTCCTATCACGCCCTGTATACCTCCCTGACGACCAACTATCGCGTGGTTCTCCCTGACGGTTCGCTGGTTGCCAACGATCAATCCACCGCCGAGGATACGATCGATTCGCTTCGCGGAACGAAAGCGAACGGAGTCATTACTCCCATGCCATCGCACGTGCAGCGAAGCGTAAGCGACCGGGGAAAACTGCTGGAATATCGAATCGCCGACGAGCGAGGAAACGGCCTTCAAGCATTTCCCGTCCTCTCGAATACCACTGGGTTGGTCCAATCGGAGGAAATGATTCAATTGCCAGGCACCATTCAATGCGTGCCGACTGAATCGAATTCCCCGTCTGAGACGAATTCGGACAGCAACAAGTACACTTGGTCAGTTACCAATACCTCCGACGTTCCGCTCAACGACCTGGCTGTTTTAGGAATCGACGACCAAGGCCAATTCAGAATCGGTTCGGTAGATCTTGTGGAGTCGCAGTCGACGGTTGAAGTTGTTACCGAAGTGGAACCCGAGAACATTCGTTGGCTAAAGAAATGGGGAGTCCAAGCTGATCAGAATTCAGATGGCCAACAAGAGAATCAGTTAGGCAAGCGGCGAAACAAGAAAGTGCAACCCGAGCCCTCAGTGCCCGTCAATGAAGAGCTACCCTTGGGCGGATTTCTACGAGACATCTGCGAACGCTACCCATTGGGCCCGAATGAGTGGATCGCTGTTGGGTGGACTGACAAAAAGCTGACCAATCTGCAAATCACCCCCCAAACCCTTCAGAGCAGTTCGCGAACCATCGTGTTGCTCCACATTCGTCCACCGGAAATGCAGCCAGTTGCGCATGACCAAAGACTTTATGTCCCCGCGCCCGAATCCCTCGATGATGAACTCTAAAACCCCTCGCGGACGCTTGGCACCATCTCCCACCGGCGCCCAGCACCTGGGTAACGCGCGAACCTTCTTAGTCGCATGGCTGGTCAATCGCGCCGACAATGGACACCTGACGCTGCGCATCGAAGATCTAGACACCCCACGAACAAAGTCGTGGGCGAATGTTCAAGCCATCGAGGACTTGCAATGGCTGGGACTCGATTGGGATGACGTCGCACCACTGCAATCCGGGAATACGGATCGCTACGAGGCGATTTTGAAAACCCTTCGCGATCAAGAATTGCTCTACCCTTGCACTTGCTCCAGAAGTGAAATCGAAGCCACTGCATCTGCCCCCCATGAAGCCACCTTGGACGGAATGGTCTATCCCGGTTCGTGTGCGTCTCGCTCGGTAGGCGATGCAATAAGTCTGGAAGCCTCCGGTATTAAGTTCGCTTGGCGATTTCGGATGCCCCATCAAATCAGCGAATGGGTGGACGATTTTTATGGCCCTCAAAGTCTCGACGCAAGAAAACTGCTCGGAGATTTCATCGTCGCGAGAAACTATGGACCAGTCGCCTATCAACTGGCAGTCGTGGTCGACGATCACGATCAAGGGATTAACCAAGTCGTTCGCGGGGGTGATCTTATTTACAGTACCTACCGTCAACTTGCCATCTATCGCGCTTTGAACTGGTCCGAACCGAACTGGCTTCACGTCCCCTTGGTTGTCGGCTCCGATGGTAAACGATTGGCCAAAAGGCACGGTGACACTCGATTGTCCCGATGGCGAGATCAGGGTGTTAAGCCACAAGTCCTTCTCGGGCACCTGGCTTGTTCGCTGAAGTTAACCGCTTCACCACAGCCGCTCAGCGCTGCGGAGCTACTGGAACTCGCTAAGAGCAATCCGAAGTGGTGGAAGACAATTCCCAGCGAGCCTTGGACACCACCTGCGTTTTAGTTTTTGTTTCTTCGGGAATTTCAGTGGCTAGTTTTGGTGTGTTTCGGTTTTTGCGGTGCCGTGCTCGAGCACGAGCACGAGCACCAGCACCAGCACCAGCACGATACTGGGCCCGAATCCCAATCAGGTTGGTGTCAAATTCAGAATGCCCCGAGGATGCGATTCCGCAGAATTCAGCGATCTAATAAAGGCGGGTTTGGTGTTAGTGGGTCCTATCCTATTTTTCTGAAATCTCTTGGAATAGGGCGTTTACTCTGCTATAGTTTGCTGTGGTTGCGAATTTGTGACCCCTTAGCACTGGGTTTTGGGAGCTTGGTTTTCCAGTCTCATCTTCCTTGCTAAGCCCTCCGGTGTTTCACGTCAGTCCTTTCAAAACTGACTTTTCTTCTCCTATGTGCGGCGACCTCTGCCGTGCGGGGGCCGGCGTGAAACACTTGTTTTTCTTTCTTTTTGTCTCCACATGTTTTGAAAACCGTTTAATTTTGACCTTTTTACTCGGAGCCTCGTTGCATCTATGAGTCAATCGACCCCAGAACCGAAACCATCAGCTTCCCGCCGTGGATTCCTTCAATCCTCCGTTTTAGCCGGCACTGTCGCTGCGACACTTCCGATCGCTCGTTCCGCTCACGCTCAAGGCAGCGATGTGATTCGACTTGGCCTGATCGGTTGCGGCGGGCGTGGAACGGGTGCGGCGGGACAAGCTCTCGATACGAACAGTGAATCGAACCGCGTCAAGCTCACAGCCGTTGCGGATCCGTTCAAGTTCCGTGCTGAAAATGCACTGAAGGAACTGAAAAACAAGCACAAAGACAACGTTGACGCTAAGGCTTTCATCGGAGTCGATGGCTTCAAAGAAGTCCTCGCGTCCGACGTCGATATGGTCATCTTGACCAGCCCTCCAGGATTCCGCCCGCTTCATTTCGAAGCAGCGGTGAAGGCCGGGAAGCACGTTTTCATGGAAAAGCCAGTGGCAACCGACGCTCCTGGCGTGCGACGTGTTCTCGAAGCGAACAAGATTGCCAAGGAAAAGAACCTTGCCGTGGCGGTTGGACTACAGCGCCACCACCAATCCGACTACAAATCCACCATCAAAATGCTCCACGAAGGGGCTATCGGGGACATTATCCTGACCCGCGCCTACTGGAACGGTGATGGCGTTTGGACACGCAATCGTCAGCCCAACCAGACCGAATTGGAATACCAGCTGAATAACTGGTACTACTTCAACTGGCTAAGCGGCGACCATATCTGCGAACAGCACATCCACAATCTTGATGTCATCAACTGGTTGATGAATGGCCCACCGGTAGAAGCCCAAGGCCAAGGAGGTCGCCAAGTTCGAACCGGAGAAGAGAGCGGTCAGATCTTCGATCACCACTTTGTGGAATTTACTTACTCCAACGGGACGAAACTGCTGAGCCAATGCCGACATATTCCAGGCTGCTGGAACTCGGTGAGTGAATTTGCTCACGGGACGAATGGCTGGTGCGACATCAGTGGTGGAAAGATCTACAACAAGAAGAACGAAGTTGTATGGAAGTCCCCGAATGGCGAGAACGGTTGGGCTCAAGAGCACGTCGATCTCTTCGCACAGATCCGTAAGGGTGAGATTCCCAATGAAGGTGACTACGGGGCGACGAGCACCATGACCTCGATCATGGGCCGTATGGCGACATACAGCGGCAAATTGCTCAAATGGGATCAGTGCTTGAACAGCAATATCGCTTTGGCTAATTTTGATGCCATCGACTCGTTTGATGACGAAGCCCCGATCAAGCCTGATGAAAAGGGACGTTATTGGGTTCCAGTTCCAGGGCAAGACGCCGATTTGGTAGTTTAGTAAGCTCCAAAGTCGAGTCCAAGTTGACCATCTCCCTTCAGCCCGTGTGGCAGCCTCTCTCATCGCCGATAGAGGCGAACTGCCACGCGGGCTGATTTTCTTTCGCCACCTGTTTTTCCTCTCTTAGGGTGGACGTGGAAACGGCCGCAGAGTACCGTTGAGGCTCAGTACCGTTGAGGCACAGGACCGATGAAGCAGAGTACGTCGATCCCGTACCTGTTTTCGTTCATTCCCCATTCCCCTTTCAGTGCGTTGCAAGCAACTTGCTGAATTCTGAATTCAACGCACTAGCGTGCTGCTATGACATCCATGCCAACTACGAATGCTTCGACGTCACATTCCATCCGGCGGGCTCACTACGATGATTTGGAAGGAATCCAGCAGTTGCTGCAACCCTTCGTCGAGCAACGGAAGCTTCTTCGTCGCATGCAATCCGAACTGATTCTGCTCATGGCAAACGGCTTCGTCGCAGAAGTCATTGAGAGCGGGGAAGCAAAAATCGTCGGGTTCGCAGCCGTTGAGATCTACTCTCGGAAACTCGGAGAGATTCAGTGCCTGGCGGTAAAAGATGGGTATCAAGGCAGGGGCATTGGAAGTGATTTGGTCAAAGCCTGCGTAGACCGTGCGAAGGAGAAGGGGATCCTCGAAGTCATGGCGATCAGCGCTTCGGATGAATTCCTTCGCAAGCTGGGTTTCGATTACTCCTTACCGGAGCAGAAGCGAGCGTTGTTCTTCCAACTACATTCCCGCGACGATATCTTTCGAGACACGCTCGAGAATGACGAGCAAGACTAAGGGTGGATCGCTTGGGAAACCGTTCGTTCCAGAATCTTCTTGGCCACTGTATTTTCCTCGGTAGCCATCAATGCTGAAAGCACTAGCTTGCTTTCCGCATCTTTCAGCCAAATTAAAACGCTCTAGCCAAAACCCTCAGGCCCGTGAGTGTAAAGCATCGGGAATCGACTGGAGCATTCACCCCAGTCGATTGGCCGATTGCTTATTCTCGCGGCGTCGAAGCTCTAGCTCCAATCCAGTTCTGAGATCACCCCATCGAGTGATTCGTCCCCGCCGGTAGCAGAGTCATCTGAGTCATCAGACCAGCTTGCCCAGAATGACTTCGCTTCGTCGTCTTGGGAGTCATTTGGGAGCAACGCTGGACCGTAGATTTCGGATCCAATGTCATCTTCACTGCTCCAAAGCTTAGCTGTCGACTCAGCAAGATTGCGTTCGAAAGCTTCTTGTACGACTTGTGGACTTGGGGCGGCAAGGATGCCGACCGCAAATCGATTCGATGACATCGTATCGCTGCTCGATTCTCCTTCGCCCGATCCACTTCCACCCTTCGAGTTGATGTAGTCGATCAGAGACAGTACGTCGGTGGAGTCGACGAAGCCGTTTCCATTGACGTCATAGTAAGGAGGCGGTGGCGGCAATTGATCGACTGGGACCGAGGCACCTTGTGCGTTGATCAAGTTGATCACTACCAGAACGTCGATCGGTGAGACGAACGAATCATTGTTCACGTCGAATCGATTGGTTGGGTTCTGGTGCAACGATGCAACCACTTGAATGGTTACCGTTGCAATGTTGCTTGCCAACCCATCGTTGTCGGAGACGACATACCCAAGCGTTGCGGTACCGGTGAATCCATTCTGAGGAATGTAGACAATGGTTCCGTCGGCTTGAGCGAAGGCCGTTCCGAAGTTCGGTGGTGATACGATGTTCACGGAGCTTCTGTTGAGAGTTCCGTCGGTGTCGTAGTCGTTTGCCAAGACATCGATGGTCACTTGCGTATTCCGCTTGGTAATCGCGGAATCTGGGATGGCAACTGGAGCCGTGTTAACGTTGATCGTAACCGTGGCTTCGTTCGAGTACTTGCCTAACGAATCTCGGACGCGATACGTGAAGGTATCGCTGCCGCGGAATCCACTGTTAGGGGTGTATCGGACGGTGCCGGCTGGGGTTGTTTGTACAGTTCCGTTCGCAGGCAATCGACCGATTTCGATCGATCCCAAATCCAACGGGGTATCTACGTCGGTGTCGTTCGCGAGGACTGGAAGGAATTCCGAGACTCCGAAAGGAACCGAGAAGGTGTCGTTGTTTGCAACTGGAGCGTCGTTGATACCTGCTACGGTAATCGAGACCGTGGCCACGTTGCTCAGCAGACCAGCCGCATCGCGTGCTCGATAGGTAAAGGTATCGACGAGCGATTGGCCATCGACCAAGGCTCGCAATTTAGCAGAACCTGTCGGATCGTAGATCACCGTGCCGTTGCTCAAGACGTTGACCGTGGCTCCTTGATCCGATGTGGATTGGAACGTCGCTACGGACAACGTATCGTTCGGTAGATCTGGATCGGTATCGTTTGCCAAAACTCCTGGAGCTGGAACGTTCAAGATCGTGTGCTCGTCGGTCGCGTAGCTGTTGTTAGCTGCGATCGGAGCATCGTTGACTGGATTGATCGTGATCGAGAACGATCGAGTGGAGGAGCGATTGATATTCGGTGGAGTGCTAGGACCATTGTCCGTCGCAACCACAGAGACGATCGCTACACCCGATGCGTTTGGAGCTGGAGTGAACCTTAGGATGCCGTTGGAATCAATCACAGGCTGCGACGAGAACAACGCTGGTTTATCAGCAGTTGCCGAGACGCTCACCGTTTGATTGGCTTCGTCCAACGCAGTCGGTGGAACTGAGTTCATCCCTTCGGCAGGTACAATGTCTGCCAACACGATTCCAGTAAAGGCACCGGAATCTTCATCGACCGTGATGTTTCGGGTGACGTTGAATCCAGGCGGATCATTCACCGGAGTTACCGACAATACAAAGCTCGCGGCTGGTGAGCGGTTGTTGTTCGGCGGAGGTGCAGATGGCCCGCTATCGACAGCGACAACCACAATATTGACATTTCCATTAGCATCTTTGGCCAAGGTAAAGGTCAATCGACCGGCCGAATCCACTGCCGGCAAGACAGCGAACATCGAGTTGTTATTGGTGGTTACTTCGAAGGAAACCGTTTGAGCATTTGGACCGGAGATCTCGTCGGTCGCCGATGGCGGACCTGCCAAGATATTCGTTGCCCAAGTTGCTGAGTACGGCGCGGAGTCTTCCAACACCGTCACATTGCCACCTGCCGTGAACTGAGGCGGATCGTTGATCGCCCCAACACTTATTGTGATGGTTCCCGTTGCGCTCATTTGCCCAGGCTTGTATGTCGCATCATCCGTTACAACGTATCGGATGAAATCCTGACCAACGAAATTCAACGGTGGTGTGTACGTAAACCTCTCGATTCGACCAGCGATGAATACCGGCGTTACCACTCCACCACGTGAAGTGAGTTGCTCGATGTTCGTCATTCTGATCGTTTGGCCTTCAGCGACTTCGTCAGCTGGACCTGGCAGATCGTTCGCAATCGCAGTCGCGACTTGGACCGTCACGGCGGTGTCTTCCGTGGTTGTTACCAAGTAACCAGCGGTGATCGGCGGGTCGTTGACTGGGGCGATATCGACCGAGAAAGTCTGCGGAGCCGAAACATTGACGTTCGGAGCAGGACTTGATGGTCCGTTATCCCTCAAGGTTACGCGAACCCGTGTATCCTTGCCAGAATTTCGGTTGATATCCTTGGCTGTTTGGTAGACCAGTGTACCACCAACATTGATCGTTGGCTGGACAGCAAATGCCGTCGGATCCAAAGCTACCACATCAAACGTCAATTCCTGATTCGATTCATCTGCAGCGGAGATCGGACCTGGACGAATTCCCGAAGCAAAACCGGAGACCGAAACGACCCCTTGGTCTTCATCCGAGGAGGTGCTTGCCGGAATCGTGAATTCAGGAGCATCGTTGACCGGTCTAACGACAATCGTCAATGTTGCATTTGGCCCGATGTTATCGTTCGGGAATGGACCAGGGCGACCATCATCAACCAAGTTGACGATCAAAATCGCAGTTCCATTCTGATTGGCAGCGGTAACGAAACTAAGGTTTCCGCTCGAATCGATGCTTGGTTGAGTACTGAACAACCCAGTGTTCGAATTAAACGTCACGTTGAATTGAAGGTTTTGCGACAATTCATCAATCGCGGTCGCTGGACCTGGGCGAACGTTTGTCGCAAAGCCATTGACCCGCGTCGGTGTCTGTCCCGTTACCGATTCGTTATCTTCAAGTACGCTTACGAGTGGATTAGGAATCGTGTACTGAGGCTCGTCATTGATATCAGCGACATTGAGCGTGAGGATCTTCTCGGTGCTTTCGACCGGAACTCCGTTGTCGGTAGCGATCAATCGGATTCGAGTGTCTTTGAACAGACTGTTGACATCTGGAGCCAACTGGAAGGTCAAATCCCCGGTTCCCGTTACGAGTGGTTGCACCGAGAATGCACTCGGATCAACCGCCACGGCGATAATCGTTGTCGACTGATTCGATTCATCAGTTGCCGTCAAAGGACCAGGTCCCAAGTTCGTGATGAACGCTGGCAACGTCAAGAATCCGTCATCTTCACGCATGTTGAACAACGTGAAGCTCATGTCGAAGATCGGTGGATCATTGATCTCGCGAACATTGAACGTGAATGTCTGGGTGGTCGAACGATTCACGTTTGGCGATACGTTCGAACCGTCATCAACAAGGCTAACTTGGACCAAGATTGGGCCGGAGTTGAGAATGTTCACATCCGGAGCGAGGTCGTAAGTCAGCACGCCCGTTGGGGAGATTTTTGGTTGGCCGAGAACGGTGAACTTGCTCGGGTCAATCGCTCGTACATCAAAGGTTAGGCTCTGTGCTGGAACGCCTGGAACCGATCCTAATTCATCAATCGCGGTCGAAGGACCAGCGGCGATATTCGTAACGAAATTCACTATCGGTGAATTTTCCAAGTCTTCGTCAATGCTGATGATCGGATTTGGAATTGTGAACAATGGTGCATCGTTGATCGGGTTTACCGATAGCGTCACCGTGATCACGCCTGATTCGTTCACGTCTGGAATTCCCGGACGAGATCCGGGTGTCGGTCCGTTATCGACGGCCTTGACCAAAATCAAAATCGGACCTGAGTTTACGATGTTGACATCTGGAGCTAAATCGTACGTCAGCACTCCGGTGCTGCTGATCTGTGGTAATCCAGCAGAACCGTTGAACCGCGAGGCATCTACTGCCGTGACCGTAAAGGTGACGGATTGACTTGCCAACTCATCTGCGGCACTCAATGGGCCAGGACGAATTCCAGTTAAGAAGTTCGCCAAAGGAGAAACTTCCAAGTCTTCGTTGATCGTAATCGTATTGTTTGGAACGGTGAACTCAGGGGCGTCGTTGACGTCCTGAACACTCAGCGTGAATGTTTGCGGTGCCGATGTGTGAACATCGGGGATCCCTGGCCGGCTATTGGTAGCAGGTCCGTTATCCACGGCGATGACTTCTACCAAAATCGGACCGGAGTTCAAAGCATTGACGTTTGGAGCCAACACATAGGTTAGCGTGCCATCAGCAGCGATTTGAGGTTGTGTGCTGAATCGGGAAGTATCCAAGGCCCGCACGTTAAAGCTAACGCTCTGGCCACCGGGGCCAACTTCGTCAACCGCAGTCGCAGGTCCTGCAACAATGTCGGTGACAAACCCTGGAATCGGGGAATTGCCGATGTCTTCCAAAACCGAGATCAATGGGTTCGGGATGGTAAATCCAGGAGCATCATTGACGTCTTGTACGACAATCGTAAAGAACTGATCGGTCGAGCGATTTACATCCGGAATACCTGGGCGGCTTCCGGTTGCTGGTCCACTATCGACCGCAGTAACTCGTACGACGATCGGCCCGGAATTCAAACCATTGACGTCTGGAGCCAAATCATAGGTCAATTGTCCATTCGGACTGATCTTTGGCTGGCCAGCGAGGCCGTTGAATCGAGACGCATCCAACGCAACTACTTCGAAGGATACCGTTTGTCCCAAGGTTGGAGGGTTGAGCCCCAACTCGTCGGTTGCCGTTGGTGGGCCGGCGACGATGTTGGTTACGAATCCATTGACTGGTGTTACTTCTAAATCCTCTAGAATGTTGATCACATTGTTAGGGATCGTAAAGAGCGGTGCATCGTTGACTTCGATCGGTAGGATCGTGAAAGTCTGAGGAATCGATCGGTTGATATCTGGTCGATCTGGTCTCGAGCCCGCTTCGTTTCCACTATCGATCGCAATGACTTCCACCAAGATTGGTGCGGAATTCAATGCATTGACATCGGTGTTGAGCGTATATGTCAACGTTCCATTTGCATCGATGGCAGGTTGGCCTGTGGATGTAAATCGAGTTTCGTCCAAAGCGGTAACTTGGAAGGAAACCGTCTGGGCAGGGATTCCTGCTACGTTGCCTAACTCATCATCCGTGGTGCTCTTGCCTGGGAAAATGAGATTCAAGAACCCAGGGGTTGAAACCGTTGCATCTTCAATAGGTGTTTGCTCAGGTCTTGGAATGTTAAACAATGGCGGATCGTTTACATCGCGAATCGTGATCGTCAGCGTGCTGTAGATCAAGGTCGGAGGCGTGTCGTCTTGTCCAGGTCGCTTCGGTAAATCATCTCCACCGGCTACCCCAGAGTCTTCAATCAGGATTCGAACCAAGACTGGCCCGCCGATCAAACTGTTGTAGTCGGTCGGTGGCGTGTACGTGATCTGATTGTTTACCAGTGTTAGCGTTTCGCCCAATCCGCGATCTGTTACCAATTCGGCTTCGACAATCGTGAGGATTTGGCCCGCTTCGTTGTTGTCATACAGATCACCGTCTGTCCCGGCGGGACGATCTGGTTGGGTGCGATCGTTAGCCGTGAACAAAGATCCATTCCAAGTGATGGTCTGGTCTTCGTTGATCGTTTCTTCATCGTCTACGGCTACTGGAGCATCGTTGACGGGTGTGACCGTAATAGTTACGGTGGCTGCTACGTTACTGGTCATCCGTGGATCGGTGGCCATGTAAATGAACGTATCGGTTCCGAAGAAGTCTTGTTTTGGCACATAAGCAAATGATCCATCGCTTTCGATGATCAGATAGCCATGTTCAGGACCACGAACCGGTTGAATGCCAGGTTGGCTCAAATCCGAATCGAAGACTCGAATCGTCTGCCCATCGGCATCTGAATCGTTCGAGAGAACACCAGGTGCAGGAATGATCAAAATATTATCTTCGGCAACAACGAAGTTGTCGTCGGCTGCTTGTGGCGGGGAGCCAGCCAAGACTTCGATCATATGATCTTCTACTTCGCCGCCGATTCCTAAACCGTAAGTGAACAACCCGCCAGTGCTGCTGAGTCGGAATCGTGCTGTGGTATCGCCGATCTTCGCGTTCGCAGGGGTGGTTACGTAGAACGTGTTCGCTCCTGCAATCACAGGCTGCGAAGTTAGGATTCGCTCGCCAGCATCTTCGAAATCATTGTCTTGATTCCAATCGATCCATGAATCGACAAATCCGCTCGTCGAAGCCGTGATGACTACCGGTGTAGCTAACGCATTGGCGTTAAA
The DNA here is from genome assembly GCA_046051705.1 of Planctomycetota bacterium. Lineage (GTDB taxonomy): Bacteria > Planctomycetota > Planctomycetia > Pirellulales > Pirellulaceae > JBKCUI01. Next base: position 3,434 of record JBJONT010000149.1, on the reverse strand, counting down.
CCAACTGTTGAACGATACACCGTCTTCGTCATCGCCGGAGATGCGAATCGAATTGTTCACAACGCTCACTGTTGGCAATTTGAGCTTCGAGTCTGCAATCGCTGTGTTGATCGCACTCGCTAATGCATTTGCAAAGGTGGATGGAGTCACAGTAGTCAAATCAACCAATACCGCGACGTTGCCAACCAGCAACGCGGTTGGCGTTGCCGCAGGATTTGTGTCGATGACTTGCAACCCAACCGTATTACCAAATCCGTCGGTGATGCTCATAGTGTTGCCCGCAGCCAACCCCGTCAGCACCGATGCAACTGTGAATTCCGTCGAGCCCGAGAGGGAGCGAGTCAACGCAGTTCCAGCGTTGCTCAAATCGAACAAGTGACCACTGGTACCACCGAGCGACAAAGTCGAACCGGTCGCGGAAGAGTGGATACCTGTGATACTTCCATCGAGAATCGAAGCCAAGACGACTGCTTGAAGGCGACTAGCTACATCCGAACCAGTGACAGCCCCAGTCAGATCTACCGAACGGGCTCCTGGAATCGTAACTGGACCACCCAAGGTAAATTCGTAGGTGACGGACTTGGCGACTGTATCGGAAATCGTCAGCGACTTGCCGATCATCGACGCATCGAAGGAGCTTGCGATCAACCTTGCTGGTCCCTTGGGGGAGACTACCAAGAAGTTGCTCAGTGAGCCAAACGCAACCGCACCATCGAAGTCATCCGCATCGGCTGCGGCCGATGGAACACCATCGACATCACCATCGGCGTAGACACCTAGTACAAGCGATTGAGCATCATCAGGGTAAAGTCCGTGACGCACACCGTTGTTAGCCAGCGTCGTCGAACTGTTTGAACCAGTTCCAGTACGTTCGATCGCATCCCCATAATCGACGGCGACCTCTGGCATCAAGATGGTAAATTGAGTCAGCGAATTCGCGCGGTTCGCTTGGAGGTTATTCCCTGCCAAGTCTTGAATCGCAGGAATCGAAAGGCTTGCGGTCATGCCTGTGATGCTGGTTACTCCCTCGACAAACACCAAGCCGTTCGCCAAAGAGTATGCACTTACACCTGAACCAACTTGGTTCAAGGCTTTGGTGATTGCCGTAGACATTGCAATCGCATCAAAACCAGGTACTGGCAAGAACTTCACAGGAATCGCACCAGCTTGTACTCCGGGGCTACCTGAAAGGATCAAGGAGGAACCGGCGACATCCAAGGCGTCGCCGACATTTCCACCGACGGCGACCCTGCCACCAGAAATTGCTTGTACTGGCCATCCGTTTTGACGGATCACTGGGTTGACTACCGCAGCGATCTTTGCTGCCAATTGATCAGGGGTATCGCTCGCCAAGTAGCTGATGATCTTCGTACCAAAAGTGGTCGATGTGTTCCCAGCGAGATTGAATTCAAAGGTGACTTTTTCACCACCATTTGGGGTGTAGCTGAACTTCTGTCCATCCGAAACACCACCAGCGGGAACAGTCAACATAAACCCGCTGTCGAGTTCTAACGACCGCGTTCCGCCACCGGCAAGTGCCACGGTGAATCGATCACCGTCGATTCGCGTTGCCGCATCATCCGGAGCGATCACTCGCAACGTTGGCTTGTTGATGAGCGTTAACTCATAAACGCTGTCTTGCCGCCAGAAACCAGCCAGCGGAGTCAATCGAATCGTGCGGCTGTTGAAGCTATAGCCAAACACATAGTCGATACCAGGGCTAAGCATTCGACCATTCTCGGTCAAAACGACGTTTTGAGCGGTGATAGTTAGCGGATCAGGACCTGTTCCAGCTCGTTCGTCGATTAGGATTTCGAAGTAATCGATGTTTCCAGTTTGAAGCTGAACGTAGGTGTTCGAGCCATCGAGATCGACACCTGCGGAATCGTTATCCAGCGGACGCTGAAGGACTGCTAGGGGGCCATCGAGGTCCACTCGGTCCAAGGCACCACGGTCTGCGAAGACATTCGATCCCAATCCACCCGGAGTGCTGACCGATGGATCGTCGCTGCGGAGCAATCCGTAAGCATCAAATTCCGGTGCGATGATCGGGCTCGTAGGTAGTCCAACTGCCGAGCGAACTTGATCGAGCAAGTTTCGGTCTTCTAACGATGCGATCGAGGAGTCAATCGCTCGCGAAAGGGCTTGCAGGTAGAACCTGTCGCGGCTTGGGTCGACAAACAATGGTTCCCCTGCATTCAAGAAGAGCGGGAACGACTGAGCGTTGTTCAGAGCAGCAGGGGTGACATTGGTCGCATTGCCTTGGTACAAGTTTGCACCAAGAACAATCGAACTGAGCAACGCTGCGTTGTTCGTAACGTTGATACCGTTCTGCAGGTTCGAGAAGATATTGCTCAAAATCGTAGGCGATGTGTTCGCCTCAACGTCAATACCGGTTTGGCTCGCTCCAGCGCTCGATCCGTAAATCGTATTGTTGATAATCCGAGCAACGGTAACCGGTGCATCGGGTTGGGCTCCACCAAGGTTGTCTCCACCTATGCGGATTCCACCTGTTTGATTGCCCGCCAAGATGTTGTTGATAATCACTGGACCAGGAGCCAGACGGCTATTGTTCAAAGTGATCATGTTTCGAACCGATCCAGGGTATGGACGGTCGATGGACTCGGTGGACATCGGTTTTTGACGCGTTGCGATCGGTTGGGTCGAAACTACGTCCATGTTGATGAAGCGGTCGCTCAAGTCGCGTGGCGCTGGAATCAAGTTGATGCCGTATTGGGATGATCGCAAGATCGTCGCACCGGAGATGATCAACTGACCTTGATCGCGGAACGTGTTCGCGTCACCGAGATCTTCTCCCCATTGCGTGTGCTGACCGTACTTGATCACTGCAAGTGCCGAAGTGGTCGGAGCACCACTGCTGTCGAGCATTGTGAAGTTGGAGTTACCAAACAAATCCGATGCGACGTTTCCGTTGAGCTGGATCCTCGTCCATCGAGCCAAGTCGTACATAAACGACCCATACATCTCACCGTTGATTTCAGCGGTGACACCCAAGATCGCGCGAACGGCACCATCGTTGATGGCATTTCGAATCGCAAACGCGATTTCCGCATCGCTTGCATCTGGAGCGAGTGGAATCCGAACTCGTCCAGGAATCAGTGGACGATATGCAGGATCGCTTGCGTTTGCCGATGTAAAGACATTGAATTCAAAAGTAACGACGTTGACGCCGTTGCTCAGAGTGAAGTGATAGCCGTCGCCAATTCGACCAGCCAACCCAGTGGTTTCGAACGCTATTCCGCGAACCAATCGATCGTTGGTATCGAATGTACGTCCCTTTGGACCGACAAAAGGTACTGGGTCAATCGCTAGGTTTGGACCTTCCGTCTTGCCGTAATCGGGTGCTGTGCGAACTTCGAGTTGGTATGCCCCTGTTTCCAACTGAGGAGCACCTGCGCCGTTCGGACCACCGT
>JBJONT010000148.1:0-6621 GCA_046051705.1 Planctomycetota bacterium | reverse complement strand
CTCCATCCGCATCCTGAAGAACGCTTCGCACGTCAACATCAAAGGTAGGAGCCGTATGCAGTAGTTCTGCACGTACGGATCTGTGCGGGGGGCGGCCAGAAATGGCCGTCCCTACCGCGATAGCACGAGCAGAGGCTGGTGTATCTAGAACTTCTTCCCAGCGGTGGATCACTTGTTGAGAGATTTCAGTTGCAGGTTGCGGTATTGCACGATGGAGGTTGCGCCACCGTGGATTTGGACTGCGATGATTCCATCTTTGGCGATCTCGGGATCTTCTTCGGTGTAATCAACTGTTTGGATTCCGTTGAGCCAAAGTTCGATGCGGGGACCTTGAGCGCGAATGCGGTAGTGATTCCATTCACCTAAAGGCTTGATGGCTTTCTTGAGAGTTGGCTCGTCGGGTTTCGCGAGCATTTTATTTCGCCGGCTCTCGTCGTACAGAGCCCCATCGAATCCTGCTCCTAGGTCAGCTTGGTAGCCGGATACTTCGTGATGATCAGGAATGCGTTTGGTTCGGAACTGGACACCTCCGTTGATGAAGCCTTCGGTTCCTTCGAGTTTCCAATCGAGTTCGAGTTCGAAATCGCTAAAGGATTCTTTGGTGGCCAGGAAGTTGTTTTCTTTTTGCCGTTGGGTCAGAGATCCCGCCGTAAGAGATTCGTTTTCGATGCGCCAAACGGATTGGATATCACCTTCCCAGCCTTCGAAGGACTTACCATCGAAGAGCGCTTTGGTGGATTGTGCTTTGGGGGATTGCGTTATTGGGGATTGTGCGTTGGCGACCGGGGCAAGGTTAGTCAGACCGATCGGATCAGCGAGCAGGAGGGAAGGGACGAGCAGTGCATATGCAAAAAGAGCCGAGAGAAATCTTGATCGTTTCATAATTTATGCCCGTGGTTTGAGTTGGTAGGTGTGTTGAATGGAGGGAAGGGGAGGGGCGTGAATTTGGTAATTGTACGCCGGTCGTCGCGCGCAAGAGGAGTTTGAATTTGGTATCTTGGTTGGGATGAACAACGAGCCAACTACAACAAAGCCAAGCAGTCTCGCGAGCAACGTACGGTTACGAATCGTATGGATCAGCGTGTTGATGGCTTTCGGATTATACTTGACGCGCGTATCGCTTGGGGAGATCGTCAAGACCGAGTCCTTTTTGAAAGACCCAGCTTTTCTGGAGTCTGCTTCGACTCGATTTTCGGTCGAGTTAACAGGGGGATTGGACCGTGCGGAGGTTGGACGTTGGATTCAGGAGCATGTACGGACGCCGATAGACCTGAGCAAGCTCAAGTTGCCCTATACGCTTTCCGACATGTTGACCAAGCAGGAAGCAGAAGAAGTTTTAGCGGATGTGCAGCGTTCGGGTGGAGAGGGGCTCATTCGGATCTCCAAAAGCCAGCTTGGAAGTATCCTTGGGGCCTTCTTTTTTAGTTACGCGTTGTTTCAGGTTCCGGCGGGATGGTTTAGCGACCGACTCGGGGCTCGCAAGATGCTTGCGATTTACATCTTTTCGTGGTCGTTGCTGACGTTTCTCACCGGTTGGGTATCGAGTTTATATGGATTGATGTTTGCAAGGCTCTTTTTTGGGTTTGCGCAAGCGGGTGCGTATCCGACGAGCAGTGCGGTGGTTCGGCGATGGTTTCCGGTGGCGAATCGTGGGCGAGCAAGTGCACTGATATCTTTTGGTGGTCGTCTTGGCGCGACGCTTGCTCCATTGCTGACGATTTGGTTGATTCTCAATAGTGGGTGGCGGATGGCATTATGGTGCTATGGTGTTACCGGGATTGCGATTGCATTGAGTTACTATTGGATTGTTCGCGATCGACCATCTGAGCATCCGAATTGTAATGAGCAAGAGCGAGAGTGGATTGGTAGAGGTCAAGTCGAATCGCAGCCGAAGGTGGGCGAGGTCTTTCGGATGCTTGGACTCTACGCGACGAGTCGTAGTCTTTGGTTGAATTCGATCGGTCAATTCTGCATCAATATCGGATGGGCATTTTTGATTACGTGGCTTCCGACGTACTTAAAAGAGGTTCAGAAGGTTCCGGAGAATCAAGGTGCACTGTTGGTTACGATCGTCTTGGCGATGGGGATGGTCGGTCAGTTGGTTGGCGGTCGGGCGGCGGATTGGTCGGTACGTCGATTTGGGCTTCGGCTCGGAAGAGTCTTGCCGATCACGGTGGCGAATTACATTGCGGGAATCGCTTATTTGGGTTGTTTCCTTTTTGATTCGTTGTGGGTTGTGATTGTTTGTTGCGCGATCGTCTCGATGATGACGGATGTTGGCAACCCATCGATTTGGGCTTTTATGCAGGATGTTGGTGGCAAGAACACAGGAGCGATGTTTGGGTGGGCCAACATGTGGGGAAATTTCGGCGCGTCTGTAAGTTCAAAGATAGTTCCGATGTTGTTGGCTTACGGTGCCAATGCCGGGTCTGGGCAAGGACTTGTTTTTTTGACATGTGCGACAGCTTTCTTTGTTGCGGGGACAGCGGCCCTTGGGATGGACGCTACAAAACCGCTTCAGACAAGTTCCTAGGAAATACACCCAAAGGGTACATGCGGTTTTTTCATGCGATTAGCGACAGTTCTTACGCCCGTGACCGACGAGAATTTGCAATTGGCTGCACAGTGTGGAGTCACTGATTTGGTGCTGCGGTATCCGTATGGGGATCCACACGGACCGCGATCTGCTGTGGCTCATTCGACAAGTGATTTATGTGAAGTGCTACGTTTATCAAAGGAACGGGCAGCTTCCTTTGGCTTGAACACGACCGTGGTCGAAGGCTATTTGCCGATCGAGAACTTAAAGTTAGGGATCGATGACGGCACGCAGATGCGGGCAATGCAGGATTTGATCCGGGCTATGGGTCAGACGGGTATCGAGTTGTTGTGTTACAACTTCATGGCGGGGACAGACTGGGCGAGGACGAAGCTCGATGCGCCGGAGCGAGGTGGAGCCAAGGTAACGGCATTTGATTTGCGGGATGTGGAGCAAGCCGTACTGTTAGGCCATCAAGCGAGCGATCCGGTGCATGAACGCAATGCGAGGGGGCAGACTTCGCAGAGGCTTTGGGATCATTTGGATTTCATGCTGGGAGGATTGTTACCTGTTGCGGAAGCCAGCGGCGTGAAGTTAGCGATGCATCCGGATGATCCACCGTTGGGGAGTTTGTTAGGTAAACCTCGAATCATGCATTGTGCCGAATCCTTTTTGGAGTTGCTAAGGCGGTTCGATAGTCCGAGCAATGGGATTTGTTTTTGCCTGGGGACTTTCGTCGCGATGGGTTGCTCGATACCCGAGGTAATTCGAGCATTTGGTTCGAAGATTCACTACGTTCATTTTCGCGATGTGCGGGGAACGGCCGAGTCGTTCGCGGAGACGTTCCATGACAATGGCCCCACGGATATGGCAGAAGTGATGCGACTGCTACGTGAGGTGGGTTTTCAAGGTCCGATGCGACCGGATCATGTGCCGCAAATGGTCGGTGAAGATGACGGGGAGCCTGGTTACACCATGCTAGGTCGGCTATTTGCTTACGGTTATATGCGCGGGTTGATGCATGCGACGGAATCGGTCGTACGCCGTTGATGCTAGTGAAGTTTTCAATCTAAGGGGGTAGGCCATGCTTGGTGGGCTAGGGGGGCAACTGTCGCGTTTGAAGGGGACTTATCGCGTGGCTTTTCAGGTGGTGTTTGGAAGTCGCGGTTTAAGAGTTGCCACAGTAAGTGCGGTAGTGGTAGGTGCTGTAGTAGTAGGCAGCGGGTTGGTTTGCGAAGGGCAGGAAGTCGCTAAGAATCAAGCGACAAGTGAGATTCGCGCAGAAGACCTTGATTTGCGGTTGAGTGAAGTGCAAGTGATCGGGACGCACAATTCCTATCACTTAGCACCGTTACCGGAGGTGATGCGAATCATCAGTTTAACGGGGAAGGGGGTTGCTGATGCGATCGACTATACGCATTTACCTTTGGATCGGCAGTATACCGAGCAAGGGATAAGGCAGATCGAACTTGATCTTTACGCGGATCCACAAGGAGGGCTTTATAGCAAACCGATCGGGATGCAAGCTTTAGGGGCAGGAGTACGGGACGATCGGATGGCGTTTGACTTTGATGAGGTGATGCAAAAGCCTGGTACGAAGATCATCCATGCGCCGGGGTTTGATTATGCGACTCATGTGCCTACGTTGCGCATGGCATTGGAACAAACGGTGGCTTGGTCGAAATCCAATCCGAATCATTTTCCAATCTTCGTGCTATTGGAACTTAAGGAGAGTGTGACGGGGCCTGCGGGGGTGAAAGCGATTCCCTTTGACAGCAAGTTGCTCGATGGGCTTGATTCTGAAATTCGCGAGTGTGTTCCGCAGAGCATGTTAATGACGCCGGATGTTGTTAGGGGAGGGGAGGGGACGTTGCGAGAGGCGATCGAGAAACGTGGGTGGCCAACGTTAAAGGATTGCTTGGGCAAGATCATTTTTGCGTTGGACAATACCAATGCATTGGTGCAGCGATACTTGGAAGGTCATGAGAGTCTTCGAGATCGAGTGATGTTTGTTTCGGTTGGTCCGGAGCATCCTTCGGCAGCTTGGATGAAGCTCAACAATCCATTCAGTGATTTCGAGAGGATCCAGGAGTACGTGCGACGTGGTTTTTTGGTTAGGACTCGTGCGGATGGGGACACGAAGCAAGCCAGGAAGAATGACACGGCGCAGCGGGACAGAGCGATGGAAAGTGGTGCTCAGTTTATCAGTACTGACTATCCGGTACCTGATGAACGCTGGAGCGAGTACAGCGTTCGTTGGCCTGATAAGCGGGTGTATCGAAGGAACCCGGTTACATCTCGATAACGACCTTACCGAAGTGCTTCGCCGATTCGAGGTGTTCGAAGGCTTTCGGAGCGTCTTCGAATCGGAAAATAGAATCGATTTGAGGTTCGATCGGGTGATGGTTGATGAATTGCACAAGGTTAGTAAAGTCGGCACGAGAGCCGACGTAGATTCCATGGATGTGCGCGTTGCGGGCCAGAAGAGGAAAGAGGCTTGTCTCAGGAGCTCCGAAACCGGTTAGGACCCCGATGAGTGCGAGGTGTCCTTCTGGGGCGAGGGATAGCAAGGATTGCTCCAAGGTGCCAGGTCCGCCGACTTCGATAACATGGTCGACACCGCGTCGTTGGGACCAATCCCAGATGAGTTTCGACCAAGCGGGATTTTGTTTGTAGTCGATGCAGTAGTCAGCCCCCAGCTCGGCGGCCTTGGCGAGCTTTGTTGCGGAACTTGAGGTAACGGCTACTTTTGCGCCCAGTGCTTTGGCTAGTTGAAGTGCAAAGACAGAGACGCCGCCGGTTCCTAGGACGAGGACCGACTGACCGGGTTGCAATTCCCCTTTGCGCACGAGAGCAGTCCAAGCGGTGACTGCGGCGCACGGAAGTGTGGAGGCTTGGGTGAAACTCCAGGAGTCTGGGATTCGCACGAGGGCGTCTTCGTGGAAAACAGCGTAATCTCGGAGCATGCCATCGAGATTTCCCCCGAGATCTTGTTGGTGGTACGACATTGAAAAAGGGCCCGAGGACCAAGTCGGGAAGAAGCAAGGAGCGACGCGGTCGGTGGGTTTCCATTGTTGGACTTCGGAGCCCACGGCGAGAATCTCCCCGGCACCGTCGGAGAGTGGTACACGATTATCGACGTTTCGGCCGGCAAGGTTCCGCCAAGCGATAAGATCGCGATAATTTAGGGAGGCAGCATGGATGCGGATCAGGCAGTCTTTTGGGCCGAGAGATTTTGGGTCGAGAGGGGTAGCGGATTCGTGGCAAAGGTCGTAATTAGAGGAGTTTTTACGAAAGATCCAGCGTCGGTTTGTGCTCATAGGAAAAAATCGTCCTCGTTGGCTTCTAAATTGGCTTGTGAATCACAGCGTCTAAGATATGCTTTCGGCTTACCGAGTGCCATTGGAGGATAAGCGAATGGCTAGCGGCATCATTGGAAATGATGTGCCCCGTAAGGGGTTGCGGGTTCGAGTCCCGTGTCCTCCGCTTCTGTTGGCCGGTTTTTTGGAAACTCTGTGGGGGTATTTTTGAAACACAGAGGCACAGAGACACAGAGAGGTTGTTTCTGAGAGGTGCGGGTTCTGGACCGCATTGAGCGCAGTGAAGTTCTTAATGGAAGCGGAACGGCGCGAGTCATCCGGTGGGTCGTGCGCGGCTCCGATTGAGTTACCGGGTCGCTTGCGCAACTCCGCTTGAGTTACCGGGGCGCTTGATGTTTGCAACAACAGGCTATTTGCCGGATCTGTTGTTGGAGATTATGTTGAGGGCTTGTTGTTGGGTGCACCTGTCATGCTTGCGCGTTCGATGAGGTTTGATGTTATGAGGTCGTTTCCGTTTCTTTCGTCCTGCAGTTTTCAAGTTGCTGCGATTCGGTTCGCGAAGCCCATTGCTGTAGCTTGGGTTTGTACGTTTGCGCTTGCTGCAGGTCCCTGCACAACTCTAGAAGCGATCGGACAGGACGCTACATCGAAAGATGCAAAGGGCGGAGTAGTGGAAATTCCGACGGTGGATTTGAACGACCGGGGCGCATGGCAGGTAGTTGTTGACCGTGAAAAAGGTCAGTACTTGGGGCATCCGACGACTCT
>JBJONT010000147.1:0-12805 GCA_046051705.1 Planctomycetota bacterium | reverse complement strand
AAGAAGAACCAGAAGAGCACGTCGGTCATAACGTCGACGAAGGTCCTAAGCTATTCCGCATTGCGAAGTCCAATTACCCAGCCGTCTTCGGGACCCAAGAAATCGAAGAATCCCCTTACCTCTCCGATGGGACCTTCTTCGGAAACTCCGCTATCCGTCTTCGCGACCTGCGAGATGGTCTGAGCCACACGATGATTGTCGGTGAGCGTTCAAGCCGGCTTGGTGGGTCCATTTGGCACGGCTGGATCGATCGAGCTGCTGAGCCCGGTGCCCGCTTCCTCGGTGTGGCAGATCACCCACCCAATAGCAAGATCGGGCACTTCGAGGATTTCTCCAGCCGCCACACCTCTGGCATTCATATCGTCTTGGGGGACGGCTCCACTCGGCTCATCCCCGATACGATCGACGTAGCGATCTACCAAGCTCTGTGCACTCGCGCGGGTGGCGAGATTCCAAGGGAAATTGAGTAGAGCTCGTTGGGCTATCGCTCTACTCAACGGCAACTGTTCCAGTAGCAAGTTAGCTGATGAACTTGCGCAGTTCGAGGATCAAATTCGAGATCCCGATTAGGAATAGCAATGCGACGCTGATCCAAAGACCAATCTCCATCGCTCGAGAGCCGAGCAGATCCTTGCGAGATTTGTAATACCGAAAGTACAGGGCCGCAAAGCCGAGCATCGGTAGCATGACTGCTTGGGCAGAACCGCTGATCAAAACCAACCATGCAGGGTTAGGTAAAATCCAGTAGACCAACAAGCACAAGAGTGGGAACAACCCGCTTAGAAACTGCACCATCTTAGCTTGGGACTTTTCGTCGCTGCTGATCAAATGAATGACCTTCAAGCCGTCCGTGAAGGTTCTTGCGTGGCTCGCATTGGCGACATAATAAGTCGAGTAAAGAACCATAAAGGCACCCAGAAGGTAGATCGGTGGGGCCCAGCTGCCGAGCACCGGTTCGTACATCGCGCTGAGTGTTTGAATCAACTTCGACTCCTCAGGCTTGATCCCAGAACGGTGTAAAATTCCTGCTCCGAGAACGAAGAAACCGATAGTTGCTACTGTGTAAATGATCATTGATACCCATACGTCGTAGTGCATAACTTTGAGCCATCCCTTGGCTCGGTCAAGCCAAGCGGCCGAACCATCATCCGGCCCAGTATGCCTTGCGTAACCTTTCTCGATACACCAGTACGGGTACTGAATCAATTCCGCAGCACCAACGCCGATGATCCCAACGGTTGCTAAAGCGGTTGCCAGCGAAGTCAGCCGGTCACCTTCTGGAAGCTGAAAAGAAAGTCCTCGCAACCATTCGCTGGTGGGAATCGCCCAGTCAGGTTTCATCTGAAAGCCGATCACCGTCGCCATAGTAACAACGGTGAAGATAGCCACCATCACCGTCGAGCCCGATTGCACTAAACCGTACCCACCGAAGTAAAGTAATCCTGCGGTGATGAATGCAACGGGTATTGCCCAGTAGCGGTCGTCCATCGGTCTGGGCAACGCACTGCCAGCCGCACTTCCCTGGGCGTACTTCTGCAAATAGGTGTCCTGTAGCTCCTTTAGTTTGACCTCGATTTCCTGAGCCGTCTGACCTTGCACGACTCCGGGTTGAGTAGCTACCGACGCCAGTCGCAATTTCGTTTCGAGATCACCGATCTCGTGATAGGCCGCTCCTTGAGCGGTGAGCGGTTGAACCAGCGCCATAATTTGTCCGACGCTACCGACGATACCGCCCAACTGTCCAATGCTGCAAAACCACATAAAGAACCAATACCAAATCAACCAGTTGCCTCGATTTGCAACTCGTGGTCCAGGAACGGTATTAAGTGCCGAGAGCGTTGGGACTCCGGTTGAGACGGTATAGCGCCCGATCTCGATCTGTGCGAAGACTTTCACAACGCATCCCAAAATAATCAGCCAAAGGAGTATCAGTCCTCCTCGTGCACCGGTAAGAGTCGTGGCGATCAACTCACCGCTCCCGACAATACTTGCTGCGATGATCAGCCCTGGACCCAGGTAGGATAGAATCCCAAAGAACGTGTTTGGTGGCGGTTTGGTGGTTGACTCTGTTTGCATGCTGGAAAACTGCGTGTGGCGTGTGGGTTGCCAAAAGGGTACACTTAAGGGAATAAATCGCCTTGCTCTAATCATATCCTCAAACACGACCGGTCCCAGCCATGATCGTAGGTATCCCTAAAGAAATCAAAGAGGATGAATACCGTGTAGCCATGCTCCCTGTGGGGGTCGAGGAATTGGTGCAGCGGGGGCATCAAGTACTAGTCCAAGCCGGAGCAGGACTCGGCTCCGGACTTGCTGACGAAGCCTACGAGCAAGCGGGTGCAAAGCTTGTTGCGTCTGGAAAAGAGGTGTTTGAACAAGCTGACCTTATCGTCAAAGTTAAGGAACCCCAAGCGAGTGAGTTTCCCCTGATTCGCAAAAACCAAGCAATCTTTACTTACTTCCATTTCGCTGCCGACCGAAAACTCACCCAAGCGATGATCGATAGTGGTGCGTTGTGTTTGGCTTACGAAACTCTTCGGGATTCTCAAGGTCGATTGCCATTGCTGACTCCCATGAGTGAAGTCGCAGGACGGATGAGTATTCAAGAAGGAGCGAAGTATCTCGAGAAGCCTCAAATGGGGCGTGGGATACTTCTAGGAGGAGTTCCCGGTGTTCCACCCGCCCACATCACCGTTCTCGGTGGTGGAGTTGTCGGTGCAAACGCCGCAAGAATCGCAGCGGGATTTCGCGCAGATGTCAACATCCTCGATGTCAACCTGGATCGAATGCGTTACCTCGATGATGTTATGCCTCCGAACGTCAACGTGATCTACAGCGACCGCTACAACATTCGTGAACAACTTAAACTTGCAGATCTAGTCATTGGCTCTGTCTTGATACCCGGGGCCAAAGCACCGTACTTGGTTCGCAAAGATGATCTTAAACTGATGAAACCCGGAAGTGTTATCATCGATGTGGCGATCGATCAAGGTGGTTGCGTTGAAACCAGCAAACCCACTACGCATAAAAACCCAACCTATATCGTCGACGAAGTTCTTCATTACTGCGTCACCAACATGCCTGGTGCAGTGGGGCGCACAAGCACCTTTGCACTCTGCAATGTTACTCTTCCCTGGGTCGTTCAATTAGCTCAGCAAGGAATTGATCAAGCCATCGCTGGCAGTAAACCGCTTCAGGAAGCGTTAAACGTTCGTCGTGGAAAGGTAACCAACGAAGCTGTCGCGAAAACGTTCGGCTATCCTTATGAACCCCAATTGCAATAAAGTCGTGGTCCAGAATTTTGTACGGTTGGTGGTTCAAGCTTCACTTTTACTCTTCGCCTTCATCTTCGTAGCAAGCTATCTTTGCTCATCGGTGGGCAGATTGGCCTCTGCCCAAACTCCTACAAGTAACGCAACTTCAAACGTCACATCAGTCACATCACCAGAAAGCGAAATTCCTTCGAATGTTTTCGCAATCCGTGTCGTTGATGCCGAGACCAAACGGGGCGTTCCGCTTGTGCATCTCAAGACCATACATCATTTGCAGTACGTAACCGATAATCTCGGTTGGGTGGCCATCGATGATGTCGATCTGCTTGATCGCTCGGTCTTCTTCACTATCGAAAGCCCCGGGTATGCTTTCGCAAAAGATGGTTTTGGATTCCCAGGAACTCGCCTCGACTGTACTCCCGGCGAATCTGCAACTCTCGAAATAAAACGAATACAACCCGCAGAACGGATGTATCGATCCACCGGTGTTGCTAAATATGTCCACTCGCACAAACTCAATTTGCTCAACGATCATTCGGCCCTTGCACCATCAAGCGAGAACCCGTCGATCGGATGCGATAGCGTTTTGACCGCAACGCTTGGAGACAAACTCTATTGGTTCTGGGGGGATACCTCTCAACTCCATTATCCGATAGGAGGTAGTTTTCATATGTCTGGAGCAACGACCCTAGTGCCTGATGCTCAAGGTTCCATACGTGGAATCGGGCTCGATCAAGCTCCCCCCGACTTTTCACATTGGGTTGATAAGGAAGATCGATCGAAACCCATGGCTCGAATGCCTGGTGAAGGACCTAGCTGGCTCCTTTCATTAGCTACCATCCGCGATCAAGCACAACCCTCGAGCGATTCGTTGTTCGCTCCTTACGTGAAAATCAAAGAGGGACTCCAAGCTTATCGATGGGGGTTTGCCAAATGGAACTCGCAGACCGAGTCGTTCGAACATCTGGTCGACTGGGATCGCTCTCCAGATTTGTTTCCTCAATCCCAAGCTCACGTCATCGAGTATGTCGAGAAGGAAACAAAGTACCTCGCTTTCTGTTCTCCGATTCCTGACGTTCGAGTTCTTGCAACAGCCCAAGCGTTCATCGAACCGAGTCAGTACGAAGGATACACTTGCTTGCAGGATGGGACTAAGTTTTCCGATCGAAAGCTCGATCGCGATGCGCAAGGCAAACTTGTTTATCGGTGGAGACGGGCAACCCGTCCACTTTCTCAGCAGGAAGAGCGTCAGCTGGTCGAAGAGAAATTGATGGCACCTGAAGAGCGGTTGCGCCGCATCATCGATATCGATTCCGGTAAGGAAGTAACAATGCATAACGGTTCGGTCGCTTGGAACCCAAGCCGCAATCGTTGGTGCATGGTCTTCACCCAAATTCAGGGCGATGATTCCATGCTGGGCAACATCTATTACAGCGAATCGATCGGTGATGCTGTTGGACCATGGCGTAAAGCCAAGTTAATTGCTCGTCACCCGAATTATTCGTTTTACAATCCGAAACTGCACCCGGAGTTTTTCCAGGAGAATGGTCGCGTTGTGTTTTTCGAAGGGACCTATACTCACACGTTTTCCGGAAACACCGCTCCTACCCCCCGTTATGATTACAACCAGCTCATCTACCGATTGAACCTGGAGAGCCAAAGTTGGCTTGCGGCCCTATCCGCCGAATAGTTCCTGCCAGATATCTGCATCTTTGTAGCTTTTCCCTTGAAAATCGCTCTAAGCGGCAGTTTTTTGAGCAAGAGTATTCATTAGGTTTTGTAGGGAAACGCAAAACCGGGCGATTTCGCCACGAATATCAGGTCGGATATCAGTTCGACAATCAGGTCGGCTAGTCCTCAACATTGACATCCCAGCCCTGGGATTTACTCGTACCGGTCGATTGCCGATGGTATGATAATGGCCCCGCCAAATCCTCCCACCGCAGCCCCTGGTATCCTTATGCGATACCTCGTTCACCTCTGACCGAATCGTAAAGCATCTTGAGCACGAACCCCCTGTTTCGTTGGCTAAGGCCAAACGACATCGCAAAAGTCTCTGCCCTGCAACTTCTGGCTAAGGATGTTGTCGAAGGGGTTACGGGTGGAATTCATCGCTCGAAACATATTGGCGCTAGCATCGACTTCAAGGAGCATCGTCCTTATGTGCACGGTGATGAAGTTCGCTCGATTGATTGGAAGCTCTTTGGCAAGACCGACCGACTCTACATCCGCCAATACGAGGATGAAACCAACCTCCGCGCTACGCTTGCTGTCGACCAAAGTGGATCGATGAACTATGTCGGATCGAGAGCCAACCAACTCTCTAAACACGATTATGCGATCCGACTCGCCTCTTGCTTGGCATATCTGCTGATCTCGCAACAAGACTCGATTGGTTTGGCGACCTTCGATACATCTATCCGAGCCACGATTCCTCCGAAGTCGCGACCTAACCATTTGCGTCTTATTCTCGAGTCGCTTGCCGCTTCCAAATGCCAAAACGAAACCGACCTCGGGGCTGTCTTGCATCAACTTTTGAGCGTTTGTCGAAAACGTGGGTTGCTGTTACTCATCAGCGATGGGTTCGGTAAAACCGAATCGCTTTTCAAAAGCTTATCGATGTTGCGGGCCAATAATCAAGAAATTGTCTTCTTCCAAATCCTCGATGACGACGAGATAGACTTTCCCTTCCAAAACCGAACTATGTTCCGATCGTTAGAAGCCCGCGATCAACAACAACTCGTTGATCCCCTATCGCTTCGTCGCAACTACTTGAACAACTTTCAAATTCACCAAGATGCAATCCAAGCCGCTTGCCGGCAGAATCGAATCGATTGGATCCCCGTACGTACATCTGAATCCTTTAGCGCCGTGCTAGCCACCTACTTATCGCATCGAGGTCAAGCATGACGTTTCTCAATGCCTTGCTCGCCTTCGGAGCAACAGCTTTTACAATCCCGCTGATCATTCATTTGCTCAATCGAAGCAAGTATATGACGATCGATTGGGGGGCGATGCAGTTCCTCGAGTCCTCCGTGAAAGTAAACTCAAGGAGAGTTCAGTGGAAACAACTTCTGTTGCTGCTCGTTCGTTGCTTGATCCCGGTACTGCTCGCACTCGCTATGGCCAGGCCTTTGCTACAAGCTTGGAAGAATTCCGCCGACGCTAGTCCTGTAAGCTTGGCAATCCTGATCGATGATTCCCTCTCGATGTATACGCTCTCGCAAGGCCAGTCCGCTTTGCAGCCCGTGCCTGCTGACCAAGCTTCCAATGAATCGATTCGACCTGGTGGCTCTTCTTCGAGAATCCTACAAGCGGTCGCGCATGTGCGCAGCGTCTTAGAGGGGTTGCCCGCCGGTAGTGAAGCGGCCCTCATATGGGCAGGGAAACCCGCACAAATCGAAAGCGAGCATCAGCCTGCCTCTCTTTTGAAAATGAAACTCGCAGAGCTTATCGAAAACCGAGCCAAAAAGAACGAAATTGCCGGATCGACCGATCTCTCCGAAGCTGTCACCATGGCTACCCAATGGCTCGATCAAGGGACGAACTCCAAAAGGCATCTTCTGGTTCTATCGGACTTCCAATCCAGTCAATGGAATTCGAATACTCAAGACATCGCCAGAGACCTTGCCACTGCTTTTTCGAATCGTTCTGTCCCCATCAAGTGGTCGTTCTTTCAAGTCGGTAGATCAGAGTCGCAAGATGTTGCCGCAAGCAATTCGGCAAGTAATTCGGCAAGCAATGCAGACATTGCACTCCTAGCCATCGACAGTATTCCGTCGCACGTTACCCCACAGGGAAAAATGACGATATCGACCACGTTGCAAAATTACTCGAACCAGAATGCCGTCGTTCCTGTAGTCTTCATGGATGGACTCGACGAAGTAGAACGTCAATCGGTATCCGTGTCCGCTAATTCCACCGCAACCATTCGCTTTCAATGGTCCCCCAAGAACGCTGGGGATAGCATTCTCAAAGTATTCGCAGATTGGAAAGATTCGACGCCGCAGGATCATTCGTTGACAAATGTCATTCGAGCTCGCGAGCCGGCGAGTATTCTCATCATCGATGGGGATCGTAAACAAGAAGCGATGCAAAGCGAGTCGGATTTTATTCGCCTTGCGCTCACCCCGTTTTCACTTCTGCGCGGCGAACCCGGAGACTTGTTCTCCACTCGAGTCGTTACACCCGGCGGTTGGAATGAAGATGCGCTACGAACTTGTGAAGCGGTTGTTTGTTGCAATGTCCCCGATTTCTCAGCCGATGAAAGAAAGTGGTTGAGGAACTTCGTCGAGAAGGGGGGCGGATTGCTTATGTGCCTCGGTGATAAGGTCCAAGCTGAAAAGCTCAACGCATGGGAACCCCTCTCTGAAGGCGGACTGAAGATCGGCAAATTGTCCCCCCGAATTGCTTGGGAAGGTGAAATCAATCTCACCGCCGATGCCCCCTTTGAATTATCGCGTGCTTCACTCGATGCATTGAAGTCTGCACAGTTTGCAGCAAGACACGAACTACTTGTTGAGGAACCGCAAGCAATCGCAATTGCTAAGTTTGCCGATGGCATGCCTTTTATAATGAAAACAAACATCGGCTCCGGAAAGGTCTACTGGATGATGTCGAGCGGCGATGATGACGATAGCAATCTACCGGCCCTTCCTGTCTACCTCCCGCTCGTTCAAAAGTTGATGACCTCACTTCTCCATTGGCGCTCTGGCTGGAATCAAGTTTCCCCTGGTGAGTCTTGGTTCGAAGACCTCAGTGCCGTGACCGGTAAGACCAATCCGTTATCGAATGAAGTCGCTAGTCTTTTCCAGGATCGGAAATCTCTCACAGTGCAATTGCCCGCAACAGCTACACGCGATGTGCCGCTGAATGAAAAAGCGACCGATGGAAAGGAACCGATTCTATTTCGTACGATTGATTTGGGTTCTTCACGCTTCGAGGGAATCGCTCAAAGCACTTTTGGGGATCGGCGGATAAACGCAGCCGTGGTGCTACCTTCTAAATATCGAAAAGTGGAGCTTGCACGAACATTGATGTCCAGCGATGAACTTGAGGTGTTTGCAAAAGATGCCAAAGCAAATGTTTATCGCGACGCCCAATCGTGGATCAAGCAGGAGAATTCCAATGCGTCTGGAAAAGAGATTTGGACTTGGTTCTGGCTAGGTCTGCTTGTTCTATTCTTGGCGGAAATGTTTCTACAGCAGTCATTGAACCCTCGTCAGGTGCGACCTAGCCATTCACTCACGGGGGCAGCAAGATGAATCAGTTACAGTTTCATGGCTTGTTGCCTCTTTGGTCATTGATCCCATTGATGCTTTTGGGAATGGCTGGTGTATGGTGGTTTTATTATCGCGAGTCGCGCTTTGCTCGCGCTCCATTCAACTGGCTACTTCCATCCCTTCGGGCCGCCGCATTTGGTTTGATCTTGGCGATGCTATGCGGTCCTACTTTAGTACAGGAATGGCTTACCGGTGAACTGAGTCGTGTCGCTGTTCTGATCGATTCATCCGCCAGCATGGCGCTTACAGAATCTGACGCTCAAGACGCGGATTCGCGTTTTGAACGGGCAAGTCGATGGCTTACCAGTCGATCGGAATCAGACCTTGGATGGCTTGATCGACAGCGTGCCCGATTCCACCTGAAACTCTTCTCCTTCGATCACGCACAGGACAACGCTTCAGACCGCGATACTACCGAACGACCCGTACTGTGGGATTCGTTGTTGAAGTCGAATGAGAAAGTTACACGTTGGCCTTTGCGAGATAATCAAGTAACGCAAGGAAATGCTCAAAACACGAATTCCTCGATTGGCGACTATGCAGATGGTGCCCAGACGGCACTCGGTGATGCGCTCTCAGGTTTGCTTCGCTCTGCAGTTCCTAAGTCATCCTCGACGGACTCATCTCCCGACTCTCAGTCGACGACTTCGCAATCCGAATCAGCCCAAGATCCTTCGATACTCTCAGCGAAACCTTATTCCGCTGTGGTTATACTCTCGGATGGTCAAAGCAACGCTGGAGAAGCCCCATCGGCGGTCGCTGAAAGATTCGCACAAGCGTCGATTCCGATTTTTACGATCGGTTACGGGCGGGAAAGCGAACCTGAGGACCTGGGAATTCTTGGCGTCGATCACACGAAGACCCTCTTTGAAACCGATGCCTTTCAAGGAACTGCTCGGATCAAACAGCAGTTGCCTATCGGGGAAACCTACCGGTTGGAAATCCGTAAGGGAAGCGATCTCGTGTGGACGCAAAGTTTTCAATCCGATGGTACTGCGCAGCGAACAATCGAATATCGTATCGCTGGTGAAAAACTCATCTCCGATACGGAATCAAAGTCACGTGCGAAAGCACTACCGATCGATTTGAACTTTTCACTCCATCGTGATCGCCCAGATGCTTCGCAAGAAAATAATTCACTCGACTCATCTCTCTGGGGTGTACTTAGGAAAAACCGAGTCCTCGTAGTCGACCCCCGTGGGCGTTGGGAAGCCCGATATATCAAGAATGCTTTTCAACGCGATGTTGCATGGGAAGCTGAATCGATTCTTGGACCGGATGAGTTCTCGAAGAATTCGTTCCCTCAGTCGCGAGATCAACTGATCGGACTGGATCTTGTCGTTATCACCATCGATAGCTTCAACTCGTGGACTGAGTCGCAACTGCGCTGGCTCTCCGACTACGTATCGGATCTTGGTGGAGGGCTGATCCTGATTGATACCGGCCGTGACCCTCCAAATAATGTTGTAACAAAAGAGGATGTGGATTGGTTACCCATTCGCTACTCCGAAGAAACTGCACCTGTTTCGATAACGAAAATCCAATTAGAAGATGCTGGGATGCAACAGCGTGCCTTCGACTTCGAACAAGACCCAGCTACGAACAAGCAGCTTTGGGAAGCTTTTCCGCCACCAAAAATCGCACGTCGGGTTCAGCCAGCGGCTGGTGCTGAGACGATGGTAAGTGGTAAGTTAGAGGAGCAGAGTTTTCCACTGCTAGTGTCGCGAAGAGCCGGCCAAGGACGCGTCGTGTACGTCGCACACGATGAGTCTTGGAGATGGCGTTATAACGTCGCCGACCTCTATCACCAACGATTTTGGAATCAACTTGCTCAATGGACCATGCAAGCCCCTTACGCAGTCGAGAATGACTATGTCGCCCTTGATTCAGGTGACCGCTCTTATGCATTCGGTCAGGATATTTTGATCCGTGCTAGGCTTCGCGATGCCGATCAAAATCCACTCATCGATCCCAAAGCATTCGCGATCATCGAGCAAGATGGGAACCGCATAGAGTCCATTCCGTTGGGGCAAGAGGCTGAAGGGACTGGCGCGGTCTCGGCGATAATCTCTACGTTGCTTCCCGGTCGTTACCAAGTTCGCCTGGAAGTTCAAGGTCTACCGAATGAAGCTTTGGATTTAAGTACCGAGTTCATCGTGCGACCTTCTGAAGATGTCGAAATGCAAGTGCTCGCCTCCAATCGGATGCTTCTCGAACAAATCGCAAATGCCACCAATGGAAAGTATTTCGACGAGTCCCAAGCGGACCGAATCAATGAAGCTATGGAGTCGCTGCAGTCCGGTAAGATAGAGCAATCGCGAACACTCCTATGGCAAAGCTATCCTTGGTTCCTCGGTGTCATGGCGTTACTCTCCATCGAATGGTTTCTTAGAAAACGTGCGGGGTTTGTCTGATGAGTACTACCACAGCTTCATTCGATAATGCGAAATCTCCAAATGGAGTGGTTTCTACCCACCTTGATGGAATCCATAAGTGGTTGCGGAAATTCGGTGCACGCCAGTCACTAATGCTGATTCTGCAAGGTCTCGCATTTGCAACGCTTTGCGTAATCGCTTGTGCTGCAATCATCGTCGCACTTGATGCTTTGCGTTGGATCGACGATCCGACACGCTGGGCCCTAAGTGTTGGAATGTATGTCGCAAGTTTAAGCCTCGGTTGTTGGTTTGGTCTAACCCGACTTTGGAAGAAGATCGACGAAGTTCAACTCGCACAACACGTCGAGTCTGCTACTCCTAAATTCAATGAAAGCCTTCTGTCGGCCGTCGAGCTTGAGCATACGCCAGTGGAAAAGCGTCATTTCAGCCCAGAGTTTCTTCATGCGATTCAGAGAAATGTTTCAGATCAGCTAGGCTCTATCTCCCCCCGTTCGCTTTTACCGTGGAGTCTTGTTCTGCGCCCCATCTGCGCTGCGATTGGGGCCATCGCCCTGGCGATGATCCTCTGCGCTGTACCGAACCTCCAAATGCCGAATCGCTTCGCGCGAGCTTTATTTCCGTTTTTGGATATTCAGCGACCTTCAAAGTCCCAGATCATGATTCTCGCACCCAGTCGCGATGAGCTGACTGTTCCAGAGAATCAAAGCGTTTCGTTTGAGATCGAGGTACAAGGGGAACTGACCGAGTCCGCATTTTTAGAGCTCCGCCCTGCCCCGAACTCTGGTTCGAAAAATACTTCTCGCTCCTCGAAGCCCACTCGCATCGAGATGAACGTAACCCAACGCGAGCCCTTAACCTTCGCCTCGATCGCATCGATCCAATCTGAGCCCCTCGAGTACCGATTCGTATCCGGGGATGCGGTTACTTCGTATCGAAAACTGCAAACAACACCGCGACCACGAGCGGTAGAATTTCACCACAAAATAGAGTTTCCATCCTACACGAACATGCCTCCCTCAGTACGCAGCAGCGAACTTGGGAATGTCCGGGTTTTAAGCGATTCAAAACTCGATTTGTCGGTGGTTCCTTCGATGCCCTTGCAATCGGCAAGACTTTCCCTTGAAGAACTCGATTCCGGCGAAAAGAAGCTTGTTGATCTGACTTTCGATCCGCTAACTCAGCGCTGGGGGACGTCTCTGCAAATCGATCGCGATTTGAAAGCCCAAGTCAAGCTTACTGCCGAAGTGCCTGGAGCTTTGATTCCGATCGAGAATACGTTCAGTCCATTTTTTGAAATTGAATGCGCTGACGACAATGCCCCAAACGTGGCGTGGATGGTGGCCGATAAGACTCTCTGGAATACGCCACCGATGGCGAACCAGAGTTGGATTGTCTCTCCCCAAGAGTTCATCTCTATGGCGGTTGCGGTTGCCGACGATTTGTCTGGTACCACACTTACTCAGGAAATCTCTGTGAATCGAAAACCCTGGGAGCCAATCGATCTTCCAATCCCTATGGAACTCGACTCCGAGAAGCATGCTGCAACTACGAATGCTTTAGTAAGTTGGACTGGATTGGACGGCGTCGAGCATGCCACGCGTGGAACTGCTCAGTGGAAATGGGATCTGCTTTCTCGATCCCTTGCCAGCGGCGATGTCGTCGCCATTCGAATGGCTGCCAAGGATTCGGCTGATCACGTTGCGTATTCGGTTCCTATTCAGTTAAGCCTTGCTTCCGAGGACTTTGACCGCAATCGACATCAATCGCTTATCTATCGTGCTGTTCTCGGTCCCGATCTTCAAAAACTCGCAGACCTGATTCGTACTTCGCGCGCAGAACTCCGACCGAAGATCCT
>JBJONT010000146.1:0-5657 GCA_046051705.1 Planctomycetota bacterium | reverse complement strand
GTCATCAAGATAGGGCGCAATCGAGTGTGGTTGGCTTCGAGGATTGCAGGTTCACGCTCCATCCCGGCCTTTCTGAGTTCATTCGTTTTGTCGACTTGGAGAATCCCATTTTTCTTGACGATGCCGATGAGCATAAAGAGCCCGAACATGGCATAGAGGTCCAGAGGGGTTCGCAGTAAGAGGAGTGAGAGCAGTCCGAAGGGGATCGTTACGGGTAGGGCTGCGAGGATGCTTATAGGGTGGATCCAGCTTTCGAATTGTGCGGCTAGAATCAAGTACATAAAGGTGATGCTCAGGATCAGGGCGACAGCAAAGTAGTAAGCGGTTTCGTTGAGCATGTCGGCTTGTCCTCCAAAGACGATACCGTAGTCAGGAGGAAGTTTCATATCCGCAACGCATTTATTGGCGTATTGAACGGCGTCGTTGAGTGAGACTTCATCGGGGTGAGCCATGATCGTGACGGTTCGTTGGCGATTCAATCGATCGATTTGGTTTGGCCCTTGTTGTTCGTTTAATCGAGCCAAGCTTCCGAGTTCGATTGGGCCGGCGGTAGGGGATGGGAGTGTTAGAGCCAAGAGGCTTTTTGAATCGGTTCGGAATTGTTTTTCAGCGCGGAGCCAGACATCGTATTGTTCGGTTCCTTCTTTGTAGCTTGAGACGATTTGTCCGCCGACGAGTACGTTGAGAGTGTTTGCGATGTTTTGGACGGGGATTCCCAGATCCATGGCTCGTTCGCGATCGATGGAGACTTGGAGTTCGGGTTTCCGCATCGAGAGGGTGGAGTCGACATCGACCAAGCCTGGGAGGGCTTCAAGTTTGGCTCGAAGGGTTTCGGCGTATTGGGCCAGTTGGTTGATATCGGGGCCTTGTAAGCTGATTTGAAAGATGCGGTTATCGCCGTTGGGTCCGCCGCCGAGGGCGGATACGTCGGAGACAGACGTGCGTAGGTCTGGATATTCAGAGAGGATTTCTCTGGTTCTGCGCATGATGTCGAATTGGCTGAATTTGCGATCTTCGAGTTCGACGAGTCGCAGGTAGATCGAACCTCGAGTGACGTCCCCTTGGCCCTTCGCTCTTCCGCCTTGGCCGATCGATGTGTAGCGGTGGACTACGCCTGGAAGTTCCGCGAGACGAGATTCGATTTCTCGGACGACTTCGTCGGTTCGTTCGAGCGTATAGCCTTCTGGGGTGATAAATCCGATTTGCAGTTCGCTTTGGTCGTCGCGCGGGATCATGTTGACACCGAGGTTCATCATGATCGGTACGGTAGAGCAGACGACTAGAAAGCTTGTGATGACCGTAATCCATCGGTGTTTCAGGGACCATTGCAGGATCGATGAATAGACCGATTCGATCAAGCGGTAGATTGGGCTGGACTTGGAACCTGAATGCTTTGCGTCGGTCTTCTCGAGTTTCAAGAAGCGAGAGCAGAGCATAGGTGTCAGGGTGAAGGAGACGAAGAGACTCATCAGGATAGCGAAGGCGACGGTCAGTCCGAAGCTGCTAAAGAAGCGGCCGACCATACCACCCATGAAAGCGACAGGGACAAAGATCACGACGAGAGACAAGCTGGTTGCGAGAACGGCAAGAGCGATTTCATTCGTTCCGATGCGGGAGGCTTGCATCGCGTCGAGCCCATTTTCTTCCATGTGTCTAAAGATGTTTTCATGCACGACAACCGCATCATCGATGACGATACCGATGGCCAAGATAAGACCGAGCATCGTGATGTTGTTCAGAGAGAATCCCATCCATTGCATCAGGAGAAAGGTCGGGACGATGGAGGTAGGGATCGCGAGGGTGGCGATGATGGTTGTTCGCCAATCGCGAATAAACAAAAGGATTGTCGCACCGACGAGTACAGCGGCAAGCATCAGGTGGAATTTGACTTCTTCCATCGAGACGCGTATGAACCGCGATTGATCTTGGGTGACTTCGACAATGATGTCTTGCGGAAGAGACTTTTTGATTTTCTTTAAACGCTCTTCGATGGCATCGGAGATCGCCACTGTGTTGGTGCCAGATTGTTTTTGGACGAACAAGCTCACTGCGTTTTGGCCATCGAGACGGCTCAAGCCTCGCGGCTCTTCGATGGAGTCTTCCGCACGTCCGATGTCTTTGATTCGGATGGGGTAACCGTTTCGGTTTGCGACGATCAAGTTATTGAAGTCTTCGGGGCGAGTGATTCGTCCGAGAGTACGAAGGACCATTTCGCGAGGGCCTTGGTCAACGATGCCGCCGGGGACTTCGAGGTTTTGCGTGATTAGCGCTCTGCGAACATCTTCGATAGAGATTTCCAAGGCTCGCAATTGATCTGTGTCGACGCGAACGTTGATCGCGCGGCTTCTGCCTCCCGAGAGGAAGACGTTTCCGACTCCGGGGACCGTTTGTAGGAGTTCTTGGATTTCGTGCTTTGCGATTTCAGTGACTTCTTGTAAATCGCGTTTGCCGGAGACAGCCAAGGTGATGATTGGCGCAGCATCGAGGTCAAATTTGTTTACAAGAGGAGTTTCCATCCCTTCGGGGAGAGACCGGGTGATCGAGGAGATTTTGTCTCTGGCTTCTTGTGCTCCGACATCGCCGTTCTTTTCGAGGACGAAGCGGACCACGATGGTGCTGAGCCCTTCGCGGGTGACAGAGCGAAGTTCGTCTATACCGGCGATCGTATTAAGTGCTTCTTCGAGCGGTTTCGTCACCGAGCTTTCCATTTCCTCGGCGCTTGCACCGGGCAAATTGGCAGAGATCGAGATGACAGGGAAGTCGACTTTGGGGAATAGATCCACGCCGAGTTCGAAGTAGGAGACGATTCCTAGAACGACAGGGACAAGGACCAGTACCCAAGTGAAGACTGGCCGGCGGATGCAGATTTCAGAGATGCTCATGGAATTGCTGCGTGGTCCTTGGTCTCTGTGTTAGTAGGCGCTGCGTTCGCCGAGCCAACGATGGGGTTACGCTCCGAGATGCGAGTGCCGTCGGCAAGGAGTCGTTGTCCGCTGGTAACAACGCGGGAGGTTGCTGGGAGTGCGGGTGAAGCGATTTCGATCCATTCTCCGGACTGATCGCCGAGAGTGACTCGAATTTCGCGAGCGGAGTCTGCGTCGGCTAGGAAGATCTTGTTGATACCGGCTGAGGAATAGAGTCCTGAGAGTGGGATTGTGATTGCGTTGTCGCTGCGACCGATGAGGATCTTGGCTTTGGCAAAGCTTCCAGGTTTGCTTTTGCCGTCTTCATTGGGGACTTCTACTTCGACGATAAAGGTTCGTGTTGCGCGGTCGATTGCGGGGCTGATCTTCGCGACGCGTCCCCATTGGAATTCAGAAGAAGCCGAGGTGGTGATTTGAACTCTTTGATCGATCGCGAGAGAAGATGCGTGAACTTCTGGGATCGACAAGCGAAGTTTTAGTGTTCGGCCGAGGACGATGCGAAAGACGACGGAGCTGGGTCGAACGTGGGTGCCTTCGGAGACCATGCGTTCGGAAACAGTGTAGAGTGCCGGCATGTCGCTTTCGGTAAGAGTTGGATTCGGGACGCAGATCTGGCAATCCTTCAAGCGTTGCATGGCGATGGCTAGGTCAGCAGCTTTCAGTCGTGCGTTTGCAGCGGCGGAGTTTGCGAGTAGGAGTTGGTTCTTCCATTCGGATTCCGCGATTCGCGTTTCCGACTTGGCTTGCTCGAGATCATCGGCGCTGATCGATCGGGTTAATTCCAGAGGAAGCATCCGTTCGAGTCGAGAGCGAGCTAGGTCTAATCGAAGCTTGGCGGAGACCACCATCGGTAGTTGGTTGCGATCGTAGGATTCATCGGGAACGGAAGCGAATCCCCATTTTGAAAGCTCGGCTTGAAGGCTGCGCTGGGCTTGATCGAGCGCGAGGCTTGCGTCGGTCGAATCGAGTTCGAGGAGAACGTCGCCTGGTTTGACGACGCTTGATAGGTCGTAGTGGATTTTCGCGACGGTGCCATCTAGTTTCGAGCTGATCTCGACTTCTTCAAAACCGTAGAGGGTACCGACAGCTTCGACGGTTCGATCCAGGGTACGAGTGGTTACTGGTTCGGTGGTAACGACGATCGCGTCACCGGGAGTGTGATGGTGGTTTGATTTGGCGATGGACAGTCGTTCTTCCGCGTGGTGGGAAGCGGGGAGCAAGAATCGTCCGGCGAGGAAGCTCAGCAGGCAACCTGCGATCCAGAGCCAGGGTTTCCAAGATTGCCGTGGCTCGGGTTGCAAGGGGAAAGGAAGTGGGTCGGATTTAGGGATGTGAGAGTTGTTCATCGGAGGAGTAAGTCATGCAGTCCGAACATAGAACAAGTCTATGTTGAGGGAGAAGTTTGGTATTTGGACGTGTTCTAGGATAGTTCATAAGGAACATATCCCGGTAGACCAACTGACCGCGTGTTCTGGTTAGGAACACGTTCCGTTTATGGAGGGGATTTCGCTGTAGTGTGGGGTTGAACGGTGCGAAAAGTGTCCAAGAGGGGCAGAAAAGGGAGGAAAGTAACTCAGGAAACGTGTTGGGGTGCTAGCCGAAGTCCCCTTGGAGCGATTATCTTTTCGAAGGGCGTCACTGCCACACATCCTCTATCTGCATTTCAGCCTTTTCCTTTACTCCAGACTTTTCTCCGTTTCTGGCAAGGATTCCGCATGATTCTTACGGGTGAAGAGATCCGATCTCGATTGGGGTCGGACATTTGCATTACGCCGTTCAAGGACGAGCACTGCAATCCCAACAGCGTCGACTTGACGTTGCACAATGAATTGCTGGTCTACGAAGAGGTGGTGCTCGATGTCAAAGAGCCGAATCGCTTCCGTCGCCTGATGATTCCAGAAGAAGGTTTGATACTGAGCCCGGGGCAGGTTTATTTAGCCAGGACAGTCGAGTATACCGAGACGAAGCGCTTGGTACCGATGATTGAGGGGCGGTCGTCGTTATCGCGATTGGGGTTATTTGTGCATGGGTCGGGCGGTTTTGGGAACATAGGTTTCCAAGGGCACTGGACCATTGAATTGTTTACCGTTCAGCCGATACGGATATATGCGGGGATTCGCATCTGCCAGATCGCTTATCATGAGATTGTCGGGGAGATTGGCGAGTTTTGCAGTTCGAAGTATCAGAACAACCACGAGATTCAGCCGAGCATGATGTTCAAAGAGTTTTCGGCGAAGCGGGAGTATGAGCAGTTGCAGTTGGATTTCGATTCGTTGGCAGCGAGTTGTGTAGATCAGTGTGCCCGAGGCGAGGTGGGCAACACAGTTAGATCGTGCTAGCGGATTGCTGGTAAGCAAGACAGACCCACGCGCGCGCTGCTCCCCCTCGCCCGCTGGCGCATTGGTCTCTACACAAAAAAGCCCGGCGGCGCATGGGTTTGCGCGTATTTGCGTAATTGCTCCACGGTCGTACCGCTCTCAAGTAGGCTTAAAACCGAGAGCAAGGCATACCATCCGGCCAACAGTCCGCTCGCCGTCGCTCGCACGCCACGCTTGGTTTGCCTGCCACTTAGTTTCATCAGATGCTCGCGTTTCTGCGCTGCTTCCTCGCTCTCGTCGGCCAGGAGTCGCCATACATAAACGCAAGCCATCGAACCGACGAGTAATCGACGCATGATCGCCATACCGTCGGACTGTTGCCAACACTCGATTTGCTGACCGGCACTTTTTACGA
>JBJONT010000145.1:0-17444 GCA_046051705.1 Planctomycetota bacterium | reverse complement strand
AATCGAATGGAGTTGCGTCGAACACCGCAGAAGTTCCCAAGCAATTCTTAGCGGTAAACATAGCCAAATCAGAACATCGCATCGACCCTCTGGAGACCGAGGAATTCAGCCGTTTTGGCATTCGATTAGAGACGAGCAATTCGCGAGAAAAGAACTTAGACAAAACAGCGAGTGCCAAGCGGCAATCAGAAGAACTCGAGTCAAAACAACAATACTGGTGGTGGATCATCCTCGGGGTACTGGTGTTAACGTCTTTTGAGACACTCTGGGGAATACAACGCGTATTTTTCAGCGATCGCAACCCCACGACCGACGCCCTCGCTTGAGCAATGGAACCCAATATGCATCCCAACATACTCAATCGAATCACTCGCGTTGCAGATCGGCTTCGCAGCCAAGCGTTAGCTGCTTGCTTGCTACTGTTTTGGATGGTTGTCCTACTACTCGCGATACAAGGATTTCTGCCAACACTGCGGTTTCCGCGACAAGCATCTGGCGCGATCGATTTCTCGTCACCCACGAGCCTTCTCTGGGGATTTCTCTTTGTCGGTCCGCTCGCCCTCTACGTAATCACTCGGTTCGCTTATCGTAATCCCAGGGATATTGCCGAACGCATCGAGTCGAAATACCCGGATCTGAAGCAACGACTCTTCACCTTGATGTCTCCCGCGCGAGACGGGGAATCGGAGTTCATGCGAAACAGGCTTATCCTAAGCACACTAGAACACTCCGACCGGCATCCGTGGACCCAATTGGCCCCATCAGGTCGTTATCGGTGGATTTGGTTCGGCCAAAGTGTACTTGCGCTTTGCACCATTTCTTACCTACTGTTCAATCCCTCTTCTATTCCACAAAAAGAATCCGTAGCGAAGGTCCCTGAAACCGATTCATTCACGGTGGAACCCGGGAGCATCGAATTAGAAGCAGGCTCGGATTTATTGATAACCGTACGCTTCGGGAATGGTGTATCAAAACAAGCAACGCTGATCGCACGAGATGAGACTGGAGGAACTGTATCCATTCCAATGCAAGGAAGTCTAAACGACGCGCTGGCAAGCTCGACGGTTCGCAAAGTCAAATCACCTATCGAGTATCGGGTGGTCGTCGGCGAACAGTCAAGCGAAACATTCCAAGTCAAGCTATACGAGCATCCGGCTATCGTTACCTCCGATGCTTCGATCAAGTATCCATCCTATGCGCGATTAGAAGACAAGGAAATCAAGAATACTCGCAGAGTCACTGCGGTTGATGGCTCCACTGTCTTATGGGATCTTGCGATCAATAAACCGGTGAAGACTGCTGAGCTAGTCGATGAGCAAGGATCCGTTTTGCCACTTACCATCGATCCAACGGATCCCACTAAGTATCGGATTCCGTTGACTCTGAATGAATCCCAGCGATACCAAATACGACTCGTCGATGCACAAGATCGCACATCAAAAATCAAAGAAGAACTAAGTGTCAAAATCTTGCCCAATCAGGAACCGCAACTCAAATTGACCAGTCCGCTGGATCAACGGGTTTCGGCTATACAAGAACTTTCCGTAAGCGCAAAAGCTCAAGATGATTTCGGAATCCTACGAACCGGTATTAGTGTCGCGGTCGGAGATCGCGAACCGGAGGAGATCGTCCTAAGCGAACCCCCTTCCGCGACAGTGTTCGAACAACCATCCAATAATCCATCAGCGACACCTTCGGAAACGTCCGCAACGGGTCTTCAGATACAGGCTGTTAAAAAACAAGAGATCAAGTATCTCATCGATCTCGAATCACTCGATGCGAAAGCCGATCAGTTGGTAACGTATCACTTCTGGACAGAGGATCAGAGTCGTTCCGGAGAAACACGTCGCGTTGATAGCGATCTGTTTTTTGCCGAGATACGTCCTTTCGAAGAATTGTTCCGGGAATCCGAGGCATCAGCCACCGAGCAACGCCAACAGCAGCAGCAACAGCAGCAAAACTCACCGGCTGGACAACAAGCAGAAGAATTGGCAGAACTACAAAAGAAGATCATGACCGCCGCATGGAACATCCTGCGGTCGTGGCCCAACAACAAAACCGAAAACTCGCTGGCTCCCGAGTTCAAGGAAAAAATCGACGTAGTCAAAGCATCTCAAGAGCAAGCGCTCGAACAAAGCAAGGCTCTTGAGCAACAGCTACAGGATCCTAAGTCCCTGAGTGAGCTTGTTGGGGTGCAGACAGCCATGCAGGGAGCGATCGAGAAACTACAAGCTGCTCTTGCTCCGAGCGATTCGATCATGATTCGGGAATCCATGACGGAAATGCGTAAAGCATACGAAGGGCTTTTGCGTCTGCGAGCTAGGGAACACGAGATTGTTCAATCTCAACAGCAGCAATCCTCAAGCTCTCAGTCCCAGTCCGCAAGCCAGCGAAATCGCCAACAGCAAATCGAACAATTGCAACTTGAGCAATCCCCGAGTCGTTACGAAGAAGAATCACAACCCATGCCGGAAGAAGCTCCGGCGGACAAAGAAATGCGGCAAGTGATGAACCGCCTCGACGAACTTGCAAAGCGTCAAGCAGATCTTAACGAACAGATACGTGAACTCGATGTCCAATTGCAGTTAGAGCAGGAGAAAAGCAAACGGACTGAACTCGAAGAGCAGCTACAACGACTTCGAGAAGAACAAGAGGAAATGATTCGCGATACAGACGAAGTGCTTGAGCGAATGAACACTTCGGACATGAATGCAACTGAGTCGCAGCAAAACATGGAAGAGGCTCGCAAGCAAGTCGAACAAGCACGTGAACAGATGCAACAAGCTCAACAGCAACTTGAAAATCAGCAAACTTCCTCGGCATTGAATTCCGCTTCACGCGCCCAACAATCGGTCGATCAAACGCGTCAACAACTACGCGAACAGTCCTCGCAAGCCCTTGAGCAACAAGTATCGAATCTTGTGCAACAAGCCCAGAACATCGAGAAGCGTCAAAGCGAACTTGAGCAGTTGCTAAAGGACCAAACAGTCGAGGAGCCACCAAAGGCCGATAATCTATCCGCTCCGAGAGAATCCATGCTTCGCAGTGAAGCGGAGTTAGCCCAACACGCGAACCCGGCAAGCAATCCATCGGAAGGTTGGAAATCCCAAAAGGAAGACCTACAACAGTTGCTTGAGGGAATCAAAGAGACGGTCGAACAAGCAGAGTCCAGTGAGCCACTTCTTGCGGAACAACTCTATGAAACGTACCGAGATTCTGTCCAAGAGAATACTGAACAGCGTCTTGATCGAATCCCCATGCTAATAGAGCGGGGACTCGATCAACCTGCTCTCGAAGACGCCAAGGCGGTTTCGGATCAAATACAAAAACTGCGGCAGCGCATCGAAGATGCATCGCAGAGTGTGCTCGGCAATGAAACCGAATCACTTCGTCGCGCGATGCAGGAAATCCAAGAGGCGCAAAGCGAAGTCGATAGCGAGCTTCAACGCCAATCCGGCCAAGGTGCCGAAGATCTAAATTCAGAGAGTCCAAATTCAGAGGTTTCCAATCCAGAGGATTCCAATCCAGAAGATTCGAGCGGAAGTAGCCAGCAAGGCCTTAACAATCAGCAGCGCCGTAACAAACAACAAGGAAGTGACAACGAAGCAGGTGTTAACAACGAAGAAGCCCGAAGCAACGAACAAGGTTCCAATAGCCAACAGGGTTCCGACAACCAGCAAGCTCAAGATCAGAATAACCAAAGGAACGAAGGGGGTAGCGAAGGTAACGCGGAAGGGGGTAGACCAGGAACCGCCGCGAATGCTGGGAACTCTTCCCCTCGGGAATCACAGAATCGACGCAACACCGATTCTCAGCAATCCCTTCTTGAGCAGATTGAAGCCGAGCAGGCATCTGGGAACCAGGGAGTGAATCGACGTGCAGGTCGGGCAAGTGGCGAAGGTGGTCTGCAAGCCGCACCGATTACCGGAGAAGATTATGCACAATGGAGCGATCGATTACGAGAAGTGGAAGAGTTGATCAGAGATCCCAACTGGAAAGCGGAAGCGGCGCGGATTCGCGAAGCCGCGCGAGATTTCCGAGTAGAGTACCTCCGTCACTCCAAAGAACCGCAATGGGACTTAGTGAAAAAACTTGTGTCCGATCCCTTAAAGGATCTTCAAAAGAAGGTCAAAGAAGAGTTGCTGCGCAAGTCAGCCAAGCAGAATGAAATTGTGCCACTCGATCGCGATCCAGTCCCGGAGCGTTTTCAGTCGAAGCTCGACCGATACTTTGAAGAACTCGGTACTGGGGAACGGAAATGAACGAGTGGCTATCGAGTATCTATTTGGTACGTCAGGAATGGCTTGCGGGCTTTTCAGTCCTCTGGGTTGTGCTCTCGATCTTGCATTGGTTTTCCTACAGCAACCAAACACCCCTGTCTGCTCGGATGTTAGGCACCGGTGTAAGGGCAATAGGGATGGCGTTGCTCCTGTTGTGCTTACTGGAACCTCTTCGAAGCGTCAGCGTACCGATGCCTCAGGCGAACACGGTTGCGATTTTGCTTGACGACAGTCGCTCGATGCGAGCTTTGTTTACCGACAAGTCGGCGGTCAACGCTTCATCCGCCGAGCCGACTCTCTCCGAGGAATTCCGAACCATCATCGATGGCAAGGACTCTTGGATGGGATCCTTGGAGGAAACTTTTCGGGTGCGCAGGTACCTCTTTGGCGATCAATTAAAGAGTGTCGATAGCTTGGCAAGTTGGACGGGCAACTCCAATCACTCACAGCTCTATTCTGCGGTTGCGAATATCGAGAAGAGGCTTGGGGTAGACCCACCATCGGCGATCGTATTGATCTCAGACGGAAGATCTTCACAACCGA
The DNA here is from genome assembly GCA_046051705.1 of Planctomycetota bacterium. Lineage (GTDB taxonomy): Bacteria > Planctomycetota > Planctomycetia > Pirellulales > Pirellulaceae > JBKCUI01. The sequence goes on along the minus strand of JBJONT010000145.1, from coordinate 12,621 downwards.
CAATCGACACGGGCAATACCCCCGTGTTTCCTCTGATTCTCTCTTCAAAAGGGGATGGCAAACGCGATCTTTGGATCGACGAAGTTGGCTCGCAATCAAGCGAATTTGAAACAGCACCGATTTCGCTTCAAGTCAAACTTGGTCAACAAGGATTAAACAGTGAGGAAGCCGAAGTCACATTATATGAGATCGACGGGACTTTGATTGAAACCAAACAGACCACAATCTCCAGCAAGGAGAAGAGCCCGACTGTCAGATTCCAGGTACGGCCCAAACAATCAGGACCGCAGAGCTACCGAATATCGGCTCGATTGCTTCGAGGCGTTGAGGGTTATGAAACAACCTTGGAGAATAACCAGAGATGGGTTGCCGTAGATCGCGGGAATGGTCCGTACCGAATCCTTTATTTATCGGGGAGACCGAATTGGGAATTTAAGTTTCTTCGCAGAGCATTGAGTGAAGATCCCGAGATACAGATTACCGGCTTGGTGCGTATTGCCAAGAAGCAGCCCAAGTTCAGTTTTCGAGGCAAAGCCGATTCGGATACCAATCCGTTATTTTCCGGATTTGAGGATGTGCCAGAAGAAGCCAAAGAACAAATCGACGAACCCGTTTTTGCACGGCTTGGCGTGCAATCCAAAGAGGAGCTAACCCGGGGATTTCCAAAGGACGCAATGGAACTTTTCGCGTACTCGGCTGTTGTAATCGATGATTTAGAGCTGGAGTTCTTTACCATCGAGCAATTGCAGTTGCTCAGGGAATACGTCACCCAAAGAGGAGGAACTTTGTTGGCTCTAGGAGGCCAAGAGAGCCTACGAGGTCGCAATTTTCGCGATTCGATTCTCGGTCAGATGCTTCCTGTTTACGGCGATTCCCGCGAGCCGCAATTATTCGAACCACAACCGGGATCCGGATCCGAAAATATCAACCCTTTGCGGTTTAGCTTGACTCGAGAAGGATGGTTACAACCGTTCCTTCGTTTGGAAGACAACGAACCCGATGAAAAACGCCGAATCGAAGCGATGCCGGACTTTCTTGTTTGGAACGAAGTCGAGGGGGTGAAGGCTGGGGCAAAAGTTCTAGCTGAAGGGACACAATCCGATGGGACCAAACTCCCTGTTCTGGCCGTCCAAAAGTTTGGCAAGGGAACAACGGCATCCCTGTTACTTGGTGACTTGTGGAGGTGGGCGTTGATGCCCACTGAGGAAGTATCGAGCCCTGTTCCACAGGCATGGCGACAGCTTATTCGTGGCCTAATCGTAGATGTCCCAAAGCGAGTCACCATGGAAACCTCGATCGATGAGAGAGAACCATCTCGTCGGAACATCATGGTTCGCGTAAAGGATGCAGATTTCACAGCCATGGATAACGCAACGGTAGAACTTACGATTACACCTCCGATGGGTGAACCTCTGCGGTCCATCGCCTTTGCATCGCAAGAATCCGCAGGACTTTATGAATCGAGTATCCTTATGAAGGATAGTGGCGTTTACCAAATCCTCGCAACGGTTGCTGGCGGAAGTGCTGCAACGAGTGTGAACGAGGACATCGGTCAGGCGGCTACTTCATTCGTCCATGAACCCGAAGTTCGCGAGCTAAATCGATGCGAATTCGATACGTCGAGTCTTTCACGGTTGGCAGAGGACAGTGGAGGAGCTGTGATCCGGCTGGACGACCTAAGCTCACTAGCGAGCCGAATACCGACCGAGAATTTACAATTTACGCAGCAGCGAATCGATCCCCTTTGGCATACACCATGGTGGCTAGCAACCGCGTTAGGCTGTTTGGTCGCTGAGTGGTGGTGGAGGAGAAAACATGGGTTGGCTTAATTCCCCAAAGCGGTGCTTGCTAACGACACTTAAGTTGAACGTACTTGTTTGGCCATTGACAGCGTTCTCGCAATCAAGTCAGTCACAAGCTCCTGGAGCCTTCGACCAAACATCTAATTCGTCATCCCCGGTAATCGTCGCCCCAAGGGAAGGTGTCTCAAGGGAAAGTGACATAGGGGATGCATGTATCGTTATAGGGGCTCCTGGCGAACCTCAGTACGGTGAGATGTTTTCTCAATGGGCGAATCTCTGGGTAGAAGGCCTTTCGTCGAGCCGAACCCAACTTATCGGTCATTCAGTACATCTAGCCTCGGACATCTCCGATCGTGAATCGCTCAAAAGATGGATCGCTCAAACCAAGGTGCTTGATCCGAAACGAACGCGCTGGCTGATTCTCCTTGGACACGGGACCTTTGACGGAAAATCGGCGAAATTCAATCTCAGAGGGGAAGACATTTCCTCGTCGGAATTACAGCAGTGGCTAGATGGGGATACAACCCAATGGGTAATCGTTGTAGGTGCGGCAAGTTCTGCACCATTTTTAAAAGCGTTGTCGGGCCCGAACCGTGTCGTCATCGTCTCAACAAAGAACTCCAACGAAAGCAACTTTTCGCGATTCGGTGGATTCTTGAGTCAAAGCCTCCATGAAGAGACATCTGACCTAGACCACGATGGGGCCGTCTCGATCCTCGAAGCGTTCGTCTGTGGTTCACAAAAAACGAAGCAGTACTACGAAGACAACCGCTTGCTGGCAACCGAGCATCCCTTGCTTGAAGATAATGCAGACTCACTAGGTACAAGCGGAGAGAGCTACCGAGGAACTCGCCCCGTGGCAATAAGCTCGGCGGGCAATACTCCAATGGAGAAAGTGGATGGAAGGCTAGCGAAGCGGATTACACTTAAAGTGCGTCCGTCAGATCGTGGGCTCTCAGGAGAGGCCCTAGAAGCGATCGAAAAGCTGGAGATGCAGATCGATAACTTACGATCTAACAAAGAGTCGCTGCAACCCGACGACTACTACTCGAAGCTCGAGACGATCTTCCTGGAGATTGCCAAGATTCGCTTCGGGCCCCGTAGTTAGTGTTGCTGCTCGATGGTTGTGTTGCTTGAATGCTCGGGAGCAATCAATCCGGCAGAGCGTAACTGCCACGTGTTTCTGGCAATTGCAGATTGCCGAAGGAGAACGTATCGAACAGCCGTTCCAGGCGGTTATAGCACCGATGGAGATTACGATAATGGCGAAACTTCGACAGTGCGCTCAACCCGTTCCCTCTAGGCTGGTCGGGGTCAATTTCCCAGGGATGAATATAAAAGTGAATTGTCCTTCCGGACTTCTCGATTTGCTTTAATCCCCAACGCGTAAACCACCAAGGGAATATTCGGAAGTAACCGCCACCACCGATAGGAATCCTCAATGGGCCTTTCGGAAGCACCGAAACGGGGTGCTCGCATAGCGATTCGTTGCCGCAAGTTATCATGTACGAATCAAGCGGAGAGTCGGGAATCCCGTATCGGTCGTGTCGGATCGGAACCACACTGCTGTCATGTTCGATTCCATGTTTTCGAAGAATTGAAACAGCCCAGCTTGATTGCTTCGTGATCGAGAAACTCGGAGCTCGAAAGTGCCGAATTGTCTGACCACTTAGTTTTGAGAGAACTTCGTTGGCCATCGCTAGATCGATGCCTAACGCCGTTGCACCTTGTTGATAGACCAAGCGGTGCCAATAGGTATGCGAACCGACGATGTGACCGTCTTGAGCAATCCTTTTTACAAGCTCTGGATATCGCTCTGCGACCCAACCTAGCACGTAGCAGAAACTCTTTACGCCCTTGCGGTCAAGCAGATCGAGCATCCGATTGGTATTGCTCTCAACGCGTTGCTCCCAGTCTCCCCAAGACTCTCTTGGAGCGACAGAATCGAAATTCGAGACGTGGTAATAATCTTCTACGTCGATCGAGAAAATGTGCATTCGAAGTGCCCTTTAAGCGATTTCAGGCACAAGCCGTAGAACCGACACTCACAAGGAGACCACTACGACTTCTTAGCCGAAGCTTCTTCAATCTTGTTCCACAAATCTTGGTAATAGAAAGCGAACCGAGAATCTTCAGGCTTCTTTGTCAATCCGGCCAACTTTGTGGCGATGCTACCGGGAACGCCGATCAGACGAAGAGCGGTGCATGCAACCATGGCGAAATCGTACATGACAGAAGCGTTCTCGACGTATTCGAGGTCGAGCGTTTGCTTCTTCAAAACTGAAGCAGTGCCCGAATCGGCTGGAAGGTTGATCTGGGAGAATCCAGTGATGCCAGGCCTGATCGTCAACCGGGACTGATAGTATGGTACAACCTTCTCAAGTTCTTCGACAATCTCAGGACGTTCGGGCCGAGGACCGCAGAAGGACATATCACCGCGCAAAACGTTAATGATTTGTGGGAGTTCATCCAAGTGGAGTTTGCGAAGCCAGTAACCGAGTGGCGTGATTCGGGGATCTCGCTCACCTTCGCACCACTGAATGCCTTTAGCTTCAGCGTCGAATCGCATACTGCGGAGTTTGTACATCGTGAACGGCTTACCGTTCCGCCCTGAGCGCACCTGTGAATAAACACCGTTACCAGGACTTGTCCAGCGAACTACAACCGCAAGGATACCGGCCAGAAGTAGGGCAGGGGGTGCAAGAATCAATGCAATGGGGAATTCCCACAATCGCTTCCAATTGTGATATCCACGTACATCTAGAGTCTCTACTACACCGCAAGGGACCTCACCCGGAGTAATTCCTTCGGGAACTGAGACATCGCAGCGAATAGTAGAAGATTTGCTTGTACTGCCAGTAGGGCCGGTGGGATGGGACATATCTGCCGATGGCGACGATGAATAATTTCTGCCCGATACGTTAACAGCGACGGACTCAGACATGGAAAACCTGTAGGCGGCGTGTTGAACGGGTGATGAGGATCAGGACTGATCTATAGTATGCCAACTCTAGGACGAAATGCAACCGAAGCTTTCGCCCAGACTTTACTTTTCTTTTCCGTTACGTCGCATTTCCCTGGAGAATTTCAGATTTTCAGGTTTCCGCCCCCCCAAATTTAGTGGGTGAAACCACTCAACACGCGGTCGCCGGAATGAGAACGAAAGTTCGCAATAGAGCGATCAGAAAAAGGTTGCTTCTATTGCCTCTTTGCTGGGACTTTAATTTGTAAAACCAGAATTTGTGGTAAATACTTCTTTCATCAGCTCCGTGGATACGAGAAAATACGCCTCCCGGATTAGCCATTGAGATACTTGCATCGAGCCAGCATATAAACGTCACGCGAAAGCGAATCACAGAGATTCTGATGATTTCCGAAAGACAGAGGAAGCTTGATTGGAACAAAAGGCAGGGGAACCTGGCTTAGCACCCTTGGACTGGGGTACTGGCCGGGTTCGAATCGAATTCGCCTTCCGCGGCGAAGTTCGAAGGTTTGAGATTGCCGGATCTTTCTTCCGGCTGGGGGGTGATCCGCGCTGTGAATGTCACATCCCGAACATCCCCCTACCCGTCGCCGCTTATGTTCAGATAGCGCAAGGGTATTTAGTCGTCCTTGAAATGAACGACTTGCCCACTGCACACCCCGCAGATCCACTTTTCGTCCTCGAGGGTGGTACGGTTTGGCTTCAACCCAACGCCCGCTTGACCCTTCTGGATATCGATTCCAGTCCTCAAGAGTCCGAGCAGTTCTCGTGGGAGTCCTTCGATCTCGACGATATCAAAGTCTTCCCCAATACCCTAGTGATCCGCTCTGGCATGATTGGCACGGGGAGCGAACCGAATCACTTCCGTTTGGTGAACCCGCTGTCGATCTTGGGGACAGCTCCAGGATGCCACCTGAGGATCTCCAACAGGAACGTAAGCAAATTTCAAGCCGTTGTATTTCGAGGAGAGGCGCAAGGCCAACCTCCGAGAGTTGTCGATTTGTTCGCCGGGCAAACAACCCTTATCGACCAAAAGCCCGCGAATGGACAATCGCTCGATGTTGGCTCAGAACTTACCATCGGTGGACTGCGACTTGAATCCGTAAGGTTTCTTTACAATGCTTCTCGCCCGGATCAATTGATTGAAATCAATCATTCCTTCCTAACGTTGCCACTGCGTTCACCCAATCAACCCTCTTCACTCTCTGCACCCGCGCCCGCCACCACGCGAATCGACAAGGTAACAAGCAAACCAGATACTTCCACGAAAACTGGTAAAGCTAATCCTTCGAAGTCAGCATCGACGCATGCCCCCAAATCCACTGCTATAGGGTTCGATCCCCCTGCAACGCAAAAGCCTTCGATTCACTTCCAGATCTTAACTTCGAACGACTCGCTGGCATCCACATCTATCACACCTAGCGGCTCGACAAGTCCAGCGATCAGTGGCCCGCCGAATGTCCTTGCTACTATCCCAAGCCCTCCTGAAAAAACAAACGGTTCAATCGAAGCTCTCGAAGCGATACAGCAGAATCTTTCAGAGCAACTGAAATCCCTGACTCAGCGACTTGAAGGAATCGAAGAAGCTATCGAACACCTTCCGACGGCCTTTCAAGAAAACTCCGATCAGCTGATGCAAGCCGTCAACCGACTCTGTGAATCGGTATCCACGCGTTCAGCGACGTCCAACTCTCCCACTACCGCCGCATCCCCTACCGTCTCGTCTCCCGTTGTTGCTCCCAGTAAAACGGCTGGCACATCAGTACCAGTTGCCAAACAGCAAACACCAGCACCAACACAAACGGCACCATCTGTCGTTTCAAAACCGACGCCTACTGCCCCTTCTCCAACACTTGCCCCATCGTTACCCGCACCGACACTCGCCAGCGCACCTTCTGCTGCCAGTGCATCCACCTCGCAACTTCCAACCGCCCGCGAAGCAACCGGACTCAAACTCGGTGCACCTAAACAGGCTCCTGCAACGGATAAGAATTCGTCTGCCCCTGCGAACACAAATTCGAAGAACAAGAAAAAGCCCGAACGCGGTGGGCCGGAGCGTACTAAAGCGGATCCACCCAAACCAGGGAATGCCAGCACCGCCGACAGCGCCAGTGAAACCTCCGACAAGTCACCGCAATCGAACCTATTGCACAGGGTTAAGTCGATCGGAGCGTATGTTACTTCCAAGCTCTCCCGGAATCGGGATGACGCTGATGCAACAGAGGCTCCAGCGGCAAATGCTACGTCCATACCACTGCCACCCCTGACCCTACCTCAAAAACGCAAAGCCGAAAAAGATTTCGTTGGAGAAAGCGTCCTGGTAAGCAGCAATTTGACAACCTCGAAGCGTTCGAGATTGCAAACGGACCCCAACTCAGCTGAAATTCTCGCGTCGCACGAATCGAAAGAAGAAACCCAAGTCTTGGGCTCTTTGATGGGACTGCGATATCGCGATGCACACGCTTCTTTTCTCCGCTGGAGTATTATCGGAATCGTATTCCTCGTAACACTCTTAGCCGGCGGTCCATTGGTCTGGTACCGAATTCCGCAAGGCTGGCGGGAACTGATATGGCAGAAAATCAGTTTTACCCAACCAGAATCCACAGATTCCACGACAACCTTGTCGACTGAGCCAAATACCAATCCTGGCTCGTCTACCCCAGCAAAGCCACCAGCCTCTACCACGACTTCGCCAACTCCTGCCGAAACCCCAACTTTGAACGAGTTATCCACCAAAGAGTCTCCCTAAAAAACCGCTCTGAGCGCCCGCCTTCCTTACCTAAAACGCAGAGCAAGAACACCTTTGCAACAACTCTGAAGTTCTTACGTCTTTGGCTTATTGGATTCTTCATCCTCCTGAGTAAACTCATCGCCGGCAAGGACTGCACTGCATATCTCCTTCGAAGCAACTCGCTTCCGGCTTCAAACTACTTTCCACTCCATTGATCCCCTGCGGAAGATTCGTATGGAAACTTCAACTGAACAAATCGCTTCGAACGACACTCCATCCAATCTTGACGCTCACTCGGCACCTTTCATCGGTCGCTGGCAAACACTTGTAAGCCAAACGAATTGGGAGAAAGGGAAAATCATCTCGGAATGGAGACAAGCTCATATCGAGGCTCAAGCCCCGTCTACCCAATACAGCGACGAAGCTTGGGCATCCCTCGTCGGGTTCGTCACCTGCCAACACGTTGGCCGACTCCGGCGCGTTTACGATCGCTTTGGGGGCTCATGGCAAAGCTACCCTGGGTTGTACTGGAGCCACTTCTGGGCAGCCCTCGATTGGGACGATGCGGAACTATGGCTAGAAGGTGCATCCCAAAGCGATTGGAGCATCTCGGAAATGCGAAGAACGCGAGCCGAAGCCATGCAGACGACCGAAGCAACTTTCCAACAAGAGTCGAGCCGCATCTCGGAAGCGTCCCAGGAAGACGATGAGAGATCCTTCGAAGCTGATCGCTCGGGAAGTGAGAACTTCCAAAGCGGTCCGAAACACGAACTACCGGATTTCGGTGAACCACAAGAAAAATCAGGAGCCGAAAAGAATCGTCATCATGATGATTTGCCAAGCAACAGCATGTTAGGTTCGAGTGAATACGACCCGAATCCATCAGGCCCAAGCGGGTCATCTCAATCCCATGATCCCGAGAGCAAAAGGCCTAACCCCTTCGAATCCCTCGGCGAGTTTCCTCAAGACGTAAAAGATGCCGTCGAACAATTCAAACTCTGCATCTTGCGGCATCGCGCAAGCCAATGGCAGGAAATTACTCGCGATGACTTGATCGCTGCACTCGATGCTCTACGCGCTTTTTGCTAGCCGCGAGTCAGAACCTAAAACGATCCGTTAGGTATTAACCCTTTACGAGCTTGGTGATCAATTCATCAAGCTCTTTTTGCGTCACGTTCATCTTGGCCGCTGCCAAAGCAAACAATCGTTTCTCGATCTCATCGAGCTCCCCATCGGCCGCCATAATGCGGATCAAATCGCCAAGCATTCGCATCTGCTCGGACTTCTCCTTTGGCAACTTCATCGTCGCCTCATCGCTGATCGCGAATTCCATCGCTTCCCCCAAGTCGGCTTCTCCAAGTCCTAACTCGGCGCAGCGATCGACCAACCAAGCAATTTCGCGTTCGGTCAGCGATCCATCGGCCGAAGCCATAATGACCAAATTCTTCAAATAATCGAGATGTTTCATGGTCATCTTTCCGCTCGCTCTTCGCGATTTGTCGTTACCGAATTGCAACCTAGCTAAACCTGCGATGCAGGTCGCGACTAATCGCTAATTGTCTCGTTTCCCGAAAAAATTGCACCACCCCGCGCCCGATTTGCAAAGGAACCAAGCCATTGATTCCATAGGGATTGCAAAGTGATATCACTTCGATATACTCCAATCAAGGAAACAGCGCAAATCCAAGTTCGATCGAAATCTCGATCTAAAACGCGCGACACCTCTTTTCAGGAACAACACTATGAGCAGCCTTGCGAAACCATCTCCAACCTCGAAAACTCAAGACAGCATTCTGGAAAAGCCATACCAAACCGGTAGCGGTTGGCCAGTGCTAGCAATCACTCTCCTAATACTCTTCGCTTCCCCATTCATGGCAGCGTACGGCATCTCCCTGCGGAATGCTTCCGGCGGACTATTCGTACTGATCTCTGCCATCGCGGGACTTACGGCTTTTATCGCACTCTTTGGTTTCATGGCAGTTCAACCCAACGATGCCCGCGTCTTACTCCTCTTCGGGGACTACAAAGGAACCGTTACTCAATCTGGTTTTCACTGGGTAAATCCTTTCTTTTCAAAAAAGAAGATCTCGCTGAGAGTTCGCAACTTTGAAACCGGATCAACCAACGTAGGGGAAAAGAAAAACGAAGCGGGTGTGGTCGTACAAGCCAAGTCGCGGACGCACGGAAGACCTTCGAAGGTCAACGATCGAGATGGAAATCCCATAGAGATCTCAGCCGTGGTTGTTTGGAAGGTAGTCAATACGGCAGAAGCGATGTTTGAAGTCGACGATTACGAAGATTTCGTTGGTGTCCAAAGTGAATCCGCCCTTCGAATCCTCGCTTCTAGGCATCCATACGACAGTGAAGATCACGAAGTTTCGCTTCGGGGATCCACCGAAGAAATCAGCGATCAGCTCAAAGATGACATCCAAGAACGACTCGAGAGAGCCGGTGTCGAAGTCATCGAAGCGAGAATCAGCCACCTCGCTTACGCTCCGGAAATCGCCGCAGCGATGCTTCAACGTCAACAAGCCAGCGCGGTGGTAGCGGCTCGAGCAAAGATCGTCGAAGGTGCCGTTGGGATGGTGCAGCAAGCTCTCGAACACCTCAGCCGCGATAAAATCGTCGAACTCGACGATGAACGCCGCGCGGCGATGGTCTCGAACCTTCTTGTCGTTCTCTGCAGCGACCGGCACGCTCAACCCGTGGTCAACACCGGAACCCTGTATAACGGCTAGTCGTTATTTTTTAGAATTCCTCGCAACTGAAATGGACAAGCCCCAACAGCCCACGGGGCGACTCCTTTTCGAAAGGTCAAGGTTTTTGCGAAGTGTCCAAGCGAGACTCTTTCCTACTCCGATTGCAACCGGAAACCCTCGATGCACTTCGCCGATGGGCCGAAGATGATTTGCGCAGTATGAATTCACAAATAGAATTTCTGCTCAAACAAGCTCTTGAAAAAGCTGGCCGCTCCACAAAACCATCCCCCACTAATCCCACGTCGACCGATACGGATCCCCCGAAAAACGAACACTAACCCCACCACCGCGATCACTTCGCATTGAACCAAACGACACGGATCTTCGTACAAATTGTCTGTTGTTTTCGTTTAAAAACCGACCTACAATCACGTTGTCTAATTCCCGAAAGACTTCCATGGAGCCTATCGATCCACAATTTTCATCGGAATCAGATGAAGGTACCGATTCCACCGCGTTTTCCGCCGTGGCTCTCGTCGGGTTCCTGATGTCTCTCGTCGGCATTTTTTCACTCGGTTACGTGCAGACCCTCCCGGTGGCAATTCTCGGTAGCCTGTTCGGTGTCTATGCCTTGCTCTTCTCCGAGCGATTCCACCTGAGCTTCCTTTCCCGAGTACTTGGAGTTCTAGCCGTTATCGTTGGAGTAACGATCCTGTCTTGGGGACTCTTTTTGAGGTACTTCCACACCGACTACGAACTGGCCCAAGCTCGCACCGTTGCGGAAAAGTACCTCGACTCTCTTTCGCGCAAAGATCTCGATGCAGTCTTCTACCTGGTCGGGTTCCAATTCGATGGAGATAAACCACCATCCTTCGTGCAACCAGAAACAGAACTTCAACGAGCAAAGAAGCGACTTCGAGAAGATCCAGCCCACGTAGAAATTCAAAACCGTCGCAGTCCAGCTAAATGGACTTTCGTATCGATCGACGGCGAATCACTCGGTACGGTCGGGTACACTTACAAACTCAAGTACCGAGATGACGGGCAGACCAACCCCCCGAATTACTTCGTCTACGCGAGGAAAGATGCTCAGCGCTACGACTCCAAACCAGAAGTCCACTGGTATGTCGACAACCTAGAAGTTGCGAAGTAAACTCCGAAGGTCAACCATCAACTTTTCGCAGCGATCCTTTCGCTGTTAGTTCCCTTTAGCCAAGCACCGACCGCTGAGTATGCGGCTGACGATTTCCTATGCCGAGTTCGTTGATCAGCCTCGGTGCAAATCTTGGGAACGTTCTTGAAACGATGCGGTCGGCCGGAAGATTAATCCGCGAAGCCTTCCCGGATACCACTCCAAGCTTTAGCCGCATTTATCGCACTCCGCCAGTCGGTGGCCCGACCGGCCAAGGAGACTTTCTCAATGCAATGGTTCGCGTCGAGCACAATTTGTCCGTGTGGCAAGTCTGGAAGACGATTCAAAGGATCGAGTCCGATCTTGGTCGTCAGCGCAATCAACGCTGGGAATCGCGCCGGATCGACATCGATCTAATCCTTCATGAGTCCACTTGCCTTTGGACCCCCCACCTGAAAATCCCGCATCCGCGCATGTGCATGCGATCCTTTGTCTTGCAACCAGCCTTTGAAATCGCACCCGACCTCGTAGATCCTGTCTCCCAATGGTCGATTGAGAAACTTGCTAGCCATCTCTCCGAGATCCTCAGTACCCCTTCCCGTCCGGTCTTAGCGATCGGTTGCAACTCCATTCAACTTACCGAAGGCATCCGCAAGCTTCTACGCGAATCCACCGAACCACGGTCGAATGCGATTACGATCACACACACACCCTCACCCGAACAGTGGATCGAATCCGTCGATACGCATCCTCGATCGCAAACGATCACAAATACTGCCGACCAGCTTGCCGACCTGCGGATCGCTTGTGTTGAAACCCCGGACCCGGAGTCGATTCAATGGGAAGACTACTCTGCACCTTGGGCGATGATGCTTGGACTACAACTTGCACATCGCGATTCAACACACACGCCGCAAACCACCCAACTGCCTGTTCCAGGCCCTCGTTATCTCCTACCGGGCAATGACCTATCTTGGGCTGTGCACGAGATACTTGCAGCATCCCAAGCCATGCGATGCCCAATAGAACCGACTGATTACGCTTGGTAAAACAACGTTTTTAATTTCAACCAACGAACAAGAATGATGCAACACTCTGAAGAACTCCCAGGAATCGAGCAGTTCAAGATTTTCGGACAATGGGCGGTGGTTACCGGTGGCAGCAAGGGACTAGGCTGGGCAATGGCGCACGGACTCGCAAGTGCCGGGGCAAATCTGTTGCTCGTAAGCCGCCATGCGACGGATGTTGAAGCCAAAGCACAGATCTTGCGAGAA
>JBJONT010000144.1:0-6647 GCA_046051705.1 Planctomycetota bacterium | reverse complement strand
GTATCGGGCGAAAAGGAGTATTTATGTGTACCGATTTGACTTTCTGGCGAAAGGCGATTTGCCTTGCCAGAACCATTCAGGGGAACTCGGTAAAGATATCTTTGCGTTCCATCCTGTGGTGACGCATAAAAGTAGTACCATCCTTGATCCTCGTCGACGACAGCACGTTCGATAATGTCATAGTCTCCCGGCGTGAGAATTGCTAACTCCTCGCCATCGCGCGAGTAGCGGTATGCATGCCGCCAACCATCCTTTTCACTGATAACAATGAACTCTTTGCCATCTGCGATCCAGACAAGCCCCGAGTTCCAGCCTTGGCTCGCTTCAACCCAAGCCTTGTCGGACTCTGAGAAGATTGTCTTGGCTTCGCCGTCAACGTTGATCAGTAGAAAGTCGCGTCGATCTCGGAATCGACTAAACCTCTCCACGAGGACTTCTTGCGAGTTTCCCGCCCATTGGATTTGTCCTAAATACATTCCTTCCTCGGGGCAATCGACTGGAAGCCAAGTCACTTGCTGGCCGTCTTTGTTCACAACGCCTACTCGTAGCTTTTCGATTACGCCACCGACGCGTGCGAATCGAATCTGTTGGACTTCAGGGTAGGATGGATCGCCGGGAACCAAGACCCATCTCTTCAGAACGTCGGTGTAATCAGCTTCGACAAAAAGAACCTTGGAGCCATCGGGGCTCCAGATTGGATTGCGAAAATCAACTTCGCGATCGTTCGTTGATGATGCAAGCGTAATTTCTGTTTTATTCTCGCGATTGACGGATGAGAGTTTGCCATCGCTTGCCTTCAATTCAAATTCACCGTCAATCGATCGCTGTTCGACTGTTGAGTTGGCGCTTACCTCGTCCTCTGTTGCTGAGCGGCGCTCGCCTGTTTTCGCGTCATAGAACCAAGTCATTCTTTTCTTTGAGCTCTGATCCGTATCACCGATCAAGAATCCCGAGTTGTCGCTGAGCCACTTCGGCTGAACGTTTTTTGGACGAAAGTCACCGCGATCATAGATCGACTTTAAACGAGGTTCGGCGAAGGTCTGCCAAGTTGAATCCGTAGCCGACTGCGCAAAAGCGGCCTTGGTTGCGACAACCGTAAAGACTTGCAATAGAAAGATGGCTTTGACAAGCGATGTTCTTCGGAAAGGCAAAGTGTTGTGCATGGTTAGGCTCTTCGGCCGAATTTCTAGGTAAAAGGTTCAGGCATGCCTGGGATGGCCGCGTGTGGATTTTAAGCTTTCGCTCGATTACAAGCCATTGCCAATGGCGGTGAAATATTGGCCCACGCATTTCTCTTGCCGTATGGCGGATTGGGCTGTCGAGCAATTTGATATATTTGAAGACCGACCTTTAGGCCTCATCGAGGTCCCGATGGGGTTGGCAGTTTGTCCATTGGTGTTTCAGCGACCAGCAAAACCTCTCGGCTACCGCATTGTCGTAGCTCCGGCAAGACGCAACGTGGCTGGGATCGATGTCATGTTTTCTTTGACATCCGTTACGACGCTCGAACCACTGGCGGTAAGGAGCTCGTGCGTTGGACCGTGGGTTCGGTTGTTCGTGAAATCATCTCTAGTACTCCTGCGGCTCGTTTAAAAACGGGATCAGGTAACCACTCCAACAACTCCTTGGCGGTCGATCCTTCAGCTCGCCGAAAGAAGTACATCCACTGATCGCTTGGATCGGCGATCACGTCATTATCCCGTCCCACCTCCGGCTAGGCCCTTGGTTCTTCATCGCTCTGGCGGACCGTCGTCGACTGACGAAGCGTTAGGCGTTAGGTGAACGGCTATGATACGAGGAAACTTCGGACTTATCGCTGACATGGATCCCGATCCCCTTGTTCCGTCAACCGAACCTAAGTCTGCTAACTCGTAGAATCGAATTCTGAACGCATTTCCACCCTCTCATTCGAGTTGAATGCAAGAAGTTTTTCCGTAGCGATCCCAATTGGTGAAATACCTCGAATGTAGTTACCATCGATCACAAAATGGTCGCTCCAAATGTCTCTTCTCGGATGAAAAAGTAAAACAATTTCACGAGTGTGCGGATCAAGTGTTGTTAGGTTGGGCCCCTTGTGGCGATTGCAATCTGGACACGCTAGTGCGAGATTGTCCGGTGAATCGTCCTGGATATGTTGCCTGGCCTGAACGTGTTCGATGTGAAATCTCAGAAATGGAGCCGCATCTTGGTGCAAGTGGCAATATTCACAACGATTGCCTGCCCGATTCCTCACCAATTTTTGTGTCGCAACATCCATCGACATTCTATGGTTGGATGAAACGTCTAGCACGCGATTGGAGAATGGTCACGAAATGGAACGCTGCTAAGTATCGATCGTACTCGGCTTGTTCGGTCTCCGAAAGTGTACCAGTATTGGCTTTATCCGCTAATGTATCTACCCGTTTCTGCAATTCATCGTCTGCTCGAATCGCTACGATTTTTCGCGCAGCCTCCTGGGTCAAACATTCGGCAAAGGGTTCGATAATTTGATCGAGAAGTGTTGCGTTCATGAAAACATTATAAGGACTTGTAGGTCGAAGGAAAGCAATCAAGCATTTTTTCGCGAATCATTGATCGTCGGTCAAGTACCTCCTTATCAAGAGCATAGCCTTGTTCACACCGGTCTTTAGAGTTGTGGGCTGAGCAAAATCAACTAACAGAAAACATTGGGAAAAACGCGAACGAGAAAAATCGCGTGCACTTCGATTCTGAAGCCCAATGCGACGAGTCCCTCTGACGGCTAATGCACTCGATTGCTACGCGCCATCAACCGCCCCTCCTCCGGCTAGGCCCTTGGTTCTTCATCGCTCTGGCGGACCGTCGTTGAGATCGTCGAACTAATTGCCTTCAACTTCCCATACGCATCCTGGTAAAAACAATCAGGGGCCTCCCGCTGCCACCTTTCAAGTTCCCTCCTGGACTCAAACTGTGCATGGCACCGCCCGCCCAAGGCGGTCCGCCCGACGCCTCGGTTAATTGTTAGTGCCAATTCCGATTTCGTTACGAACAATTCTTTCCCACGTGACGTTTTCAATGTCGAGTAATTTTCCACCGGGAATTTCTATAGCTAAAAATTCCTCTATCCTACGATCGCGATCTTCAAAATTTGTAAGGACGAAGAAGAGTTCTTTTTGATCGTCTTGCAGACGGCAAGCTCCTATCCCAATAATCCTCCTTTCGCCAAGGGGGATATTAATCAATTTTGGGACGCCAGCCTGAAAATCAAACTGATACACGGAATTGTCATTCGGCCAAAGAAAGAGTGACTCTCCTTGAAAAACCACTTGTACCCAATGATTGACGATTGAGGGCAAGGAAATCCTGTGGCCGCCGCATCGTTCAAGCGTGTTTAGATCCCAAAAATCGAGGTAATAGTCGTCTAGAGAACTACCCACTTGCTCCAAAATTGCGATCTTGCCAGTATGTCGAGAGAATCCTATTGAAACGTACCCACCATTTCCTTCGTGTGGTGGTATCTCTAAGACAACCTTAGGCGGATCAACTTCTTTCTCAGCAGCCTCGTAAACTCTAACCACCGGATTGTTGTACAAAGACCCGACAGCCAATCTACGATTGTAGCTAAAGCATCGAAGTGCTAGTTGTTGGCCATGAGTATCTAGAGATTGGGCAACAGAAGTAGGGGGCTCCAACTGAGCACTCTGCGGCTTAGAACGGTAGAACTCGATTTGATCATAACCGTAATCATTTGCCCAGTCGGCGGGCGCTCGATCGAGAGGACGATGCGTAAGCACGGCAAGAAGCTGGTCTTGATCAAAGAGATTCGACTCGAGGATATCTGCTGTTCGAATCGATTGCAGACATCGTGCATTGACGCGACCTAAATCATTGATCGATCGAATGCTGAATGGATTGCCACTTTCTACCAAACTGCCTCCTAAACGCGACTTCATCCAAAATCTTGCCGTTAGCGAATCTGAAGTTGTTCGCCAAAAATTTGGAGTATCCGAGGGAAGTACTAGTTGCGGAGAAATCTCACCATCTCCTAACAGATAGCATCCGAGCCTTACGGCTTCGGTGCTGGTTTCAATGTCTACCCAGTAAGCTTTGAGGGAACTCGGCGACTCTGGTGAAGGCTGGCGGTATTTCCAAGTTGTAAAAAACGCCAATGTACCAATGTACATCAATACCAAACAGAAAAGCTGAATGGGCCGTCTTTTCAAGTTGCTCACTAACGCTGCAAAACAGTTTGTCATTTCGGTAACCTAGATAGGATTGAACTCGAATGTCTTGTCCTTGTTGACAACCCAGGTATAGACCATTTCACAGTAAGTTGCCGTGTGGACTGGATTCCCGCGAAAGCTTTGTCAATGCATCGTTGATCAAAACATCAAGCATCAGGAACCGGGCCGCTTGCACGGCACCGTTAAAAAGCGGCTTAAACCTAGGGCTAGCCGCCGGTGTCCGACGATCCTGTACTATCGCCGCCTTCTCCGCTTTCCAACCGCTCTACACTAGCCGCTTCATGGATTTGCGCGGGACTCACTGGCGTCGGCGCGGGTGCATCGACCCGCAAGACCTCTGCTTCAAACACTTCCATGAACCGCTTGATGAGCGGCTTCGCCATCGCTTCGCGAATCCGTTGTGCTTGTGAAACACTCGGCCGTGTCGGGTCCATCGCAGCCGTAAATGCTTGAGCCTGCATTCCTGCAGCAATCGGCATCGGTACATCGGTCAACACAAAGTCGAGATGAATATCCGAGCCGGTCTGTGTCGCTAAAGCTCCCTTGAGCCGCTGCAAAGTTTCAGGTTTTCGCAACTGCTGGATCGCCATTGCAGCCTCTTTCGCAAGCTTTACTTGCCAAGTACCCGGCACCCGTTCGTGTACTTCAAGTGCCAATGCACCGAGTTGTCGCATCAATCCCCCAAGACTTAAGGCGGCTTGGGAAAGCTGTTCTTTTGGACTCAACCCTTCGATCACCTCGCCTGAATCAACCGCAGGGGAATCGACAGCAGAACTTTCGATAGTTTGAACGACGGCTGATTGATTGGTTGTAGCGGCAACGGTGCTTCCAGCAAGCGGCTGTACCTTCGCAACGCTTTCACTTTGAACCGGTTTAACATCCGGCTCCGGGAAAGGGATCTGTATAGATTCATCGTCATCCGATTCGACTTGCATCTGCTTCGGGTCGAGCGAAACACTTGGTGTTAAGCTTTGCTCTGAGACCCTTGATGCCTGACTAACCGGCTGGGTCAACTCTTTTTTTTTTGAGTCGTCTGTTGGCACACTCGCAGCGACCGAAGAAACGGAAGGAGCTGCAATGACCGGTCTTGGGGAAGGGCTATTGGGCGAAAGGTTCCGAGCAATTCCATTAACCACATCAGAGAGTGCTTGAAGATCGACGAGATTGCAGATCTGTACAAGGGCAACTTCGAGAAGTATTCGGCTTTGCACACTATGCTTCATCTTGACGATGGTTTCGTCGACAATCTGAATTGCGGTCAGCAGAGTGGTCAGTCCCCATGATTGGCCGAAGCCTCGTAACTGTTCGCTGTTGGCTGCATTCGCGGTACGAATAAGGTCGGGTGAAGCACCGACCTTTAACGCCATGATATCTCGCAGATATCCTAAGAACTGCTCGGCTAGCTGGCCGGCATCTACTCCTTCGAGTACCGCTGCTTCCAGAGCTTCTATAGCACCAGCAGCATTCCGCTCAACCATACACTGAGCGAATGTCGCAAGCCGACTTTCGTCGGCAGTCCCGAGCATCGCGTGCACGTCAGCGACCGAGATCTGCTTGCCACCAAAGCTCAATAGCTGCTCCAGCAAAGATTGGCTATCGCGCATCGAGCCAGAAGCTCGGCGAGCGATCAATTTAAGAGCATCGGCATCAGCTTGAGTCCCTTCGTTCTGACAAATGAACTGCAACCTGCCGAGAATTTGATCGGTGTGAACAGGTGGAAAATCAAATCGCTGGCAACGAGACAGAACCGTGATAGGTATCTTCTCTGGATCGGTCGTACAAAAAATGAACTTGACGTGCCCAGGTGGTTCTTCAAGCGTCTTTAGCAACGCATTGAATGCTGCTGTGGTCAACATGTGGACTTCGTCGATGATGTAGATCTTGTACGGTGCTCGGCTAGGACGCACCAAAGCGTTCTGCCGCAAAGACCGGATCTCGTCGATCCCGCGATTGCTCGCTCCGTCGATCTCGATCACATCCATGTCTTCCCCAGAATCGATCGCAAGGGCGATTTCCGAAGACGGGTCAAATCGTCCGTTCCCCTCGGGAGAAGCGTTCAGAGCCTTGGCAAAAATACGTGCGGTACTGGTTTTGCCAACTCCTCGTGCCCCAGTAAACAAGTAAGCATGACCGACGCGATGAGTCTCGATTGCCCTTAGCAACGCTTGCGCAGCGGTATCTTGCCCAACAAGATCCTCAAACGTCTTGGGCCGATATCTTCGGGCCACGACGGTGTACTTCGTGGAGTCTTGCTTCTCGCTTGCGTCCTCGTGCGATCCTGACATCTGCTCTGTTTTCCCTTGCTGAGTCCCTTTGTTGATTCCCTTGTTGAAAGGGTCTCCTTGCTGACACTCACCCAGTCATCGAAGCCCGCCTACGGCATCTTAGTTAGGCCATATTTCCAATCCATATTGTACCGTGCAACACCTAATAGGGAATGGATCG
>JBJONT010000143.1:0-7570 GCA_046051705.1 Planctomycetota bacterium | reverse complement strand
TTCCACGGATCAAGCCGGGCTGACTTTTGAAAAGGCGTTCACCATTACGGTGACCAACGAGCATGAGGCTCCAACGAATATCGCATTATCAGGCACTTCCCTCGCTGAAAATGCGGGTGCTAACGCGATCGTTGGAACTCTGTCGACGACCGATCCTGACGCCGGTGATACCTTCACCTACTCCTTGGTGACCGGTAGCGGAGATACAGACAACGCTAACTTCAATATCTCAGGCAATCAACTTCGGGCCACGCAGTCCCTCAACTTTGAAACCAAGGCTAGTTACTCGGTACGGATCCGTTCCACGGATGCGGCCGGCTTGTATATCGATCGAGTGTTTGAAATCACGAAAGCGACAGACAGTCCAAACCTGTATATCGATGGTACTCCAGCATCAGATATGTTTAGTTTGCTTTACGAAGGTAGCGAGATGGGACATGCATGGGTTGTCCTGCGCAATGGTATTTCTATCTTCAATGGACAGGTCAATAACAATACTACGATTGTTATCGATGGTCTCGGCGGAAATGATTCAGTCCAAGTCGCCGGTCGATCCGTTGCCGATCAATTTGTGCTCGATGGGAATACCCTGACCCTTGAAGGTAGCAGAGTTCAACTTACTTCTGTAGAAAGTTTGCGTGTGCTAGGATTCGCCGGGGATGACCAATTGCAAGTCATTTCAGGTTCCGTGCTATTCGACGGCGGCATTGGTAACGATCAACTCTCGATGAGCAACAGCGATAATCAAATCGCAGTTACGGGTTTCAATACTGGTAACGTCAACGGCGCAATCGTCTTTGCCAACACAGAATCTCTACAAGCTGGTACAGGAAACGATCAATTCGTCTTCAGTTCCATCGGACGACTCTCGGGTGGCCTCTTCGGCGGGGATGGCCAAGACTCGGTGAACCTCGCAGCCAAAACCACCGCGCAGACGATCAACCTACAATCAGGTGTCACCAGTGTTTCCAACGGATTCGGGCAAATCGAACAAGTCGTCGCTAGCAACGCGGTCGGAGACTTATTGATCGCTACGAATACAGCCAACGTCTGGAATATCCAAGGAATCAACTCTGGAACGCTCAATAGCTCTCTGAGTTTCTCCGGATTCGAAAGCATCGCAGGGGGGGCGGCTGCCGATCAATTCCTCTTCTCTGCCAACGGACAAATCACCAGTAGGATCTCTGGAGGTGACGGCGCCGACACGCTAGACCTCAGCCAAGGAACCGCACCGCAAACGCACCGTATCAGCGCCCTCTCGGCCGTTGATAACCTTGTCGGTGCTCACACATCGATCGAACAAGTCACTGGGAATGCAATCGCAGGGACGAAACTCATCGGTCCATCGACCGGCGCAGCTTGGAGCGTCCTGCCAGACGGGCAGATCTCGATCAATGGCATCAATTATCGCTCGATTCGCGAGATCTCCGGTGGAGCAGGAGCCGACACGATCCTCGGTCCAGCACAAACCAACTCGTGGAGCATCCTCGCTCCCAACGCAGGTCGACTCGAATCCTCGAACTGGAGCATCGACTTCCAAGGAACAGAGAACCTCTACGGGGGAACAAACACCGACAACTTCGCTTTTACCAACGAAGGACGACTCTCCGGTTGGATTACGGCTGGTAGCGGAAGCGATCAACTGAGCCTTGCCGCTATCTCCTCCGATCTACTGATCGATGCATCAGGCACTCCAAAGGTACAACTTGCCGGAAATCTGCAAACGGTTCTCGGTGGGTACAACGCTGTGGAGACTGTCCTTGGCAACGCACTGAGTGGGTCAAAGATCAAGGGTGGCAATACCGCTACCTCCTGGTTAGTCTCCCCCTCAGGGCAAATCTTCCACAACAGCATCTCCTACCTCGCCATCGGTGGAATTCTCGCCGGGACAGGACTCGACACCCTGACCGGACCATCTGTCGCTACTCAGTGGAGCATCCTCGGGTCAAACGCAGGGCAAGTGAGTTTCGCAAGTACCAGCTTGACGTTCAGTGGAATGGAGAATCTTACCGGTGGAAGCGACAACGATGCCTTCGACATCGCTCCGGCGGGCGCTCTCTCCGGTAATCTTAACGGAGGGACGGGTACGGGGCTTAACTCCATCAGTTATTCTCAATGGGACGCGGCGGTGAGTGTCAATCTTGCATCGACCACCAACGGCAACGCCACAGCGATTACGGGCCGCACCATCAACATGCAAATGGTTACGGGTGGGGCTGGCAATGATATATTGGTTGGGCAGTCGAGTAAGTCCACTATCCTGGTAGGGCTGGGAGGAAATGACAACCTCACGGGTGGCACCCAACGCGATTTGCTGCTCGGTGGATTGGGGGCCGATACCCTCAACGGTTCGAGCGGCGACGACCTGCTCGTCGCAAGCCTGGTTAGTTTCGAAGCGCAGCGTGAGGCATTGATTGCGATCTATAACGAGTGGAACTCCACACGAACCTTCGCACAGCGAACCGCAAACCTTTGGGGAAGCGGGACAGGAACAAGATCCAACGGTAGCACCTTCCTCAACAGTGATGCGAACGATGCGGTAACCGACACTGTATTTGCCGATGGAGATATCGATTCACTTACCGGTGGTTCAGGCCAAGACTGGTTCTTTGCAGATTTGGCGGACAGCAACGACTTCATCAGCACAGGCACTGCGCCGGACAAACTAAACCGACCGCTCTCCCCTTGATGTTTCCGTAACGTTGTTATTTCATCGAACGAAACGCATTGGTGAGAAAGTTGCTCACCAATGAGGGGATAGTCAAAAAAGAACTGGTTTCGTTTGTGCTTTCGACTTCAGCACGATTGGAGCAATTCGGAAAAGAACGTGAATTGATATCGACAACTTATCAATGGTTCGCCATCTTTTCAAAAGCCCCGAATAGACCCACAACGACTCCTACCCTCAACAAAATGTGTGCATCATGGCTGATCCTAAGGCAGTACGGCTTGATGGTAACCAAACACTAGTAGATCAAGCACTTAGTGAGAAGCTAAGTTCGTGGAACGATCGCTGGCTTTTCACGGTTCGCAAACTTGCATCGGAAGCGATGAAGGATGCCGATCCTGGGCACGGTATCGAACATGTTGAACGCGTTTTGAAAAACGCTTGCGAACTGATCGGACAGAACTCTGTTTCTCTCGATGTCCTATTGCCCGCAATTTGGCTGCACGATTGTGTGCCTATTGCTAAAAACTCTCCGCTTCGCTCCCAAGCGTCGCGGCTCTGCGCGAAACGCGCAATCGAATTGCTCGCGTCGATCGATTACCCCTCGGAATCCTTCCCTGGTATCGAACACGCAATCGCCGCCCACAGCTTCTCCGCAAACATCCCATGTGAATCCGACGAAGCGAAAATTCTCCAAGACGCCGATCGACTCGAAGGACTCGGAGCCATCGGTCTGGCTCGCTGCCTGATGACCGGCGGTTCGATGGGCCAGCGATTAGTCCACCCCACCGACCCATTTCCTATCCACCGAACTCCCGAAGACAACGTCCAATCCGTCGACCACTTCTACGCAAAACTCTTCCGCCTACCAAGCATGATGAACACGCCAGAGGGACGCACCTTGGCCCAAAGTCGCTGCGGAATCCTAATTACCTTCCTCCGCCAATTAGCCGAAGAAATGGGGTTCGAATTCGACCAACAACATGCTCAATCAATCATCGAGGCTAACGCCATCAAACCCAACGTCAGCAAACCCTCGTAACGAAACCCACGGAACGAAGCCCACGGAACGAAGCCCCACGTAACGAACCAGAGTACTCACCCCTGATCAAAGCCGACCGGATAAAAGTCGACCTGATCAAAGCCGTCCGGATAAGCTCCGGATCAATAATTGCCGTGTACTGTAAGAACTCGGATCCAACCCTCTTACCCACCCCTGTATGAGCTTCCCGAAAAAACTTCACAACCCCGTAATGTTGGTTGGGAGTTTCATCGATCGCCTTCCGGCGGTACATTGAAGCTTGGTCGGGTGCGTCGTTTCCCGCCAACTCGTCCAAGCCATGAGCAAGCAACCGAGCACACCAAAGTATTTTGTCGAACGCCAACTCTCCATCGGAAAACGCCAAGATCGACCCAGACGTCGCGCTGATGTTGCGTGTCAAAGATGACGACGCGATGGCTTTCGAACTTTTGATCGACGGTTTTCAAAAGAAAATCATCCGATTCATGAACGGCTGGACCCGCAGCAGCGAACAAGCCGAGGATCTGGCTCAAGAAGTCTTCTTGAGAGTCTACAAATCTCGTAAGAACTATCTCCCCACCGCCAAATTCTCAACTTGGCTCTACCGAATCGCTCATAACGTCGCTTCGAACCACATCCGAGATAACTCTTCTCGACGCGAATACCAACTCTCAAAATCCGAAAACACTTCGACCTCTGGGCTTGTGCTTGAGAACATTGCCGTAGCACCCAGCGGCTACCAACCCGTGCGAAAACTCGATCATGAGGAACGCTCGAAAGTTATCCTCCTAGCGCTCGATGCTCTTGGAGAGAGGCAACGAACCGCAATCTTATTGAGCAAGTTCGAAGGAATGAGCTACCAGGAAATCGGCGAAACGATGGGACTGAGCGTCCAAGCCGTTAAATCGCTTCTGATGCGCGCTAGAGTCAACCTGAAAAACCTTCTTGATCCGTACTTGCAACAAGGTTTCGTTCCTGGGTCTCCCGAAGCGATACAAATGGAACAAGCAAGAATGAGTCAGTTCCAAGATGCCCCCAATGAGAACCAACGGGAGGAGGATTCATGAGCGACACACAAGCAGATAGGATCGACGAAGAACTCACCGCGTACCTCGACGGGGAACTTTCTCCTGAACTCTCCGCCGATCTCGAACGCAAACTGGTCGAAGACGAATCACTCCGCAAACGACTTGCCGATCTGCGGAAAGCATACGACCTTCTCGATGATCTTCCGCAAGCCGCTCCTCGCCAGAGCTTTACGCAGACTACCATCGAGATGGTCGTGGCTGATTTACGCCGTTCGAGCGAGAACTCCGCACTAGGAAATTCATCTTTAAGTAATGCAAACCACTCGCCCAATGAAAAGGGAACCGACGACAATCATTCAAGCTCGAAGAAATTCGGCGATAAGAGAAATGGAAAAGCACTACAGCATTCCGAATCAACCACCCAAGGTATCGATTGGTTCACTTGGCCTCGCTCTGCCTTCGTTGCAACAGTAGCTGGTCTGCTGGGGGTGTTCCTAGGAACCCTATTGGTAGTCTTTCAAAGTCGATTCGAACTCTCTCAACTCGATCTGGCAGCGAACATACCCGGTCTTCAGGATGCAGCGGAATTAAGTGTGGTATCAGAGATCGCCCAAGAAAAAGAACTTATCGAGTATCTGCGTAGTCACTACTACGACCGCATGATACCTCTTGTACCGAAGTCCCTTTGGGGACGAAGAAATTGGGTACACAGCCTGAACGCAGTTCAAATCGCAAAACTCGACAGCACCCGCGAACTGCTTGGGAAATTTCCAGGTGAGACTCGAAACCGTTGGGAAGCGATCCAAACGCAGCTTGATAGCTCACCTAATGCAGATCATTGGAATCAAACCGTACGAGTTATCGGCATGGTACTCGATTCGATGCCGACCGCTAAACGCCAAGATCTTGAGTCGCTCAATAGTAGCGAGCAACGCATCCGATTCTTGAAGGAACAGCTTAGCCTAAGAGCTGCGATGTTCTACGCAGCAGAACTGCAATCGGACGATAGCAACACACTTGAAGAATGGAGCAAGAACCAATTGCTCCCATCGATCTTTGCTGCGATGCCATTCCTACGTCGCGAGACCGATGTGAAAACTGCAATGATGGCACTTAACTCCACTCGCCCCATCGAAGACGGCTTCCGGCTTGCAGATCAAGATGAAATCGTCGCGGAGCTTGCCAACCAGCTTTCTTCGTTCCCTAAAAAACTGCTTGAAGGGATCGATCGCAATGACCAGCTCCTCGTACTATCGACTTGGATGGTCCCCGAAGGAATGAACAGCAATTCTCGCTTGGTCGAATCCTACGAACGCATGCGCCGCGAAGTCCGCGACGAAATCGACCTTGCCGATCCGAACGATTTCCGCCGATTGCTTCGTGAACGATCTAGAAGAAATGGCAATGCAAATCGCAACCCGAGGTAAGTTGCCAGGAGAAATTCTTTGCAGTTCCACATTCCATCGAATCCACTCTGGCTCGAATTCACTCGCAATGCGATGGCTTGCCAATTCGATGTTTTGCTACATCCGAATCATCCCCCCGAGGGTCCCGAAGCGGCCGTTGAAGCTCTCGAGACGATCGAATACCTCGAAGGTCTCCTGAGTGTTTACCGCCCGACAAGCGACCTCTCTCGCTTGAACCACCGCGGCAAAGAAACTTGGGTGGATCTGTCACTGCCGGCCATGGAACTTCTTCAAATCGGATACGAGATTTCCCAAGCTACCGGCGGTGCCTTTGACATCACCGCAGCGAAACTCTCCGACGTGTGGGGCTTCTCGAGCCGACAGGGGCGAATGCCCACCGAAGAACAGATTTCTGACGCTCTCAAAAACGTTGGTTCACAACACTTGGAATTCGATCCCAACTTGCAACGCGCTCGATTTCTCTCGGATATCGCAGTGAACCCTGGCGGGATTGGAAAGGGGTACGCGATCGACCAAGCCGTTGCGATCCTCTTGCAAAATGGAGTCACCGATTTTGCGATCCACGGAGGAAAAAGCAGTGTCGTAGCTCACGGTAAACAACTGTTGCAAAACCCTCAAACTGGATGGAACATTGCAGTTCGACATCCAGAACAATCCGAACGAATCCTCGGGACTCTTGTCCTACGCGACCGAGCGTTGGGTACAAGCGGACCGGCAAACCAGTTTTTCTATTTTAGAGGAGTCCGTTACGGACATATCATCGATCCGAGAACCGGATGGCCCGCTTCGGGAATTCTAAGCCTTAGCGTTACCCATCCGAATGCAACTTGGGCCGATGCACTTGCTACAGGACTCTACGTGATGGGGATCGACCAAGCGGTCGCATATTGCGAAGCTCACCCCGAGACCGGAATGCTTGCCATTCTCCCCGGTAAACGCGTTGGAGAAATCGAACTTGTAACCTGCAACTTAAACGACGAGTGCTGGATTGCGGCGAGGGAATAATCCAGTTCGCGTTTGCGTCCTGTCCACTAACCTACTCTTCGCCGGACGCTGTTGTGGTATCCATACAAGCCATAAACAATCAATCCAAGAGTGCACCAAGCAGCGAATCGAATCCAATTCGCGGCACCTAAACCGGCGATCAGGTACAAGTTCACCACGATGCCTAGGACAGGAATAGCCGACCAGCGAAATCGCACGCTCGCTACACTCAATGCAGCGAAGACAACCAAGAAAATCACATAGGGAATTCGATCGTAATGAAAGCCTTCTTCCGCGAACCAATCACCCCAAAAGTGATGGCTGCTTGGCAAGCGATTGAGCACCGCGCAGTAGCAGAGAAAACAGACCGGCAAGATCACTTCGCCAGGTAGCTTCGGCACCCGAAACCCGTCTCGCCCCGAAGACTGCTGTTCAAGTACCA
>JBJONT010000142.1:0-9356 GCA_046051705.1 Planctomycetota bacterium | reverse complement strand
GCGGATTTAGTCACCGCAACAGGTTTCCTTGCGATTGGCAAACGATACGGTTATGCCCCAAATACAGATTTTCAACATCTGGATTTTGCCGATGCGATCGATAGCATCGGCCGTTCCTTGCTCGGGCTCTCCATCGGTTGCGCGCGTTGCCACGATCACAAATACGATCCGGTAACAATGGAAGACTATTACGGGTTATATGGGATTCTCGAAAGCACCCGTTGGGCGTTTCCCGGCGGTGAAGAACAGAAGCGACCGGTACATTTCCCACCCCTTGTGCCTCGCTCGATCGCAGCACAAAAGGATTCGGAAAAGAACGCTGCTCTCGCAGCCATCGATACTCGAATAAAGGATGCTGAAGGCAGGAAGCTTAGCTTGGAGCCAAACTATTTCGGCGGTGGAATCGATTTGGATCTCGAAGCCCAAGAATTAGGGCAAGCCCCGAAGGAAGCTTGGTTGTCCGCTGGTCCAAATCAAGTGCTTGCCGAAGCGCAAAGTCCTTATGAAGGTCTTTTCGGCAAGGGCTCACGAGGAGTGCGGATCGGTGCCGGTACACCTTTTGAAGGTGTGCGATATGTATTCAAAAGACCGTTGAAGATCACCGAGTCTCAACCTATCTACTTTGCGATCGACTTCCGTGTGCCGAAGAGCGATCAAGGATCGTTTCGACTTTATCTCGGTCGCGGTGTGATCGAATCGATTGCTATCGAGTGCGGAATCACCAGCAGCAGCTTTGCGATGAAGGAACAAGGGATGTGGCGGGAGCTTCATTCACTCCAGCCCAATCAATGGTACCACTTGCGATTAAAGCTTGATCTGGCAACGAAAAGCATCACCGGAACACTCGCTCATCGAGCTGAAGTTTCGGAAGGAGCGGATGGGAATGCGAACTGGAATGCGCTTCAGATTCCCTCTATCGCACTGCCGCAAAATTGGGATGGTGTTGCAGATACTTTTATCAGCGATGGATTTGGCCAAGTTGACGGCAAAGTGTTGGAGCGAGATTTAGATAATCTAGCGTTGGAGCTTGCTCCATTTTCACCCTTTGATGCACAAGCCCCCGAGCGATTGCGACCGGAGAGTCAAACGCCCGAGCAACGCGAGATGCGCGAGAAATTGCAACGCGAGATCGCTGAGGAACTGAAGCGATTGCAGGATGAGAAAAATCGCATCGCTGCCGAGCCTGCGTATCGTGTCGCTTATGGTGTTAGCGAAGGGACACCGACGGATGCGAAAGTACAACTGCGAGGTGAACCTGACAAACCAGGGCCCGTCGTTCCGCGTAGGAATCTTGCCATTCTCGGAGGAGAAAAGTTGGAGCGTCCGGAATCGGGAAGTGGACGTTTGGAGCTTGCACGTTGGCTTACTCGTCCTGACAACCCGTTAGTCGCTCGAGTTTGGGTCAATCGGGTTTGGCAGTGGCACTTTGGAAAAGGCTTAGTAACAACGCCGAGCGACTTCGGTGCTCGGGGGGAATTGCCCACGCATCCGGAGTTGTTGGATTACCTCGCATCCGAATTTGTATCTTCTGGTTGGGATGTGCAACGATTGCATCGATCGATCGTGCTGTCGGGTGCGTATCGACTCGATAGT
Source organism: Planctomycetota bacterium (assembly GCA_046051705.1). Taxonomy (GTDB): domain Bacteria; phylum Planctomycetota; class Planctomycetia; order Pirellulales; family Pirellulaceae; genus JBKCUI01. Next base: position 7,763 of record JBJONT010000142.1, on the reverse strand, counting down.
GACGGAGAGCAAGATGCACAGCAACGAGCTTCTGCAGATCCAAGTAATCGCCTGATGTGGCGGATGAGCAAACGTCCTTTGGATGCGGAGTCGCTTCGAGATGGAATGCTTCAACTAAGCGGCATGTTGGATCGGCGAACGCCAGAAGCACATCCGTTTCCCAAGGTTGATACATGGGGCTTTACCATCCACAATCCATTTTATGCGACTTACGATACAAACCGTCGAAGCCTTTACATGATGCAGCAACGCAATCGACGGCATCCATACTTAGGCTTGTTCGACGGCGCAGATCCAAACCAAAGTGTTGCTGAGCGATTTGCGACGACGACCCCGACCCAAAGCCTCTACTTGATGAATTCACCTTTTGTGCATCGCTGCGCTCAAGACTTTGCGCAGCGGATCCTCGAAGAAGCCCAAGGAACCACGGAGCAAATCGTCTTAGCGTATCGATTATCGACCGCACAGCGACCGAGTCCGTTGGAAATTGAGCGAGCCGAGAAGTTCTTGAAAGCTTATCAAGAAAGTGAGCAGTCGGATGCCAATGCCCGTGGGGAATCTTCAAAGGGTTGGACAGCGTTGTGTCGCGTGTTGATTACAAGCAATCGGTTTTTGACATGGGAGTAACACAAATGTCGAACGATCATCCGGCAAGATCTTGTTCTAGTGACTGCTGTACTACTGACTGCGGTACTGGTGACTGTGGTACTAGTGACTACGAGACTGGTGAGCGTGTTGCAAGTGACCGTGCTGCTAGTAGTCACAGCCTCGGTAACCGACGCGGTAAAAGTCTCGGTAACAGTCTTGGTAACAGGCTTGGTAACAGGCTTGGTAACAGCCTCGTGAGAAATGGAGGAATCGGAGCGATTTGGCAAGCCGCATCGCGTCGCGACTGGTGTCGTGGGATATCGAAGGGCCTCGGGTCCGTGGCCTTCTTGAGCTTGCTCAAAGAGTCGGTTGGTGCGGTGCAAAGCGATGCAGGCAATCCGTTGTCCGCAAAGAACGGACATCATGCAGCGAGTGCGGATCGGATTATTTTCTTGTATTCCACCGGGGGTGTATCGCATGTCGATACGTGGGACTACAAACCTCAATTGGTCAGCGATCATGGGAAGAAGATCACAGCGAGTCGGTGGCTGAACAAGCCTGGTGCGTTCGAGCGTTATTTGATTCGACCGAGGTGGGGATTCTCGCAGCATGGTCAATCGGGCATTTGGGCCAGTGAGCTTTTTCCCGAGACGGCGAAGATGGTCGATGACATGTGCATTCTCAATGCAATGCATTGCGACAGCGATGGGCATGATAAAGGGACATTGGCTGCGCATACGGGCTCCGCGCAGTTCGCAAGACCGAGCCATGGAGCTTGGGTCAGCTACGGCTTAGGGACCGTCAATCAAAATCTGCCATCCTTCATGGTCTTAGCACCACATCCTCCTTATGCAGGTGCTCAGACTTGGGGAAGCGACTTCTTGCCGGGATGTCATCAAGGTACCCAAGTCGTTCCTGGAAATGAGCCTTTGCCGTTCTTGCGTCCCGATGCGAATCGTGGTCGCAGACAGGAACTGGAGTTGGAATTGTTGGAGGCGATGAACCGAGATCATACAGCGAACAGTCCGATCGATACGTTCCTTGAAGCCAGGGCGCGATCGTTTGAGACCGCGTTTGGGATGCAATCAGAAGCTCCCGAAGCGTTGGATCTTTCGTCGGAGACCGAAGCGACCCTTCAGATGTATGGACTGAAACGTGGAGAGACACAGGGGATGGGGTGGCAGTGCCTCGTCGCACGTCGGCTTGCAGAGCGAGGTGTACGGTTTATCGAAGTGATCGACACTGGCTCGAACAGCGGTGAGAACTGGGATTCACACGGGAACATGGCCGACCACGAGAAGCTTGCGAAGAAAGTCGATCAGCCGATCGCAGCGTTGCTAAAGGACTTGAAACAGCGCGGGATGTTGGAGCGAACGTTGGTGGTTTGGACTACGGAGTTCGGACGGACTTCGTTCCATCAAACGGCAGATCATCCTGGTAGGGAGCACCACAATCTCGTCTTTACTTCATGGATGGCTGGTGGAGGAGTCCGGGGGGGATTGGTGCACGGTCGCTCCGATGAACATGGAATACTCCCGGTGGAGGGACATGTTCACACTCATGATTTACACGCGACGATGCTTCATTGCATGGGGCTTGATCACGAGCGACTTACCTACCGTCACGCTGGCCGAGACTATCGGCTTACCGACGTCGCAGGTCGAGTGGTGCGCGAGATCTTGAGCTGAATCCTGTTGATTCCTGTTGAGCGATCCATTAAAACGCTCAGAGATTCCGAAGGAAGACATCGTGGACGAGCATGGATTCTGATTCGTTTGCAGCCACCACGAAGAAATTATTAAAGGTAGAAAAATGATTGAACACTCTCGCAGTCAAAAGTCCAATGGCCTTAACATCAATGGTGCCGTATCCAACGGAAGCACGGTATCCAACAGTAGCACAGTATCCAACGGTAACACCGTGGGGATTTCGCGCCGATCGTTTGTCAAGCAGACTGCGGCCGTGACCGCATTGACCTTGGGGGTCTCGCAACGAGCGCATGCGTTGGTCAACGACGAAGTTCGCGTGGCGTTTCTCAGTTGCGGTGGGCGAGCGAATGAACTGATGGGAGCTTTTGCGAAAGTCCCCGGGGTGAAGATTGTCGGACTTTGCGATCCAGATGCATCGCGAGTAGAGAAAGCCAAGGGGCGTTTTCCTGAAGCGAAGACGACCAATGATATGCGCAAGCTCATCGAAGATCCGAACATCGATGCAGTGGTGGTAGCCACTTGCAATCACTGGCACTGCTTGGCTTCGATTTGGGCCATGCAAGCAGGTAAGGATGTGTATGTCGAGAAGCCCTTGTCGCACAGTCAGTGGGAAGGTGAGCAGACGATTGCGGCTGCCCGCAAGTACAACAGGATTTGCCAAGTCGGAACGCAGCAACGATCCGATCCGATGCAAGCGGAACTCAAGAAGTTCTTGCACGAAGATAAGATGCTCGGGAAGCTCAAGAATGTCCGAGTCAATCGTTATGGAGTGCGCGGACCGATCGGTAAGCGAAGTGAACCGTTACCAAAGGATCCGAACCTCGATTGGGACTTGTGGCTCGGCCCTGCTGCCGATGTTCCTGTCTACCGCAACAGTTGGCACTACGATTGGCACTGGAATTGGAACACCGGGTCGGGGGAGATGGGGAACTGGGGTGTACACGTTCTCGATGACGTGCGCAACGTAGCATTCCAAGATTCCGTACGAGTGCCGAATCGGATCATCGGCGGAGGAGGACGCTTGGTATGGAACGATGCCGGCGAATCACCAAACGTCCATGCTGTCGCTTTCGACACAGGGAGTCTGCCAGTGGTCATCGGATTGAGCAATTTGCCGGACAAAACAGACGGGAAGAAATCACCTGATGTTCCTGGGCCAGGAAGCGGTTACGTGGTTTATGGCGAAGGTGGACGCTTAGAAGGGCAGCGCGGAGGTGCGAAAGCGTTCGACCGCGACGGAAAGCTCATCAAAGAGTTTCGAGGTAACAGCGGCGCGGGGCATCAAGCCAACTTTATCGAAGCCGTTCGAGCGAGGAAGAAAGAGTTGCTCAACGCCGAAGTGCAAGTCGGACACGATTCGACCGGCTGGTGCAATTTTGCCAACATCTGCTTCCAAGCAGGGGATCAGCAAGACGTGCGCAGCAAGGTCGAATCGGCGATGGATTTCCCCGGTTGGGAAGAACTGATGGGTCAGATGCACGAGCATTTGGCAGCCCATGGGGTAGCACCCGAGGCGGCAGGCTTGAAGATGAGCCATTGGATGGAGCTCTCACCGCAGACCGGTCGATTCGTCGGGGCGCACGCGGCGGCCGGAAACGCACTGATCAAACGACAGTACCGTGCCCCGTTTACGGTCCCCGACACGGTATAGCTTAAGCCCTTTGCCTATATCTCAAATTACGCAGGGGAAATAGTATAAATGGCAGCGTTCGCGGTTGAAAACTAACGGAAACGCTGCCGAAGACCAGGGAAACACAGAGGCACAGAGCCACAGAGGAACTCCCGAACTTCTGTATCCCTGCGCCCCTTATAATTCAGTATCCCTGCGCCCCTATATCCCCCATCCCTATCCCTATCCCTATACATCCATCTCCCTCTTCCTCTACATTCCTATTTCTCTGTGCCTCTGTGCCTCTGTGTTTCAAAAAACCTCCCCTTTCTGTTGCTTCAATCTGTCGCGGAGAAATCTCCTTGAAACGACTACATGAAAACTGACCTTTTGTCGAAGGGAGAATTAGAATCTACTAGTTAGATCGGTCGGTACCCACCTGACCGAAGATGTTTGAAACGAAAGTCGACACGACGCTGGCAAACGATTACAGAGCGATGACCCACACATCTACCGCGGCTTCTTTATCTGCACCCACTTGGAACAAAGCGGGCGACGAAACAAATCCCACTGGTTCACTCAGTTCCCACGAAGCGGGTGAGCGGAGATCTGCGAACCACTCCTCGGAAGTGCTTGAGCAGTTCAGTTATGACGATGACATTGTCCGATGGTTTGTGGCTGCGACGATCCTTTGGGGAATCGTAGGCACATCCGTTGGAGTACTCGTGGCGTTCTTGTTAGTAGCACCATCGATTACGGATGGTTTGCGAAGCGACGTTTCTTCGGTGTTGTCATTTGCGAGATTGCGACCGCTCCATACGAACGCAGCGATTTTCGCTTTTGCCGGCAATGCTATCTTCGCTGCGATTTATTACAGCACACAACGGCTGTGCAAAGCGAGGATGTGGTCGGACGTATTAAGTCGATTGCATTTCTGGGGCTGGCAAGCGATCATCGTCGCGGCGGCTTTGACGTTACCCTTCGGGATAACACAGAGCAAGGAGTATGCAGAACTTGAGTGGCCGATCGATATTGCCATTGCGGTCGTCTGGCTGTTGTTCTTCGGTGTGAACTTCATGATGACCTTGGTCAATCGCCGCGAGCGCCACATGTACGTGGCTTTGTGGTTCTACATCGCGACGATTGTCACTGTTACTGTCTTGCACGTGTTCAACAACCTAGTCGTCCCGATTGGATTGGGTAAGAGTTACTCGATTTACGCCGGTGTCCAAGACGCATTGATGCAGTGGTGGTATGGTCACAACGCGGTCGCGTTCTTCTTGACCACACCGTTCTTGGGTCTGATGTATTACTTCATGCCCAAGGCTGCTGAGCGACCAGTGTTTAGTTACAAGCTCAGTATCATTCACTTCTGGTCGTTGGTGTTCATCTACATTTGGGCTGGCCCGCACCACTTGCACTACACGGCCCTACCGGAGTGGGCAAGCACCTTTGGCATGTTGTTTAGCGTGATGCTTTGGATGCCTTCCTGGGGCGGGATGATCAATGGATTGCTGACTCTGCGAGGAGCTTGGCACAAAGTCACCACCGATCCGGTGCTGAAGTTCTTCGTGGTCGGAATCACCTTCTACGGTATGTCGACCTTCGAAGGCCCGATGCTATCGATCAAGAGTGTCAATGCGCTTTCGCACTACACCGACTGGACCATCGCTCACGTTCACTCCGGTGCGTTAGGTTGGAACGGCTTCATGACCTTTGGGATGATTTATTGGTTGCTTCCTCGTTTGTACCAAACGAAGTTGTGGAGTACCAAGTTAGCCGAATGGCATTTCTGGATTGGAACGATTGCGATTCTTTTGTACATCATTCCGATTTATGCCGCTGGTATTACCCAAGGCTTGATGTGGCGAGCTCAGAAACCAAACGGTGACTTGGTCTACGCGTTCTTGGAGACGGTTCAAGAGATCGTACCGTTTTGGTGGGTTCGCGTCGGAGCAGGGACGCTTTATGTCGTCGGCCTCTTGATGCTCGCTTTCAATACCATCATGACTTGGAGCACTCGACCTTCGAAGTACGAGGTTCCTGTGTACTCCGCCCCAAGATTGACAAAGGGATATGTCGAGCCTGTGGTATCGACGAGCAAGCTTGATGGAACTCCGGTTCTGGATTTAGCGACCAAGGTAGACCGCGTCGCGCAGATGAATTGGCACCGAGCTTGGGAGCACATGCCGGTGAAGTTCACCGTGATGACGACATTGGCGGTGGTTGTCGCAAGTTTGTTCGAGATCGTTCCCATGTTCTTGATTCGAAGCAACATTCCAACGATCAACACGGTGAAGCCTTACACGCCGCTGGAGATTGCAGGACGTGACATCTATGTTTCCGAAGGATGTTACAACTGCCATTCGCAGATGATTCGTCCGATGGTTGCCGAGCGCTTGCTTTACGGTGAGTACAGCAAGCCTGGGGAGTCGGTTTATGACCATCCGTTCCAATGGGGCTCAAGGCGTATCGGCCCGGATTTGGCTCGTATCGGTATCACCCAGCAGAGCGGATTTTGGCATTGGCGCCACTTCGAGAATCCTTCGGTGATCTCTCCTGGTTCGGTGATGCCAAGCTACCGACACTTGCTCGAAGAACGACTGAACTTCAACGAAATCCAACCTCGTGTTCAGGCCGCGAAGTTCTTGCATCCAGAGTATCCGTACGATGTTTCGAAGTCCGCTGATTTGGCGAGATTGCAAGCTGAGAAAGTCGCGGCACAAATCGTCCTTCAAGGTGGTCCAGTCGAATACAACGGGCACATGATCAAGGACTCTACAGCTATCGCTTTGATCGCTTACTTGCAACGTGTAGGCACGGACTTGACGAGAACAGAAGAGCCTGCGAAGCCGAAAGAAACAGATCAGGAAGCAGATGCGGCGGTTGCTGATTCCAGTGCTGGAGCTCAGTAAACAATGCTTAAAGATGTCGTCTCATGGCTGAACTACGCTTGGTTTGACGAAGTGGCTTTGGTGATCTTCGCCAGCTGCTTCGTCGCAATCGTCGTATGGTCATTGACCTTGCGGAAAGAGACGGTCGATCGATTCGGATCGATCCCGTTGACCGATGAAGTCGTCGATCCGAGAGATCCAAAATCCATCACAATTCCACGCAATAGCACCACACCAAATACACCTTCATGAATACCACAAACAAATCTGTAACCGAGAACGTCCCACTTGGACATTCATACGATGGAATTCGGGAATACGATAACCCGCTACCCGGTTGGTGGAAGTGGTTGTTTGTTTTAACCGTGGTGGTATCCCCGTTCTATTTGCTCTACTTCCACGTTGGTGGACCGGATCGTTCGGTTCACGAGCAGTTCGCCGCAGCCCTTGATGCGAACCAAAAGAAGAAGTATGCGGATATCGGTGATTTGACACCCGATGCTGCAACGCTTGTTAAGTACATGAAAGACCCGGAATGGAACGAGGTTGGCAAGTCCATTTACAAGATGAACTGCGTTTCGTGTCACGGCGCTGAAGGTGGCGGTGTGATCGGCCCGAATTTGTGCGATGAGAACTACAAGCACATTAAGAAAGTCGAAGACATCGTCAAAGTGATCAATGAAGGGGTTGCTGGCGGTGCAATGCCAGCTTGGGCTACGCGAATCCCCAACAAGAATGACATCGTGATGGTGTCGGCTTACGTCGCAAGTTTGCGGGGGACTTCTCCTGCGAATCCCAAAGGTCCCGATGGCAGCCCAATCGCTGCTTGGTCGGCCGGTGACGCCCCGGCTGCTGGAGAGACACCGGTTGCTGGAGATGCTCCGGGCAACAGCGAAGCGCCATCCGCTCCTTAATTGGGACAACCGTCGGTCCGACGGTTGTCCATACGCAGTAGAGACAACA
>JBJONT010000141.1:0-24938 GCA_046051705.1 Planctomycetota bacterium | reverse complement strand
GACTTTGCAGACGCTCCGTGCTCGTGCTCGTGCTCGTGCTCCTGCTCGTGCTCCTGCTCGTGCTCCTGCTCCTGCCCCTGCCCCTGCCCCTGCCCCTACTCCTACTCCTACTCCTACTCCTACTCCTACTCCTACTCCTACTCCTACTCCTACTCCTACTCCTACTCCTACTCCTACTCCTGCTCGGATAACCAGTATCGCTTAATTGCCTTGAGTGCCAGGTGGTTTTTTTGAACGACACAATCACCGTTTCCCTGAGCACGAGAACGACGCAGCAATCCCGATACAAATCAATATCAGCCACAAAAATTTCCTAAGAACCAAAAACCTAATCGTACTTCTCTCCTCTTTGAAACCCTCTTCCTTGATGCAATGAAATCAACAACACTATCTTACTCGTTGAAGCTCGTTACTCGGTTCTCTCGAACAAGCTTTCAGCTCACGTCGCTCGCCTTCCTGCTCAGCGCTCAGCCCGCCTTCTGCCAGCTAGCCACCGGTTGGAAACAACACGACATGAAGCGGCAACTGCCCGCCGTTGTGGAACCGGGCCAAAGCAATCTTCCCTTAGCTCCACCCTCCGATGCCATCGTCCTCTTCGATGGATCTTCCCTCGATGCATGGCAAGGCCCCGAAGGAAAGGAACTCAAATGGATCATCCGCGATGGAGCAATGGAACCGATCGAAGGTGGTGGATACGCGTACAGCGTTCAAGGTTTTGGCGATGTGCAACTCCACCTCGAATGGGCCTCCCCTCAAAAAGTTCAAGGGAAGAGTCAAGGCCGAGGCAACAGCGGCGTTTTTCTCCAAAGCCAATTCGAAGTGCAAATCCTAGATTCCTTTGAGAATCCAACCTATGCCGATGGTCAAGCAGGTTCGATTTACGGCCAATATCCCCCCTTGGTTAACGTCAGTAGAAAACCCGGCCAGTGGCAGTCCTACGACGTTATCTACCGAGCCCCGACTTACGAACCAAACGGTGAATTGGCTCAACCCTCTCGAATCACTGTGCTTCACAACGGGGTGCTGATCCAAGACAACGTGCGGCCACTTGGACCAACCTCTTGGATGCAACATCACCCCTATAGTAATCGCGGTGATAAACTCCCAATCGGACTCCAAGATCACGGAAATCCTGTCCGCTTTCGAAACATTTGGGTAAGGGAACTTCCTCCCGAGAAAATCATTCCACCAACCGAACCCTACGATCCAATCCGCTCCGAACTAACCGACCAACACATCGCCAATCTGCTCGGAACCTATGAACGAAAGGGGGGAGGCCGCTACGAAGTCATCCGCAAAGACGGAAAACTCTTCTTCACCCAAGGTGGCCCCATGATGGAGATGATCCCACACAGCCCTACCGAATTCGGCTTGCGTTTCACCGCCGGCCTAATCGAATTTGAAAAGCCATCCGATGGCCCAGCAAAAAGCCTCCGCTTCGAAATGGGTGGCAGCACCAACGAAGCAACACGGCCCAAGCAAACCCCATAGTATTAGGCAACTTCATGCCCCATGCCTATGGGAAAGCACAAAGCCTGACTGCGTTATAGCACGTTGGATGTTTTTATAGCCAAAAGCCCGGTTTTTCGCACTTTAGCATCGCAGTGCTAATGCTCGCGCGCGCAAAACCTAAATCGAATAGATTATGGTTCCAACAAACTTGGCCCCCCTGGTCGAACTTGGTCCGCGGTATTTGCCCCATGATTTGCCCCATGATTTGCCTCATGATTTGCCACATGATTTGCCACATAATGTGCCGCCTAACTCTTCTGCTTTCTAAAGCCACCCCTTCGATTGCGAATTCTCCTTCCTTGACATCCGCAATCGATTTCGGCCAAAACATCTAAGACCAGAACATCTAAGAAAAGTTCGAACCTTCAATAATTCCAGAAGTGCCTTCTTTATAGGACGGAACTCTTCGTGTAACCTTACTCACTCCATTGGTTGTAACCCAGGAATTCACTTGGCTTCGCCCTGTTTAGATCCCCCCTCCTACGTTCGAAAGGGGTGTGCTTCTAGATGCCAAACCACAACATCCACAATCGCAATACGTGGAACTAAAAAATCGGGAGGGACACTGCGGATCGCAACCCTCCCACTTGTGACTATTCGTTATTGAAAGACCGAAATGACTCATCAACGAAACGCATGGCTCGATTCTCTTCGAGCACTAGCGGTTTTGGTTGTCATCGCCACCCATACCAATACGGCCTTCTGGGGAAAAGCCGGGATCCCGGAAGCAACTTGGTATAACACCATCGGCTTGGGAGGACACGGCGTCGATCTGTTTTTCGTCCTGAGCGGTTGGCTTCTCGGCGGTGTGATCATCAAGGAAATTCACAGAACCGGCACCCTCGATACGATGAAATTCTGGAGACGCCGTTGGTGGCGGACCCTCCCAGCCTACTTTGCGATCCTCGCCCTCTCGCTTCTGCAACGTGTCGTCAACGGCTCATGGCAGTGGTCTGATAGCGTGTTTGCAATCTTCATACAGAATTACTGGTACGATCCGATCCCGTTCTATTCCGTTAGCTGGTCGTTGTGCGTCGAAGAACATTTCTACATTATCATCGCTGCCTCCCTGTTTTTCGTCGGCAATCGAAAAAACCTCATCACGGCCCTGCTGCTTACTTTGATCATCTTCCCCTGCCTGTTTAGAGCCTACGGTTGGTACGGCAGTATCCACGATACTCACGTTCGCCTCGATGCTTGCGCCTCAGGTGTACTTCTTGCTCACATGATGCTTAACTACCCTGCCCTCTGGAAGAATTGGATGCGCACCCTCCCATTGCACGTCCCACTTGCCCTGGCCGTCGTCTGCATAGCAATCTACAAACGCTACACAGGTAATTCCAATATCCCCCCATACTCCTGGGTCTACGTCTCAGCAATTCTCGTGTCGCTATGCGAAGCCAATTCTTTTTTTCGCAATACAGCCACTAGCTCCCTTACCCGGTTCATCGCTATTCGATCCTACGCGATGTATCTCGTTCACGTCGAAGCCATCGCCGTAATACGCCGACTCGGAATCTCGAATTACTGGCTCTACGTAATTTTGGTGTACCTACTGACCATGGTGATCGCCGAAGTTCTCCATCAACTCGTCGAACTGCCAGGACTGAGATATCGCGATTCACTAGAGAAGCGAGATAAGAAGCCCCCCAAAAGTGACTTGCCCACACCAGCCTTAGCTCCCAACAGTTGACCCCAACAACAGCTACACAAATAGCCCCGCTCAACAACAATCATGGTGAGCTCGCGGAATTCTTACACCCAATACCTTCCCTTGAAAACTTCCTGTAGATAAACTCGGTTCAACCCGAGGGCTTCTGAACCCGTCTAACTGCTTGCCGTTTACCTGCTTGACCCGTGTACCTGTTTGAAAAGTAGTGTTACCGTGGACCTTTCTTGCGTTATCCTCTCGTTCAATTCCTCCCGAAGTGTCCGCAAGTGCCTGGAGTCACTCGTCGATGCAATCACGGCTAACCAGATTCAAGCGGAAATCTTGATCGTGGATAACGGCTCGACGGATAGCTCTCTGGAAATCATCTCGGAAATCTCAGCGAAACTAACAAGTGCACCGAACCAAACCGGTGCCCCAAACCAACCCGAGATCAAACTCCATCGCCTCGAGAAAAATTACGGCACAACCGCTTCTCGAAACATCGCCCTGCGCCAAAGCACCGGCAAGAAAATCCTCATCCTCGATTCCGATGCTTATGTTTCCCCCGAAGCCCTCCGCGGACTGATCGATTACCTCGATCAACATCCGAAAGTCGGCCTTGTCGCACCTAAATTGATTTTCCCAGACGGCCGCCCGCAACTCTCAACCGACCAATTCCCCACCGTATCGAGAAAAATCGAACGTGTGGTACGCTTGCGACAAATCGAAAAAACTCAAGTCCAAGTCGAGTCGACGGATGTCGATTATGCGATCTCCGCTTGCTGGCTCCTGACCCGCGAAGCCTTCGATGCGGTCGGCCTACTCGACGAAGCGATCTTCTATGCCCCCGAAGATGTCGACTATTGCTTGCGAATTTGGAAAGCCGGATTTCGAATCGTCTACGAACCGAAATTCGTCGTCGTACACGACGCCCAAGAACGCTCGAGAAAACTTCTCCCGAATCGATTCACTTGGCTCCATATCAAAGGCTTGGGATACTACTTCATCAAACATAGATACATGTGGAGTGCGGACTCCTTGCGCAAACGAGTGCGATCCGGCATTCGCCTCTAACCCCCATAGCTACCGCCCCTCGCGCCTTACTGCTCGCTTTGCCTAAGGCGTAACCCCTCGGCGACGAACTCCAACGCCTGCATGCCATCCTCATATGCCGTCGCATGCCCTCCCTCGCTGCGATGCTTGAGAAACACCTTTCGATCTGCCCCACGAAGCTTTTCGACAAGCCTCAGTGTGCTCTCCGGAGGCACCAGCGTGTCCTTCCCCCCGGTCGTCACTGCAACCGGCATCGTCAAACGTTCGAATTGCAATTCCGAAGATCGCTTGCAATACTCCTCAGGAACCTCTGCTTTACTTCCCCCGTAGGACTCTGCTATCGCTTCTTGAAATTGCCCATACTCTTCCATGTTCGAGGTCGGATTCATCGCAACAATTCCATCGACTATATCAGGATGAAGCGCTCCGAAAATCAACGCGGATGTCCCCCCCATCGATCCACCACTGACAATGATGCATTCGACGGCATATAACTCTCGCACCTCCGCAAGTATCTGCTTTAAATCCGCTTCCGCCGCAGGCCCCATCCATGATGTCCTCGCTCGATAATCGGGCGAAATCATCAACATTCCATACTTCATCGCAAACTCTCGGGTTGCTCGGCATTCATCCCGCTCCTCCCGAACGTATTGCCATCGATCCGCTCCATGCCCATGAAGAGCCACAAGCAATGTCTTCTTCGTGCTGCGACGAAATCCGTCGGACTCAAGCACTACATACTTCTGAACCGTTTTGTCCAACTCAGAAACAAAACTCACATCGCTGAGCTTCATCCCCGTGATCTCTTGGGCTTGGCAACTCCATCCCCCACATACCAATCCAAATCCCATCATCACAAACAGTACAAGATTCGTCAGGGAACCTACCCATCGCTCCACCACATCGACACTCTTCGCGCTTATCATAAACCACCACTACCTCAACACTCGAGTTATTCCCGTTGTACTCATTCCTTGTTCCTCGACTCACCAAACGCGAATTACCATACCCTTGAGATTCCATGACGTCTACGGATCCCAAAACCTACCAACCACAGAAAGCGCATCTCTCTTTCTGGTTCCACGCGTTTCCCCTGGGAAGCTTGTTAGCCATCATCGCTTTGCTCGCCTGGATCAGCGAGTCCTTCCAAGGTCAAAACACTTGGAGCGATTGGGTTGCAAGCCATGATCTGACCAACTCGAACTATAGCGAGAAGATCCACCCAAGCGACCTTTTTCGCACCCGTTCGAACACATGGTCGAACCTCGCTTACGTTCTCGTCGGTCTCTACTGCTTGGCTTTCGGATGGAAAGACCGCTGCAATACTCACCAAAGCGGCAGAAATTACTTGATCGATACCCCCGCAATGAGCTTTCTATTCGCCGCAGGATGCATTTACCTTGGAATCAGTAGTGGAATCTTCCACGCGTCGCTTACCCGCTGGGGTCAGCAACTCGACGTTGGATCCATGTACACACCACTACTTGCTTGTATCGCAATCAATATCGGTCGATACATCCCCATTCTTCCCTACTGGCCGTTCGGGTTGAAATCCTCGCAATCACCCTATGCCACATGGCCGTTGCTGACCATCGTAGTAATTGCGACGTCATATCTTTTGTACCATTACAAGTGGTCGATGTCCTCAGCTCAAGTCCTACCGTTGCATATCCTCCTCGTCGCTGGCTTTGCGATCGTCGATTGCATTCCTCTTCAGCGAAACGTCCGATACCGATGGAATCGCACAGGATGGTATCTGCTTGCCTTTGCGTCGATGATTGTCGCAGTGCTTTGCCGTCAACTTGATGTCGCTAAACAATTCAGTTCCCCTGAGTCATGGTTTCAAGGTCATGCCATCTGGCATTTGCTCACCTCTGTCTCACTCGCAAGCCTCTACCTAGCCTACCGTTGCGACGAATCCAGTAGGGCTACCTCCCCCCCTTGAAATCAATCCTACTTCATCGGTTTACGCCCCAACGGAGCAGTGCGCCCAGCTTTCGTATTTGGCTCGCCCGCATCCTGTCCCTTAGCGCTGGCAACGGGGGCGGTCAGTTCCCCTAACAACCGCTCCATAGACTCCCTCCTCTCTCGCTCGATCTCATAAAGATTCATCGTCTCACCTGGATCCTCCTCAAGGTTGTAAAGCTGCCCGCGCAAGTTCGGGTTTTGCTCTGTTAATGCATAGTTTCTCAATTCACCACGACTGTAGTCGTTCCCGCCTGAACCTACATGATTGAGCAATTTCCACTTACCAACCCGCAATTGAAACTCTCCCCGAAAACTCTGAGTCACCATGTGTGGTCGAACGGATTGATCCTCGGGTTGCTTCCCCAACAACACTGGCAACATATCGAAACTATCTACCGCAACATCATCGGGCAATTCAAAATCGACCACCGATGCCAACGTGGCGAAGATGTCCGTCGTATTGATCATTTGACGGGAAAATTGCCCCGCAGGGATCTTCTGCGGCCACCGCACGATCATTGGCACATGGTGTCCTCCCTCCCACCCGTCCCGCTTCATCCCCCGAAAACCACCTGCCGGATCGTGGTTGTAATCGGTTCGCATCCAATGCGTGTGAAGTGTCTCCGCCCCATTGTCCGCATTGAAGATTACCAACGTATTCTCGTCGATCTTCAACTCTTTGAGCAAATCGAGCAATCGACCGGTAATGGTATCAAGCTCCCGAACAAAATCTCCTCTTGGACCAGCTTGAGTACTCTGCCGAAACTCCTCCGCAGGCAAAACCGGAGCATGCGCGATCTGCGTTGATAAGACCACAAAGAATGGCTTGTCGGGAGTCTTCTCCCGATGGGATCGAATGAACTCCTCTGTCTTCTCGTAAAACAGTAAATCCGCATCTACGAATCGATAACCCTCTGCCATCCACCCCTCGTCATTATCCCATCGCCACTTCCCCTCAAGATTCTCTAACGTGTCACTGCGGTGACGCTTTGTCGCCGGAACGTTGACCATCCCATTTTCGATGTACACATACAAAGGATCGGTCGTGGGACAATTCGGAGTAATAAAAGACTCATCAAAACCCCGTGCATTCGGTCCATCCACCAACGGAGTACTCTTGGCATAATCGATCAGTAGCGACGTCTGAAAGCCACCCGCAAGTCGATTCCCCTCCTTGTCGAACCAAGTCAATCCTAAATGCCATTTCCCAAACACCCCAGTTCTGTAACCACGCTGCTGAAGCATCTGCGCAACGGTGAGCTTATCAGGAGCAAGATAACTCGGGCCTCCAGGCCCCTCAAAGGCAGTCGGTCTTCTTCCCGTTCGGCAAACAAGCTGACCTGACAGTAACCCATAACGCGATGGAGAACAGATCGTACATGGGCTGTGCGCATCCAGGAATTTGATCCCCTCACTTGCCATCGAATCGAGCCGAGGGGTCTTATACGCAGCCTTCGGATTAAAGGTGGACAAATCCCCGAATCCTAAGTCATCAGCATAGATGATCACCACATTAGGCGATGAACGAAGCGATGCTTCCCCTTGAATACTGAGTTGATTCTCCGGCAACTCAGAAACAACCGATTGCCCGATCGCACCTGATTCCAAGCCCCAAAATGCCGACAACAATACCCAACACAGGGTCGAACACATGCTGTTACTTTTTCTCATTGTCGGCCCTTTGATTGGATTTAGTGGGATCGCTCCGGACAGCTTTTACTGCGCAGCCTTTATCAATCAGCTTTTCTGGCTCAAAGTCGCTGAAGGCAACTCCCCAAAACATTCACGGTAAGCCCGAGCGAAATCACCAAAATTCCAAAACCCCCAGCGTATCGCTTCCGCCGTTACCGTCGTCTCTCCGGGACAAGCCGTTCGCAAAGATTGTCGCACGCGATGAAGTCGAAGTCGAGTTAAAAAGGTTAATGGTGTCATCCCCATCATCTCTTTGAACGCATACTGCAAAGTTCGCTCACTCACACCTGCGGCCTCACAAAGATCTGAAACATATAGCCTCTCGGCCGCATGCGCTAATACGAAATCTTCTACAAGCTGCACGATTCGACTGTGCCCCTGCAAAGTGACATCATGCGGCATCGATTCGACTTCCACCACAGATTGGAGTACCGCCAAGATATTCTCAAGTAACTCCACTTGAGCAGCCGCTCGCGTTTGCGGAACATCAAATAATTCAGGTTGACGTATAGCGATATCCGCAAGCCGACGCCCCCATCGATACAATCCACCAGCGGATTCTGGATTCGATTGCAGCAATTCGATCGATTTCTGATGCATCAACACATCTTCCAATTGCCGACGCCTTAGATGGTTCGGGATATCGCCAGGGGGTAAAAGGACCGCGACACTTTCGTATCCAGCAGCAACGACTACTTCAATCTCCACTCCGGGCATACAAGCTAGAATGCGATCGTGCCCCACTGGCATTCCATTCACCGTCCCATACGAACTCTTACCAAAGGCTGTGTAGGCTACATACTCATCCGGAAGTCTTGTGCGAGTGCGAACCGCAAGATTCGATGAGTGATAAAGCACTACAAATGTACCAAGTCGGACAACAACCCTGCGCACTCGAAGCGGATTCGATTCAAGCTGCACAACATCTTGATGAATCAAGTCGAAAGACTCCCCAACCTCCGTTGGATCGCTGAACTCGATGACTGTGACATTAGGAACAGTCACATTTGCCGAAGTCACATTTGCCGAAGTCACATTTGTCGCAGTCGCATTTGGCTCAGTCGCATTTGGCTCAGGCACAGATGATTGAATACCGGTTCCTGTATTTTTCATGCTTTGCGGAATTCCGATAGCCGCTTGAAATCACACGGTAGAAACTTCGTCAAGGTTCTTATACTCCCTACACGAAAGCGAGGAGCCGAATTATGGTACGCGCTAAGTTTGCTTACGCCGGCCTGATTCTAATGGCGTTAATCCCCTTGTGCAAACCCGCATTCGGTTGGATGAACGAAGTGAATGAGCGTCCGAACATCTTGCTTATCGTCGCAGACGACTTGGGATACTCAGATCTTGGTTGCTTCGGTGGTGAAATTAAAACGCCACATATCGACTCACTTGCTGCGAGAGGAATACGTGCGACGGACTTCTATGTCGCCCCAAGCTGCTCCCCTTCAAGGTCGATGCTTCTGACCGGGACAGATAGTCATGTCGCCGGGATAGGGAACATGGCCGAGTGGACCGGAGAGTCACAACGCGGACAACCTGGATACGAAGGTTTCTTGAATAATCGGGTAATCACCATCGCATCGCTTCTCCGAGAAGCTGGCTACAGCACCTCGCTGGCAGCGAAATGGCACTTGGGGGATAAACCCGATCAGTGGCCTGCAAAGCGTGGATTTGACAGGGATTTTGCACTCCTCCAAGGTGCGGCAAGCCACTGGTCTGACATGCAAGGCCTCCTTCCCACCGAGCCTAAAGCTACCTTCACGCACGATGGCGAGCAAGTCAACGAACTGCCGAAAGATTATTACTCGTCGAAGTACTTTACGGACTTCATCATGCAAAGCATCGATGAGAGCAAAAGCAACGGGAAGCCATTCTTCGCATACCTGGGCTATCAAGCTCCACACGGCCCACTAGCTGTCCCCGACGAATGGCGCGATAAATACAAAGGTAGATATGACGTCGGATACGATGCTATCCGTGAGGAGCGGCTCACCCGACAGAAGAAACTCGGTATCGTTGGCGATAATGTTATCGCTTATCCTCGCCTGCCAAACATTCCTGCTTGGAGCGAACTCACAGCCGATCAGAGACGACTCGCAGCTCGCAAGATGGAGCTCTACGCTGCGATGATCGAGTACATGGATGATCAAATTGGTCGTCTAATCCATCACTTGGAATCCTCCGGCCAATTGGATAACACGCTCATCGTATTTATTTCAGACAACGGTGCTGCTGGTGAAGACCTTGCTCATTTGATTAGCCAACTCGCCCCGACGGCGAAAGAGTGGTTCGAGAAAACTTTCGATAACCGCCCAGAGAATTGGGGGCGCCCCAAGTCATGCATGGAATACGGTCCAGCTTGGGCCCAAGTAAGCAGCGTTCCGTTTCGATTATTCAAAGGTGTCCAAGCTGAAGGTGGGATCAGAGCCCCTCTAATCGTCGCAGGGCCGGGTGTTAATCATCGCGGTTCTATCAACCACTCTGTTCTTCATGTGACGGATCTCGTTCCGACCTTCATCGAAATGGCTGGAATTGTTCATCCAAGTACTTCTCCAGGCAGTCCGTTTGCATCGCCACAAGGCAAATCGATGTGGCCTCTGCTCAGCGCCAAGTCTCCTTCGATTCGCACCCCCTCGGATTCGATAGCAGGAGAACTGTTCGGAAATCGAGCGATTCGACAAGGGGAATGGAAGCTGCTTTATCTGCTCAAAAACGCAGGCGGAACCGGAGACTGGGAACTATTCAATCTTCGCGACGATCCTTCGGAACAACATGATCTTTCTGCGCAGTTTCCGGGCAAACGCGATGAGATGATCGGACTATGGAAAGAGTATGTCACAAGAAACGGCATCATCGTATCCGACGCCGGTCCCTTCACACCTCGCTAGAACTAATACGCATAAGCGACCCTACCAATGAAAATGCACCAAGTCAGCGACCACTGTTTCGCAGTCATCAACGAAAAGAATCGAGTGTGCGACGCAAACTCCGGTCTCATCAATTGCGGTGGAGGTGTCGTAATAGATACGCAGTCGGATTTACAACATGCTAGCCAAATGATCGACCTATTCGGAGCCGTCTGGCCGTCGATGCCTCAACGAGTGATCAATACCCATGAAGATGCAGACCACGTTTGGGGAAACCAACTTTTCGAAGGGGCAGAAATCATTGCGCATCGATCCGTTCCTGAACGCATGAAACAAGTGGCTGAACCTAAGGAAAGCCAAAAACTGCTGCACAGCATCGGACACTTCCTGACTCGCATCGCCATGAAAACTCTACATCCTGGGCTCGAAGCTGCCGGCGAACAATTATTGGAAGACTACAACTTCGACAACATCGAACTGGTGCTACCCACAACCCTTTTCGACACGCGTTACGAGCTGAACCTTGACGGCAAAGAAGTTCACTTGCTCTACGTTGGACCATGCCATCAAGTCGGTGATACCATCATTCACATGCCGGCAGAAAAAGTAGTTTTCGCCGGTGATGTACTCTTTCGGAATTGCACCCCAATGGGTTGGACTGGCTCCTATGAGAAATGGTTCAATTGCCTGGACTTGATCGCTCAACTAGAACCCGATGTCATTGTCCCTGGACATGGCCCACTTTGTGGGATGGATGGGGTGCGCGAGATGAAAGCCTATCTTCAATACGTTCAAAACGAGTCCAAGATCTGCTTTGATGCCGGCATCACTTCGCTGCAAGCTGCGAAGAAGATCGAATTCGGTCCCTACAGCGAATGGCGAGCTCCAGCAAGACTCTACATGAACGTCGAACGTGCCTACAGGGAATTCCGCAATGAACCACCCGATGCTCCTTGGGATTCCGCCGCGACCTTCGATGCGATCTATCAAGTTGCAAGGGCAAAAGGAATCACTCCCGAATTCTAATCGTCCGACTTAATCCTCAAAAACAACAGGTCCCCTTAGATGAGATTCACGACCATCTACTCTGACGAACAAGGCGAGACACACTTTGGTTTCGATGATGTTCCAGAAAAATCACTTGCCATAGGTCCACCCCCAAATCCACCTGGACAAATGTGCGATCTAGGGTCCGTGTCGAATATGCGAATTATCGCATTTCCGGCAGGTACCCTAGCCCCTGCCCATAACGCTCCAGAACCCTATTTCTGCATCATCCTCTCCGGCGAAGCGGAAGTGATAGCAAGCGACGGGCAAGCACGCCGATTTCACGCTGGTGATCTACTCGTGTGCAACGATCTGACCGGTAAAGGACACGTCACCCGCGCAATCTCATCTCTGACTCTTTCGTTTGTTACACGAACAAATCCCAACCTAACAAGAATCATTGAATAAGCACTTTACCCCAACAAAAACATGAAACGAAATGAAACCATTCAACACGCTCGTGGATGCTTACCAAGGTCTCAAATTCACGGAGAGTCCTCGCTGGCACAATGGAAAACTTTGGTTCATCGACATCCACGACAAAAGGATCAAGTCTGTTGATTTCAACGGAACTCTCTCCACCGAACTGGAACTCCCATTCATTCCAAACGCATTCGGACTCGACCCCGATGGCGCGATCATCGTAGGTGATGCATTTCAACGTAAAATTTACCGAAACTCAAAAAAACATCTCATAGAAATCGCGGACCTCAGTTCGCTTACGAAGTTCTGCCTTAGCGATGGAATCGTCGATGCTCAAGGTCGACTCTATGTAGGCGATATAGGCTACAACTTCGTCGATCCTACGGCAAAGCCAGTCGACACCTGCGTGATTGTAATGATGAAGCCAGATGGCAAAGCTTCTATCGTAGGTGAAACACTCTCCTTCCCAAACGGAATGGTCATCACGCCTGACGCCAAAACACTTATCGTCGGTGAAACCCTTGGGCACCGACTATCAGCCTTCGACATCCAAGCCGACGGCTCCCTTGCTAACAAACGCATCTGGGCTCAGCTTCCTCATGCCATCGGGCCAGATGGCATCTGCTTAGACGCCCAAGGGGCGGTATGGGTTGCTAATCCCGAAGGAGTAGACAGTGTTGTACGCGTCCTCGAAGGTGGAAAGATCACCGATAGAATCCAACTCGAAACACACGCCTATGCGGTGATGCTTGCAGGCCCTGAACGCAAACACCTGTGTATTTGCACCTCTGCCTCTCATGATCCTGACGAGATCCATCGCAATCCAACCGCAAAAATCCTAACGATGGAAGTGGACATCCTAGGTGCCGGAACTCCCTAACAAGCCACGCTGACTGACGTATGGAAGGGAAAACCAAACAGCCAATACGGTAAAGGTCAATTCATGAACGAAGTTATCGATACGACCAAAGCGATAGTCGAATCACAGATGAAAATCGCTCGGGGACTTACCATCCACGGATTGGTCGCCGGTGTCACTATCGCTCTTGGTATTCCGCTAATTGTTCTATGTCTCGCTCCTAAAAACGACTGGATGCATTGGGTGGTGGTTTGCGGATGTGCCATCACGGGTTCTGGGATCATCATTGTCTCGATGGCCGTTGTGATCGTCGGATATCTCAGAACCTCCAGATATCTCGGAAAACTCCTCGAAAGAGACCAACAACTATGAAATTAATTCGATTTACGACATCAGCATCAAACACTCCGATCTTTGGAAGCGTAATACGCAACCATGCTGTCGCTTGGGAGGTTCTGCAAACCAAGTCGGGAAATGCATCCACATTTCTGAACAACAGCCGCTCGTACTTGGAAAACCTTCCAACCAGCGAGCAGAAAGCCAAGGATTTAGTTGCATGGGGTGAACAACATTTCGATACCCTTTTAGCCGATGAAAAACTACCCCTCGATACCGTGCATCTTCTCGAACCGATTGAAGTCGTTGCCTTGTTCGACTTTGGACTTACCCCAAGGCACCTTAAAAATTCAGCGGCTACCATCGGGAAGTACGAGAAAGACAACCCGCAAACCGCTTCGTTGTTGCAAGCTTTCGCGAAAGCAGTCATGGCACCGAAAGCCCCACCGCCACCTGGTCAACCCGAGCCTCTGTCCTACTACAAATGCAACATGAACACCATCGTCGGGGACGAGCAGACAATTCCTTGGCCCACCTACACCGCTCGCCTAGACATCGAACCGGAACTTGCAGTCGTTTACGGAAACCCGCAGCAACCCGTAGCTGGCTACTGCATTTTCAATGACATCTCAGCTCGCGATATTCAACCCACCGAATTCGTCGGCGGATTCTGCCTGACAAAAGACATGGCCAAAGGCAATCAACTCGGCCCCTATCTCGTCACGGTCGACGAAGTTGTCGATCCGTACAACCTAAAAGTGACGGTAAAAGTAAATGGTGAATTAAAATACCAAGGCTCTACTTCGGAGATCAGTCACAAAGCTGAGTCTATATTCGCTTGGCTCGGATTCATCGCGCCGCTAAAACCTGGTTCCGTGATGGGATTTGGAACCATCCCCGACTGCACTGGTTGCGATCACGATAACTTCATCGATCCAGATAACCAGATCGAGATATCTTTCGAACGGCTGGGCACTCTTCATTGTCGCTTCGAACCACCTCAAGGCAAACTGCTACCAACACGCTGGCCGATTCGCGAGCCACTTCAGAAGTACCAATAACACCCAGCAACACCTAATAACACCTGGTAACCCCCTACTCCACCCTCCCCTCCCCTTCTCTCCCCTCCCCTTGCCTCCCCTCCCCTTGCCTTCCCTCCCCTTCTCTTCCCTCCCCTTCTCTTCCCTCCGTGCCTCTGTGCCTCTGTGTTTCAAAAATCCCCCCCCTCCATTGCCTCCCCCTAATAATACCCCACATAGATCTCCTCCCCCAAAACACACCCATTCATAGCAAAGACCATTCACCTTGAACCGGATCGAGCGACTCGAAGAGCAACTGGCCCCCTTGCGACACGATTTGATCAACCACCGAATCTATGAAGAGATGGATCGGCTGGACGCCTTGCAAAAGTTCATGCAACACCATGTTTTTGCCGTCTGGGACTTCATGTCACTTCTCAAAGCATTGCAACGGAAAATTTGCTGCGTAGATGTACCTTGGGTCCCCCCTGCGGACCCTCAAGCTTGCCGACTGATCAACGAGATCGTGTTAGCCGAGGAATCCGACTCAGTCAACGAAACCGAATACTCAAGTCATTTCGATCTCTATCACCGCTCGATGCAACAATGTGGCTCGAGCACTGCTGCAATCGACTCCTTCATCAGTCAACTTCGCCAAGGGGTTCCAGTACGCACCGCTCTCGCATCGCAGATGATTCCCCAATCCGCCCGCGCATTCGTCGAACACACGTTTTCGATTATAGAGAGTGGAAACACTTGTGCGATCGCCACCGCTTTTACCTTCGGCAGGGAAGATTTGCTCCCAGATGTATTTCAACGCATCGTCGAGAAGCTGAATCGAGAGTATTATGGTCAGTTATCCGAGTTTGAATATTACCTTCAACGGCACATCGGATTAGATGCAGATGAACACGGACCGATCGCAAGGCGACTCGTTGAATCCCTCTGCGGAACCGACGAGTCGAACTGGCGAATTGCAGAAAAAACCGCCATTAGCTGCTTGATCGCCCGGCGGAAGTTATGGGATGGCATCTATTCCCAAAGGTCCGTTGAACAACCCGTGAATCAGGGATCATGACTCCCGCTCAACATCCAGTGAAAATCAACCAGTGGTACGGCCCACAACCCACTGACTTGCAGCGATTACTTCTCGCAGCATGCATAGAGCCGCAAGCCACTGCCCTATCCGCGTGGCATCAATGGATCCAACAATGCCGCTTCGACCACGAAGATTCAGCAAGCATGGAACTCGCTTCCTTAGCCGTATCACGACTTGCGGCAAACTTGACGGACGGCTCCGAAATACAAAGATGCAAAGGATGGCGACGGCGAGAATGGCTTGTCTCCGAACTTGCACACGATGCCCTGCGACGCATTGAACATGAATGCCGAAAGCGTGACCTTACCGCAATCGCCATCGGCGATGTAGCCACGACACGCACAGCGGTTGAATTCGCAAGCCAACCATTCGCAATAAGATCGCTTGAATTGATCGTTCCCGGAATATCCAAAAAGGATCGAATTGCACTCGATCAAGCAGCCCGGTCAGGCCCCGCAGGTGATGCGTTTCAGTCCGGCAGCTTAAAGCTCTCGATATCACCTCGTAAACTTTGGAAAGGAGAGATTTCATTCTCTCCGCAACACGAACTCGATCTGCCCACTTGCCCAACCGCTGGAATTGTTTTTCCGTCGATACCCGAACAAATAGCCTTGCTGGCAACCTCAAACTGGCAACGCCGCAAATACGGATCACTGCGATGGATCCTCGATATACTCAGTCTCGTAGAAGCATCCGCCGATACTACCAACTTAGCAAAAAGCCTGACCGACATCGCACTTCGCGATGGTACTACCGCTTCCCTTCAAGCCGCGTTGAAGTGTATATCAACGCTCCCCGGCACGAATGCAATCGAACCCTTAGCGACGTCAGTAAATGCTATGAGCAAGTCTCCAATATCATCGCTTCGCTGCTGGCGAAAAACCACACGCCTCGAACCAGGCTGGAGCCAATTCAAATACTTCGTCAAACGCCAACTGTTACCAACCAATGATTATTTCGGCAGCAAGTAAGAATAGGAAGTCGCTCGCACAACTTCCACTAGCTCACCGTAGTTAGTAACCAATTCTTCGTAAGGCAGTTGATAAGTTTGTTGTAACACCGTCTCAGCCGGTACTTCTCGAACACCAAGAAACTTCTGCAATTCGCTGATCGCTTTCGCCCGAGCATCGAGCCCCAAAAGATCCTGTTCGTATTCAATCGAAAATCTTGGTAATCCCTCTATGATCGCGGCTTCTCTCCTCAAAGCCCTTAGTCTACTCTTCAACTCTGAAACGAACATTGCGGGATCGATCGCGAAGCACTTTTCATCTGACAATTGCGTCTGTCTTCTATGCCAACGCCCCGTCAACTTGGCCAGGGAGTTAGATATCGCCTGCGCAAAAACATCTGTGCGTTTCAAGTGTAAAACATACCACCCCTTCGCGAGGAATCCCCTGAGTACCGCGCGGGGAAAGGGAATTTGGTGCACAAGGAGCTTGAAGCCATATGCGGGCTGGTTGATTGCACTCGCACGGCGATTTATATAGGACACTGGTGCTAAACGCATCAACATCCGAGATTGCAATGGTGGATCTACGCCCACATCCACATTAAAAAGCTCTCCGTCGCAATGTACATCTGGATGATGATGTAGCAAGTCTTGAAGCAATGTACTACCTGACCTTGGTTGGGCAAAGATGACAAAACGCTTTTGTAACATGAGAACACCTCTGCTAGGACGAAATCATCGATTTCATAGAACATCAACTATCGAACTAAAGGATCGTTCAGGCAATCGCAAATCGTCCTGCGAACGGTCTCAATAGAGTGCTCGCGGACAACCCATTCGTACGCACTGCCGACGAGCTTATCACGCAAAACGGGGTCCCTTGCAAGCCGTAAGCAAC
This sequence comes from Planctomycetota bacterium, assembly GCA_046051705.1. Classification (GTDB taxonomy): domain Bacteria; phylum Planctomycetota; class Planctomycetia; order Pirellulales; family Pirellulaceae; genus JBKCUI01. The sequence goes on along the minus strand of JBJONT010000141.1, from coordinate 7,559 downwards.
AATCCGCAAACTCAGCGGGTGTGTCGGCAATCAGCAAATGCTCGCCATGCGTCACAGCCAACCCCTCTGCCCCGATCGAAGTGGAAACAACGGGTGTGCGATGGATAAACGCTTCGAGTATTTTTATCCTAGTTCCACTCCCCGCACGTAGTGGCACCACAAGCATACTTGCTGCGGCATATTCCGGAGCAAGTTCCGCAACAGGGCCTACTAAGTCCACGCCTGGCAACTCCCCAACCAATCGAACCTTCTCAGACCTACCCATTCCAACTACTCGAAAGCAAATGCTCGGATCCTCTTGATGTATTAGAGGCAAAATCTCACGAGCAAACATCTCGACCCCATCTTCGTTGGGCAAGTAACAAAGCGTACCGACAAACAAGATCCGGGAAGGGTCCCGAACCACTTCCGTTCCTGGCGTTTGCACCGGCCTGACAACGTTGGGCAAACAAGTAAACGAGTACTGCGGATACTTCTCACGCATCGATCGGCAGTCCCCAGGGCTTGCCAAGAGCAGGTGCTGAAATCGCCCCATCAACATTTGCCGAAAAAAATTCGCTCGAGGCAATGATTTCTCTAACTCCGCAGCACGAATCGAATCCCCTGCCACTTTATACAAAGGAACGAACTGCGCATCGCGGTTTAATTCATCATCATCAAGATCCAAAAACGAACCGCGTAAGCCGTGCTGGGCAAGCCCCAAGCAACTGAGTGCTATCGGCCCAACTTGCTGCTTAAACGCATAGATGACTTCAAGCGTAGAACCGGGAACGGAATCAAGAAAACCTTGGACAATCGATTTCGTTTCGCTCACTCGCTCGAGAGGGATTCGAAAGAACGCCGCACTGCGATCGCGAACCCATTGATCCGCCACTAGATTACCTTCATCGCCAGTCATCGTAGGATTAACCACGATGACCGGCCCAAGGGATGCGAGGACGTCAAGCGCTATACTCGCACGCATCGCCGGCCCACCTCCGGTTGGATAAGGAAGATGGGGCGTAATAAAAAGAATATACCCTTGCATCTTAAGGATTCTCCTTCGCAAGCTCTCGCCGCTTGGCAAGCAGCCAAGCCATCGCTCGTGGATAATCAGCCAATGCCGATCGGTCGCGAGTCGTATTGTGAGAATGCACTCGACGGCGTACGAACATCTCGGGCAGCATGGCTGTCTTTACCCCGAGCGACTGCGTCCAACCATACCAAGCGATAAACTCCCCGCTGCGAAATTCTGGAAATAGCCCTGCAACATCAAATACTTCTCGCCTCGCAAGCATACTGCCACAGCGCAAGTCAGGTCTCGATGACACATTACATGGGAATTCCCCCGGCGGGTCGCTGAACTCTTCGCTATGACAGAACACCATCGATACTTGTTGCTCTCGGCGAAGGTACTCGCACTGCCTAGCTAACTTGCCAGGCAACCAAAGGTCATCAGCATCGAGAAACGCGATCCACTCCCCACTCGCCAGAGCAACACCCGTATTCCTAGCGCATGACGGCCCCGGGCGAGATTCGCTAGCGGTTATAACGCGATTGCCAAATCTCTGCTGGACAAGTGACAGCGTCGCATCCGTCGAAGCGTTATCGACGACGATCACTTCTACGACATCCTCACCACTAACAAGTGACTGCGTTAACACACTCTCGATCGCTTCGCAAATCGTTCGCTCACTGTTATACGCAGGAATAACTACACTTACCTTCATGAATCCAGCACCTTCGAGATCACTGACGGAATTTGCTTGGTGTCGGAACCAAGATAAAGCTTGTAGGCGGGGAGCGACTCGACGAGCTCGACAATCCGCTCGCAGTCCGATGCACAACAGCCAGGCAACTGCCCAACCGTGCTTGGCAACAATCCGAGCAACGCATGCTTACGTTCACACGGCGCAATCGTTGTCGCAACATCGCCGCGAATTTCTGGAACGATAATAGCCCGTAACGGCATCCCTGTAACAACCCGCTCAGGCCAAATGCGAGCCAGCGAATACACACCCTTCCCATCTCCACCAAATTCAAAGCTATCCGGATTGATCGACAAATCACGCAGTTCAGGGAGCCGAGTAAAGTCCTTCGCTCCCACAAGCTTTCCTGTCCCATAAAGGCTATGAATCCACGGTTGACCGGGATCTGTACGGCAATCGGCCAAGCAGTAGTCGTCCCCAGCATACAACATTCCCGCCGCCGCACAGAGCATAGAAGTTGTCGATTTGCCTGAGCCTCCTTTACCTACCAACAATACCGCACCTTTCTCGTTCCCTACAGCGCCACCATGCACATACTGAAGCCCCTGCGCGGCAAACCATTCGTGCATCGCAAATCGAAAGGGTGATCCTATCTCCCAATAAGGATAAGGTTTATCGTCACACTTGAAGACCCAAGCTCGATTGCTGGGGAAATCCACGACACTCAACACTCCAGGTCCCGGATTGAAGATCGCTGAAATTTCATCGCTGTGAAGATCAAGCACTTCCCCCCTCGGTCCGCAAATCGCTTGCCAATTGCGAAGAAGCCCCAAAATCAAGTGCGCTAGCGGCACCGACTTCGATGGTGACGAGGAATTCCAAGCGGTGATCGTCAGCTTTCTACCCTCTGAATTCGAATTCGAATTCGAATTCTGATCCGCCAAATGTCCGATTGCTTCTAGCAGACTATTTGAGTTCTGTCCCGGTAGCGTACGCACTTGCACGCCATGTCCTCCGATCCGACAGGAAGTACAAATCGCATCACCATACGTATGAGCTTCATCTACAAAAAACTGGTCCAAAGCATTGATCAACTCACGCGATCGACTCGTCGTCACCTCTCTTTTCGGTCGCGAAGCTTTCTGCCAAGGACGTATTTGATCCACAATTTCCCTGTGAACGACAGCAGAATTATTGTTACCCAAAACGCATGGCCCCTTGCTCTCTTTAGGCAAAGTCACGGGCTGCACTATACCTGCTTCATTAAGCGGATCCGCCACTGCATTCGCCGCGATACATACCTCGCCATCCCGAAGCTTTTGTAAATCAGATGTATCTCCCTCCAAAGTACAATAAATACCGTTATCCCGGTTGATGAAGATAGTCAAACCATCGGTGCTGGCAGAGAGAAGATCGATATCCGGTACGATTGCAATCGCGTTGCCTGACACACCGCTCGCGGTTTTATCCGCTTCGATACCGATGCTATTCGACTGCACAGGGTTACCCGATTCAACAACTCTAACCTGTGCGATGTCTTCGGGGCGATGAGGCCATCCGGCTTGCGGATCAACTTCGTGCACCGGATCGATCAGGAATAGCTCTTGAAGGTCATTAAAGACACTCAGCGAAGGAGGAACATAAGGTAAGCGTGAACCAGCGTCCGCCTGCACTTCCGGAGCAGTCGATGGAGCAGAGCAAGGTACGACAAGATCAAGTTGCCTCAGGTGCGCGATAAAATCCAGAAGGTCCTTTTGGATCGATTCACTGGTCGCAGCGTAAGCTCCGGCTAATTGCCGAGCCACATCCTCGACTGTCGCACCGCTTGTGCCGAAGGCAAGCCAAGCGCGACCGCCAACGGACGAAAGACTATAGTACGTTCCATTACGAAGATCGACCGCAACTACCTCTTGATCGAATAATTGATGGATCACATCTGGTTCATTGATCCGAAATGCTTCTTGCTGCAGAACCATGATTTCTTTTAACTACCTTTTCATTCAATCAAAATTACCGAACAAACACCATCTATCAAACCAACCACTATGAAAACAATCCGTATGGAGTGTACGAGACTTCGCCTACTCAGATAGACGATCTTTAGCTCGCGCTAACGCTCGAATTTCCCGCCACTGCGTCAATGACATCCCCCGAGCTGATCGCGCAACGCGTTGGATCCGCTGCCAAACGGAAAGGGACTCTTCACCGTTACTGGCCTCGAAAGACCGCATAAAACCTGCATATCGTCCCCAGCCAGAAAGCGCCCCGAAAAGTACTTGTCGGACCGCGCGACTGCTTCCAAGATAAGCTAAGTCGGTATTGATCGGTTCCGATGCAAGCTGCCGGAGATACAACCCTGCAAGCGAACTGGCAGCGGCCGATGGCTTCTTGTCATGTGAAGGGACCGATTGCCCAAAATGTTCAACGATCAATCGCATTGCGCCGAGGGAATCTGCAAGCCCCCATTGTTCGGCATACTCAATTGCGCAAGCGAGCTCCGTAGGATCGTTTGCTAATAAACGAAACCATCCCCCCGAATCGAGTACATCGCGGGCGATCTCGTCGGGAACAAAATCGTTGCGAATCGCGTGATGCACGGTAAGCAACAAACCGAAGGCTGGTCGAACCACTGGAACCTGGAAACCTTGTACCGGCACTCGCCAAGCCGTTTCGATCAACTTGGTCGCATCAAGCCGACCAAGCTTCCAATGCAGATCAAGGGAAGTCCCCTGTCGACCTTCAAGACTCACAGCTTGGTTACCGACCGCCCCGGGGGAGTTGCGTACAAACGCGATGTAGTCAGCTAACGAGCCTTCCCCGACAGTTCGTTTAAAGTTATTTGCTTCGAGAAGCTCAAGGGCAGCATGTAAGTCATCGGGGCCGATCAGAACATCGACGTCCTTGATCATCCGTTCCCTCCCACTCGCATGTAGATGTGAGATGACCGCACAACCTTTGAACGCCACTGCGCGTATACCGGCGTTGTCGAGTAACCGTAAAGCTTCGCATCCAACTCGCAGGCACAGAGTGGATCGAAAGAATGCGATGGAGTTCTCACGTTGCAAGCTTTCCGATTGGGCCACAGGAACCGCGACAACTCCTTGAGCGACTAGCGAAGCCAACGTTGGAAGAACGTTCCATTGCTGACACAATCGCAAAACGTCCGGCCACTTCCCATCCAAACTAATCTTTTCGGCAATGGAAGTCTTCACCGAGCCAAAGGGCGATGCGAGCAATCGCATTGTTTGCGTGCGAACGGTATCCTCGACTCGTTGTGCTACGTTCATCGCTTCTCAATAAATCTGTCTTCGAAAAAAACCCAGTAGCCATGACGCGGTACACATGATGCGGCATACATGCCCCTGTATACATGACGCGGTACACATGGCGCGATGTGCAAGGACACCTAAACTTGCTTCGGTACGGGAATTAGGATAGAGAGTGAATCCCCGCCGATTTTTAACCGCAAGAAAAGTACCGAGAGATTCTAATTCGTGCAACGAATAGTTCATCTGAAACAAAGAATTTCTTTGGCAAAGTCAGCGAGCAATTGATTTTGCCCTACTATCGAACATTTCGAACTTACCCGGGCTTGCCGGTCTTCCGCCCCAACGGCACGCCGGTCTTCTGCCCCAACGGGGCTTAATGTGATAGCCCAGGGCAACGCCCTGGGACAACAAGAACCCGATAAGGTACCAAGCCCTGAAAGGGCGCAACGCCCCCGCATATGCCAACCCCAACCATCATCGCAACGCCCCCGCATCCCCTCATTTCGCCCCTTCAGGGCTAACCATTCTTATTTGATCCCGTACCCAGGGCGTTGCCCTGGGCTATCACCTTTCACCCCGTTGGGGTTCCATGAGCCACCGCCCCCCCGTAGCCACGCGTCGCCAGACGGTGGACGTTTTCCTCGCCACCACCACCGCTTGGCAACCGGTGGCTACCATCGAACCATCTCATCGCCCCAACGGGGCGCCGGTCTTCGACACTTACTTAACCACTACAACCGGCACGCGTTTTTCGCTGTTTTATGCATATCCGGCACAGTCCATACGCACGATCCGAACAGCCATTCGATACAACCCGACATCCCGCTTAAATCGTTTCTGGTGGGCCTGCATGAACTACTCAGGAACCCTCTCCAATGCTGTCTTTATCTCGATTTACAAATTCCGCCTCCTGCATTCTGCAAACAGTCGCCCTCTACATGGCCACTACAGCGGCTCACGCCCAAGAGACAACCGAACTCTCAAATCCAGCAACTCAAACGCCCCTTGCGACTAGCACACAGCCATTGGGAAGCCCAGAGATCACCGTACCTGATCCTTTGACGCAAACCCAGCCATCGCTCTTCGGTGGGCCATGGTACGAACGACCGAAGCTTACCGGTGATTGGTTCGGCACCCGATCCGCGCTTGCCGGAAACGGGATCGGACTCGACGTCAGCAATACTCAATACCATCGAGGAGTTACCAGCGGTGGACTGGACCAAGGCTTTCGCTACGGTGGACGCAACGACTACTTCATGAACGTAGACGGCGAAAAAGCCGGACTCACCAAGGGGTTGTTCATCACTCTGCACGGGGAAACCCGATACGGTGAGACGGAAAATTCGCTTACAGGGGCCCTGATGCCGGCCAACTTAATGATGGCGGTACCTAAACCCTACGGCTCGATCACCGCTTTGACGGGTGTGAAGTTTACGCAGTTCTTGTCAGAGCAATCACTAGTCTACGCAGGCAAGATCAACACATTGGACGATTTCAAACAACCGATCACCGGTGCGGGGACGCTCAACGGCTTTCAAAACGCTGCATTAATGCTCAATCCCATTTATTCCCGCACAGTCCCTTATTCGACGTTCGGAGCCGGCTACGCATACCTCGAGAACATGGAACCGTTGTTCGCAGCAGCCTTGTTCGACACGAACAACACTCCGACCGTGAGCGGATTCGATACGTTCTTCGATAACGGGGCAACGGTTTTCACTCAGTTGAATCTGCCAACCAGTTTCTTTGGTCTGCCAGGTCACCAAGGCATCTCAGGAACCTACAGCAGCGGTACTTACACAAGCCTTACACCCTCCGCTTACCTCGACCCAATCGAAGGGTTGGTTATCGCGACGACTCCCAAAGACGGCGCGTGGTGCTTAGCCTATAATTCCGATCAGGCTGTATATGTTTCTCCTGATAACCCGCGCCGAAAATGGGGCGTCTTCAGTAACCTAGGAATCGCCGATAGCAACCCAAGCCCAATCAATTGGTTTGGCAGCGCCGGCATCAGTGGAAACAACCTCTTCACCGACCGACAAGCGGACACTTTCGGTATCGGTTACTATTACGTCGGTGTAAGCGATCCTCTGAAAAACCTAGCACCCACCCTGCTCCCTTTACGAAACGAAAACGGCGTCGAATTGTACTACAACTTGCAAGCAACCCCTTGGTGCCAGATAACGCCGGATCTTCAAATCATTGATCCGTTCCGCGAACGGGCAGACTCGTCGCTGCTATTCGGCCTTCGGGCAAAGATCGACTTCTAACAACACTTCTCGCCGTGACGATGGCTACGATCAAACCATCGGATCGCACCCAACAGGGCGCCGGACTTCTGCCCCCCCGTAGCCACGCGTAGCCAGACGGTGGATGACTTCATACGCCACCACCAACCGTAGCCACGCGTCGCCAGACGGTGGACATCTTCCTCGCCACCAACAACGTAGCCACGCGTCGCCAGACGGTGGACGTTTTCCTCGCTACCACCACCGCTTGGCAGCGGGTGGCTACCCTCGAACCATCTCATCGCCCCAACGGGGCGCTGGTCTTCTGCCCCAACGGGGCTTAATGCGATAGCCCAGGGCAACGCCCTGGGACA
>JBJONT010000140.1:0-27419 GCA_046051705.1 Planctomycetota bacterium | reverse complement strand
ACCTCGCGCCGAGGAGGCCGCGAAGCCTATCCATCGAGTCCCATGGGTGCCGTTGCTCTGGCACGTCAAACTTTCTTCGATGCGGAGTGGTATCAAGCCGCCACACGGGCTTATCAAGCTTCGAAATCCCTCCCGAATCCTGAATCAAACTCCGCTTTAGCGACTCTGCAAAACCATATCGCTTCCGGAAAACCCTTTGTCTTCGATGCACTCAATGAACAATACGCGCTGCGTGCGGATGACTTCGCAAGAGAATTCAGCTTGAACGCAATCCTCAAGGGTTCCGGACAAGAATACCAACTGCTTGACCCTATCGCGCGCACACAACGCAAATGGATCATTCCAGTGCAGTTCCCTAAACCACCAAATGTATCGACCGCCGAAGCTCTCCTCGACGCCGAACTTGAAGAACTCATGCACTGGGAACTTGCACCCGAAAACCCTGCACGACTGGATCGCGCAGGAGTTATCTTCGCGATTACTTCCCAAGGTCTAAACGAACCGACCGAACTGATTCCGCAAGTCCGAAAAGCGATCGCTCGCGGTCTGGCACCAGATAAAGCCCTTGCAGCTCTGACGACCGTCCCATCGCAAATGCTCGGTGTCGACGATCAGCTCGGTCGCATTCGCCCAGGCTTGCTCGCGAACTTCGTCATCACCGATGGCGACCTATGGAGCGAAAAGACCAAGATCGAAGAAGTGTGGGTACGCGGCAATCGTCCCGAGGCTGCTTACAAAGAAACATTCGGCATCGATGGATCGTGGGACGTGACCGCTATCGAAACCCGTACCGCATCCCCAGACGCTAAACCTTGGCTCGGCTCATTCCAAATCAACGTTAAAGACTCTGCGAAGAAAATCGCAGCAACGCTGTTGCTGCCAACTCCACCCGTCGCAGATGCCCCCCCTGCACCACCACAACCCAACGCAGAAGGGGCAAAGCCAGAAGATTCGAAAACGACAGCATCGCAAACAACCGAGTCGAAACCAACCAACGAGATCAAACTTACCGAATTGCGTTGGGCAGACCGCGCATTGAATGCCAAGTTACCCACCAAACTCTTGCGAGAGAATTCCGAAGGAACAGCCCTGCTGTCTTTGTCCTGGGTAAAAAACAACGCCGGAGCAGAAAGCTTGATCGGATCGATCTACTATCCCGATGGAACCGAGCAACGTGTTCGCGCCCAGCGAACCGCTACTCCCGCTGTACCAGCGACTCCAACACCTCCAGCAACCGCTCCTGAAGCCACTCCCAAAGCTGACACCGCGACAGCAGATCCAGCGAAACCGGAGAAAACAGCTCCTGAAAAATCCCCAAGCGATAAACCAACCAAACCCGTTCTCTCCACCCTTCGCTACCCGTTCGCCTCCTTCGGTCGCGAAAATCCTCCCGTTCAGCCCGAAGTCGTCCTTATCCAAAACACCACCCTCTGGACTTGTGGACCGGCCGGAATCCTACGTGATGCAGACATGATCGTCCGACAAGGAAAAATCGAAGCCATCGGCGTCGATCTACCTGTCCCTCCTAACGCACTGATCATCGACGGATCGAAATACCAAGTTAGCCCAGGCTTGATCGATTGCCATTCGCACATGGCAACCGATAGCGGTGTGAATGAGGGAACTCAAGCGGTTACAGCCGAAGTCCGCATCGGGGACTTTATCAACGCCGAAGATGTGACGATGTACCGTCAACTCGCCGGCGGCCTGACATCTGCAAACATCCTTCATGGTTCCGCCAATCCGATAGGTGGACAAAACCAAGTCATCAAGTTGCGTTGGGGTAAGCCTTATGAAGCTTTGAAATTCCAAGGTGCACCGGCAGGGATCAAGTTCGCGCTCGGTGAAAACGTGAAACAAAGCAATTGGAGCGAATCGCCGAGAACACGCTATCCACAAAGCCGAATGGGGGTCGAACAGCTGATTCGCGATCGATTCAACGCAGCTCGGGAATACGATCAAGAATGGAAATCATGGGGTGTACGTCCACAAGGATCACCACCTCGCCGAGATCTTGAGCTCGAAGCGATCGCCGAAATCCTCCGTGGTGAACGCTGGATCCATTGCCATAGCTACCGCCAAGACGAAATCCTTGCACTTATCAAACTGTGCGATGAATTCCATATCACCATCGGCTCCCTTCAACATATCCTCGAAGGCTACAAAGTTGCCGATGCGATGGCAAAGCATGGCGCTACCGCCTCGACATTCTCCGATTGGTGGGCTTACAAATTCGAAGTCATCGATGCGATCCCTTATAACGCAGCTTTGATGCACCAACAGAAAATCAACGTCTCATTGAACTCCGACGACGCAGAACTAGGTCGTCACATGAACCACGAAGCAGCGAAAGCAGTCAAGTATGGTGGAGTCGACCCAGCCTCTGCGTTGCAGTTCGTAACCCTCAATCCTGCTATACAGCTTCGCATCGATAAACATGTAGGGTCCCTTGAAATTGGCAAAGACGCAGACTTTGTCCTTTGGAGCGGTTCACCTTTGTCCGTCCAATCTCGATGTGAGCAAACGTGGATCGACGGTTGCAAATACTTCGACCGCGACGAGGACAACCAAGTCCGATCGCGCGATGCCGCATTGCACCGCGCCCTTGTTCAGAAAATTCTCACAAGCGGCGAAGGCTCCGCAGAGAAAAGTAGCCTCTCGGATGACCCGTCGCGTCTGTGGCCAAATCACGACGAGTTCTGTCACCATGGCCACGATGAAGGACATGAGCATGCTCATGAAGCACATGCTGAGCACACGCAAGAAAACCAATCGAACAATTAAGCATTGATCGATCGAAAATCGTTTGGTCCAACTGCACAGCTAAAAAATAATTCCAAATCCAAATCGAAACAAATAAGTCTTCCCAACATGCGAAATTTTAAACAGATCACACGATCGGCACTGCTATTGAGTTTGTCATTGCTTTCGCCAGCAGTCGCCTCCGATCAGATTCCAGGCGCACCTCAACGCCAACCGATCCTCATCCAAAACGCAACCGTCCACACAGTCTCGGGCGGCACCCTGGCAAATCATTGTGTTCTCCTGAAAGATGGAAAAATCTCGGAGGTAGCACCTGCTATCGCTGCTGATCCAAGCTTCGAGACCATCGACGCTTCAGGTAAACATCTCTATCCGGGCTTAATAGACTCGTATTCCTACATGGGACTGGTCGAAATCGACTCGGTAAATGCAACCATCGATAACGCAGAGACAGGTTCTCTCAATCCCAATGTTCGCGCGGCTGTGGCATTCAATCCCGACAGCGAAGCCATCCCGGTTGCTCGCGCAAACGGCGTTCTGTTCTCGTTGATCAGCCCCACCGGTGGGCTAGTCTCCGGTCACGCGGCACTGATGCAACTCGACGGTTGGACTTGGGAAGACATGACTCTCCAAGGTGATGTCGCACTGAGCACCCAATGGCCACGTTACGGAAATCCCATCGGTCGAGGTCGCGGTAGAGCCCCTCAAGGTGATGGTCAAGACTCTGATGCTTCGGAGCGTCTTGCCCCTCTACATGCTTTGATTCGAGAAACGAAAGCGTATGTTCAAGGTCGAGTCGATGACCCTCGGGCACCAATCGATCTTCGATTAGAAGCTATGCGACCGATCGTCGAAGGGAAGCGACCGATGATGATCCAAGCGAATACGGTAAAGCAAATCCAAACCGCCGTCGCTTTCTGCAATCAATATCAAATCAAAATGATTCTATTCGGTGGAGCAGATGCCCTTCACTGCTCCTCCCTCTTACGCGAAGCCAATATCCCTGTGGTCCTCTCCGGGATCTACCGACTGCCGAGCCGACGCGACGCCCCTTACGATTCGGTCTATGCCTTGCCAAGCCAACTTGCGGCCGCCGGGATTCGTTTCAGTATCGCAAGCGATGGACGATTCGGAGCATCAGGCGTTCGCAATCTTCCCTATCACGCATCCGTCGCTGTCGGATTCGGACTTGCTCCCGAAGCCGCCTTGCGAGCCATCACCCTCTCAGCCGCCGAAATCTACGGTGTTGAGAATCGAATCGGCTCAATCCAAAACGGCAAAGATGCATCGATTTTCCTCAGCTCCGGCGACATCCTCGAAACCGAATCCCAAGTCGAACGAGCTTGGATCCAAGGCAGACGAGTGGATCTCTCAAGCCGGCATACGGACTTGTACAACAAATACAAAATCAAGTACGAACAAATTGCGAAGTAAACCTATTCATGGGGAACAGGCGTTAGGCGTTAGGCGTTAGGCCAATACCGTCAAATCTAAATGAACGCTGTTTCCAAGAAGTGCGGTTTTGGGCTACAAAGTAAGCAGCGAAGTGCCATGCAGAAGCCTCGCGTCGCCGCTTAGATTGCAAGCGGAATGGCGCAAGACATCCGGTGGGTCATTGCAAGCGGAATGGCGCAAGTCATCCGGTGGGTCGTGTGAGCCCGTCATCGGGCCGCTTGCGCGGCACGGCTATTATTACGCGGATAGCGGATAGTACAGTTCCGAAATCTCTCAAATCCCCCCGCTCTTTCCCCTCTGTCCCTTTCCTCTCTGTCTCTTTACTCCTCTGTCACCTTCCCACCCTGTCCCCTCCTCTGTGCCTCTGTGCCTCTGTGTTTCAAAATCCCCCCTACCTCACTTTGCGAACTTTACCTAAACACACACGGAAGCCATCTCGGGAATCCGAGTAGTGAGGACCAGCAAGCCCTAATCGCACTGCGCACCGAGCGTTCCCAGGCACATCGAAGTAGTTCCCTCCGCGGCATACTGGTCGGTATGCCGACGAGGTCACGTTGAGTTCTTCGTGCCCACCGGTTGGATCGAAATGATCAAGTACGACTTCCCACACTCCGCCACACATATCAGCTAGACCAAATCCATTGCGGCCGCGCTCTGCAAAATGATCCACTGGCGAGACGAATGCGAAGCCATCGCTCCAAGGGGCGCTTCCTAGCGGCCACTTTTGTTTTCGGTCCGGCAGGAAATCGATAGCTGAAATATTCAGCCGTCCTTCTCCCTCGCTTAGCTCATTGCCCCACCAAAAGGCTGTGCACTCTTTGCTACCCCCTCTGCATGCATACTCCCATTCTGCCTCCGTTGGCAGACGATACTCATAGCCTTCGGGCACCCTACCTGCTTTTCGTTCTCGCTCCGTTAACCAAGTTGCAAAAGCTTGTGCATCAGACCAACTGACACATACCACCGGAAAATCACTGCGTAGTTCAAAAGCGAAGTTCGGATCGCGCCAACTCTTACCCTCCATGGGTTCCCAAGGATGAGTGACCTCGGTCCTAAAGTTGTAACTCTTCCATTGAGGATTAAAACATTGCGTCCTTCCTCCAGGTTTCTCGGCATCGGTAAGGTAGTTCGTTTCCTCGGCAAACTGCCGAAACTGTCCGACCGTTACTTCCGTCTTCCCCATCCAAAACTCATCGCGAACTTTCATCCGGCGAGGTTCGGTCCCTTCGTAAGACTCCCTCTCTGTCCCGGCTTGAGCTCCCCCTTCGATCCCCGTCGCCCAGTCTTTCTCCTCTTGCGTGCTTCCCATCCAGAATTCCCCAGGTGGAATGTGCATAACCTCCAGCGTCACCCCGTCCCCTAACTCCGCACGCCTAGATTCCTGCCCAAGGCAACGAACCGCTACCGAGTGTGCAGCGCCCAAGAGCAAGATCCATGCCAAGGCCGACCAACGACTTGAACTCAAAGTGTACAGCATCGCAATTCCTCAACTCAAAGTTGGATTTGATAAACGAAGGCATCCGTCTTTTTGCCAACAGATTCAAACGGTGAGTATAACAGAAGCGAAATCGATGGATTTCGGTATAATCAGGGTTGATTAAGTTGGGATCCTACTGGGCCCAACTACGTCGAAACCTCATTACCTAGAAACTTGATTGATCAACTTGGACTCCATGAAGAAATCAGACGACCACACAGATGTTTCGAATCTCGTCCGGCTTAAGCTCGGATGTCTTACCGTTCTGCTATTCTTCGTACACTCTGCTTTAACATCGCTCCACGCGCAATCGACTTCGGCGACCAGCAATGTGGCCACTATCACATGGATCGTCAGCGTACCTGCGAACACCCCTGCTACCGCGAAACTCTTTCTGGCGGGAAACCAAGACGAATTCGGTCCTTGGAAACCCAATCAATTCCAACTGAACAAACTCTCTGACGGCACATTTCAGGCCAAAGCCACATTTCCTATTGGAACGAGTATCGAATACAAATTGACGCGAGGAAGTTGGGCTTCCGTCGAGAAATCCTCTACTGGAGCGGAAATCCAAAATCGAACCTTGCGAGTTGAAAAAGATGCCATCGTTCGAGTCGAAATCGCGGCGTGGGCGATACCCTCGAAAGAACCCGTCTCCACCGCCACTGGCGACTTGCGATGGAAGGACTTCGATAGTCAAACACTTGCAGGTTCAAGGCGAATCACGGTATGGCTTCCCCCTGGCTATCGCGACATAACCAATCCCTCCATCCCTTCTGAATCCCCCGAAACCCCGCAGCGATATCGCGTAGTCTATTTCCTCGATGGCCAAAATGTTTTTGACGCCACCCGAGCTCCCTTTGGTGCGGAATGGCAAGCCGACGAGACTGCTCTGCGACTTTCTCAAAAAACCCCAGCCTTGAATTTAATCCTTGTCGCTATCGATAACTCCAAAGAGCGAATCGGTGAATACACGACAGTTCAAGACCGCGTTGGTGACGCACTCGTCGGTGGACAAGCCGACAAGTATCTAACCTTCATTACACAGGAACTGAAACCTTGGATCGATTCCCAATTTGCAACGGATCCCAAACCGGAATCCACAGTGATCGCGGGCTCATCCCTAGGAGGTCTATTCGCCCTTCATGCACTCTTTCAACAACCACAAACTTTCGGAAACGCCATTGCGATGTCACCTTCACTTTTTTGGGGTAACGATGCGATGCTACAATCTTGCAAGCGTTCTGCAAACGATACTTGGGATCAACCCAAGCAAAAGCTTTGGATCGATATGGGGACGGAAGAAGGGGACACGGCCAGTACCCAAGAACGCAATGTCGCTCGGGTGCAGTCGTTTGTTCAACTGCTTGATTCCAATTTCGCTAAGCGATTCGACAAGCAACTGATGATCGCACCAATGGCCAAACACAATGAAACGGCTTGGGCAAGCCGACTTCCTGATGCCCTTGAGTTCATTTTCCCTCCCGCATCTGCAAATACCCCTCCCGCCTCTTCAAATACTCCGAGCAATCCTACCGACCCACACCCATAATGAAACTCCACCACTGTATCGTCAGCGCGATGAGTACCGTCAGCGCAATGAGTTCCGTCTTCGCAATCCGATGCGCTGTCGCAGCGGCCATTTTGCTTGCCCTCCCCATCGAACGATCCGTTGCTTACCAAGCACCCAAATCAGACGAACCACCCAAAACCGACGATTCGATCCGCGTCGAGCGGTTCGCTCCATTGTCAATCGATGAAGTTCGCCGAGCGATCGAAGTCCTACCGGGGTATGAGATCGAGCTCGTCGCCAGTGAACCACTGATTCAAAGCCCTGTCGCGATCGACTTCGATGCCGATGGAAACCTTTGGGTTGTCGAAATGGTCGATTACAGCGAACAGGAAAACGATGCGCTCGGTCGCGTTTCAAAATTGAGCGATACAGATGGTGATGGAGCGATGGATCAAACAACCCTTATCGCTGAAAACCTTTCCTGGCCCACAGCCTTAGCAACCCTTGAAGGAAAGGTTTGGATCGCCGCTCCTCCATTCCTATTGCAGTGGTCGAACGCAGAAACGGAGAAAATCCTAGAAGGCTTCGGACGACAAAATGTTCAAGGACTAGCAAACTCGTTTCGCTGGGGGCTCGATGGCAAGATGCATCTGTCCACAAGCTCGAACGGCGGCAAACTACAGATTCCACCTTCGAGTAAAACCGCACCCATAGTACTTCCCAGTTCACCCTACGCTGTAAGTGGACGAGATGTGGCGTTCGACCCTCGCAATGGACAAGTCTCCAGTGTTGTAGGTTACGGCCAACACGGATTCGACTTTGGCCCTTGGGGAGACCGTTTCGTTACCGCCAACAGCGATCACTTGCAACAAGTCGTGGCTTGGTACATCCCTGAACTTACCGATGCCTCTCTTTCGAAATCTGTTCCGTGGAGACGTTCCATCGCGGTCGATGGCCCGCAAGCGGAAGTGTTTCGGATTTCTCCGGTCGAGTCATGGCGCACGATCCGTACGCAGATGCGACTCTCCGGCATGTCGAACGGAATCCTAGAAGGAGGCGGTCAAGCCAGTGGCTATTTCACATCTGCGACCGGCGTTACGATCTACGATGGCGATCAATGGCAAAGCGATGCATCGCTCGCGCTTATTGCCGATGTTGGCAGCAACCTCGTCCACCGAAAGAAGCTTGTGCGACGAGGCCTCGCATCCACCGGGGAACGAATCGATGCGGGAACCGAATTCCTGAGAAGTCGCGACACGTGGTTTCGCCCCGTCCAGTTTGCCAATGGCCCCGATGGTTGTCTTTATATCGTCGATATGGCGAGGGAAACCATCGAACATCCGAAGAGCATTCCCGAGCCGATCAAGAGTCAAGTTGACCTTACCTCTGGACGTGAGCTAGGACGTATCTGGCGAGTCAAAGCGACAGGGAAACCCATTCGCCGGGCGGCTCCAAACCTTTCTCAGGTTTCAACCGAAGAGCTTTGTAAACTCCTTTCCCATCCCAACGGCTGGCATCGTGAGACGGCCTCTCGGATATTGATCGAACGGCAAGCACTTCAAGCGATCCCCTATTGTCGCGCAGCACTGAAAGCCCCAGCCACCCCACCACTTGGACGCTTGCACTCCCTCTCCGTTTTGGCCAATCTACCCGAGGGCCTCGACGAAGCAACTTGGAAGCTTGCGATCTGCGATCCCGAACCGCGCCTGCGTGTATGGGGATGGGTCTTTGCAAATCGACTCAACCTATCGAATCTCACTTCGAAATCAGAGTCTGTCTCATGGCTCGCATCCGTTCTAAGAGACGAGACCGACCCCGAAGTCCAGATGGTAGCCGCAGTGCGGAGTCCGAAACTGATCGAATCCCCTCAAGCACGTGCTGAGGTCTTTGCATTCTGGATGGGAAGAAGCAATCCCGACGGCGAACAAGTTGCAATTTCCGAAGAACTGCGTGCTGCTATCGAGTTTTCAATCCGCGATCAAGGTGCAAAAGAGCTCTGGCAAACTCGCGACTGGACGACTAGCTCTGGACAACCCGCCAGTGAATCTTTCGTCGATGCCATCTTCGCTGCAATGCAGCGGCAAGGGGATGTTGCCCCTATCATCAATCAATGGTTAGAACGCATTCGCAATGAGCTCCCACAAGCGGAGAGCAAGTCGGATGCTACTGCCAATAACGCAGCCGGCAAAATAGGCTCCACCATCGCACTGCTCGGAAGGCAGCTAAACCGAAAAGGTATCCCAGAAGACTCCGAAGCCTTTCGCTCGATACAACACTTCGCGCACCAAGACTTACTTCCTCGCATGGAGAAACTTCTCCTAGAAACTTCACCGCTTGATGCCTCCAAGCAAATTGATACCTCCAAGCAATCAAATCAACCCGATCCATCGGGGCTTCTACCCTTAGTGCTTGATGAGGATTCGCGCATTGGAGTCATTCGTATCCTTAGTACTCTTTCTCCCGAGGATCGCATCGAGCTGTTTAATAAGTTACTCCACGCGCATCTTCCCAGTGAAGTGCAACGTGACTGGATCGAAGCTTGGGTACCCACCCTTCCTCAGTTACAAAATCTCGCTGTCGTGCATCTAGAAGTTGCCTCGCCGGTGATTAGCCAGGCAATTATCAAGAGCTTGGTGCGAAACGAATCTGGCGCGACCAGATTGCTCGACTGGGTGGAAAGTCCTGAAAACACCCCAGCCGCACTACCTTCCTGGGCTTGGCAAACCCTGCGTGCGTTCCCAACGGAATCGATAAGAAATGCAGCCTCACGCATCGCACCCATGGCAGAAGTCCAATGGGAGTCCATTGCGCCAGACTATCGCAAAGCCTGGGCGCAAGTTGGCAATGCACAAAAAGGTGAAGTGCATTTTCGAAAGCTTTGCCAATCATGCCATCGAGTTGGAGATATTGGCATCGCCATCGGACCATCGCTGGATTCCTACCGAGTTCGCCCCAACGAAGCTATCGGGCTGGCAATTGCTGAACCGAGTCGGGAAATGGACCCCAAGTACGAACAGCAGCAAATCGCAACCCATGACGGCGAAGTCCATGTCGGGATACTTCAAGCATCCTCCTCCGAACGTATCACATTACTAACCGCACAGAACCAAGTAGTTTCGGTTTCGCGAAGCGACATTGAGACCTGGAAGTCTTCAGGCAAGTCTCTTATGCCAGATGGATTGCTCAAAGAAATAGATCCGATCGCCATGGCTGACCTCATCGCGTTCCTTCGCAAAATCCCAAGCACTCCCACCAAACCGTGATTCGCCATCCGATCTACTTCCTCCCCATTGCCATCGCAACCCTGTGTTGGCTTGCTACAGGTTCTGCGTTATCGACGCGGACAATGTTTCTTTTTAACTATGCTTCACTTGCGAATCTACCGCCAATCTACGAAGTCATCGGCGGATCACTTCCCGTCGTCTCAGTTCTCTTCGCTCTTCTCCTGTTGCAGGCAGGTTGTATCTACATCGCCAAGAGCTCGAACTCACTAGACTTTCAATCACTCCTTATTTCATCGGCTTGGTTGTTTCTCGCATGCAGCCCGCTGGCGATTCTCATCATCAGGGCCGCCGATGCGAAGAGCTCCGGAATCCTGCCGCAAACCTATTGGTGGGAACCGATACTTTTTGCCCTCTTTAGTGGTTGTGCATTCTCAAGTTTGCGAACGACGAACCGTGCACTTGCATCCCTAGAGAATAGCGACACATCCAAACCACAGGACCATCCGAACGCTTGGGTTCCGTGGTGCATCCTAACGACATCAAGTGTTGCTTGTGCAGCTTGGTGGTGCTGGCAAAGCCATGATCTGTTCAACAACTTCCAACTCGGCTTTAACGACTTTGGCCACTTCTTCCTTCGGGTGATCAACACAGCTCGCTTCGATGGATTTCTGAAAGAAACAGTCGTTCTGCCTCCCTTTTGGGATCACTTCAATCCTGGTTTAACACTCCTCGTACCACTCTGTTGGATCACTGAGGATGCGCGGCTGACCTTCTACTTACAAGCGGCATCGCTCGCACTATCCGCGCTGTTCATTTACACCATCGCACGTCGGCACGGAGCACCTACTTGGGCATCGATGCTATGGGGGTTAGCGTGGTTAAGCTATCCATCGATCGGGCAGATGAATCTGGCTTATACGTACGGTTGGCACCCAATCAGTCTCGCGATCCCATCGTTGCTTGGTGCGTACACTTGTTGGATTTCCAATCGATGCGTTGCAGCTATAGGCCTGGCCATCTTGGCGAGTAGTTTTGAAGAAGGGGCAGTTGCAGCGATCGGCTCATTTGCCGCTAGCGAGGTTTTGCGAATTCAATGGGGGATACGACGCCAAGTCAAAACCAGTTCCTTCAATCACTCTGTTTCATCGTATGAGACATCCAAGCGGAACGGATGGCTGATTGTTTGGCTTGTTTCAACGGTCAGCTTTCTATTGATTTATCGCTTCAGTGGACTTGCAGAATTTCAGACCGGGAGATTTGCAAGGTTAGGTGATGGCCCTGGCGCTATCATGCTATCTCCATTCCTGCGAACTAACGTATGGAGCGAACTATTGCTGCGTGAACGCAATGCGGCGTTCCTCGCCTTCCTTTTCGCTCCTTTTGCGTTCTACTTCCGAAAGCCTAGTTTTCGTTGGGTGGTCCTTGCAGTAACCCCGTTACTAGTCGTTCTTTTGATCTGGGAACACCTTCCAGCCCAAAGTATCGCTTTCCAGTACGCCAGCGTGGTTTTGCCCATTCTCTTTATCGGAGCGATACGATCGGAAAAGGAGAATCCACATCAAGCCGATCCTAATTCACTGCCAACGTTTGCCTTGATCACCGGTTTCGTTCTGAGTTGTTTCGTCGGCCAGTTCCCCTGGACACCCGATACGCTGAGCGAAGTGAAAAATCGTTCCTATGGACCGAACTCCACGGAGCTTCGCGGCAGGGGCTCGCACGCTAACCGAGCATTCCACAATCAACTTCAAGGGTTGCGAAAAAACGGAATACGCAGCAACGAATCAAACGGCCAGACAGGACAAGGCGAACAGTTGGAGTTTTCCAAAATCCGAATCCTTGCAACGGGTCGGTTGGCTAGCCACCTGCTCGGAGGAGCCGATCTTGAAACAGTCGGGCAGTATATGCAGCGTGCCGCAGACTACGAACGGCTCGCTCCAAACCTTGAGTCCCCCCTGCTGCGCTATGACCTTCTCGCCCTCGATCCGCTCGAAGCGTTTCAGCAATTACCAGAAGAAACCCAGAAAGTCCAAGCAGAAGCGGCTCGATTAGGATTTTCTATAGTTCGATCTCCAGATGGTTTCGAGATGTGGTTTGCCCCTAATCGCTCCCCTTCATCCGCTTCGTCTCAAAACCTTAACACAAACGCAAACTCACCAAGTCCATGAGTCGACCCCCATCTGTGTTGAGCTAACGGGGGTCTTGCGTCTATCCCGTGGGGTGAAAATAAGCATAATAGAAGAAGTCCAATCAACGATTTCCAAGCTTCGGGAGCAACCCACATGCGTAACGAATTATCGCCATCACCATTTCGCCCAACACAAACCTCAACCAGTAGCCAAAGGGTTCTTCGACGACGCAACTTCAGAACGAAGTTCGCGATCCTAGCGCTCGGATTTTGCAGCATGGGATTCACCCCACTCTTTGCAGAGAAACCAGAGTCTGCTTTCGATGTTTTCAGAAATGTACAACCAAACGATGATGCGGCGGTCGCAAACGCATCGCGAGCCGCACGAGAACTCTCGAAGCGATCCGATTTGAAAACCATCGAAGTTCTTCAAGCCATGCGAGGCTCAAGCTTGATTGGCAAAAACTGGCTCAGCGGAATTGCCAACGCCACGCAACGCAAAAACCCAGCTTCAAAGGTGGAGCTAGAAGCGTTCCTCAAGGATACCACACAAGACCCAGAGGCTCGCTATACGGTCTTTCGATGGTTGACAGAAGGAGATGCAGATTCTCGCAATCGTTGGCTCGATTCCATGCTCAGCGACCCGAGTCCAGAATTGCGTTACGAAGCTGTAGCAAAAGCACTTGAACCAAAAGAACTCCCCGTTGATCAACTGAAAAACCTCCTTGATGTTGCGAGACAACCAGAACAAGTCGTCGAACTCATCGCACGTCTCGACAAGCTTGGAGTTAAAGTCAACCAGTCGGAGCATTTCGGTTTTCTATCGTCATGGAAATTCATCGGGCCCTTTGATAACACAGGAAGCAAGAGCTACGACAAGGCTTATCCAGTCGAAGCCGATTGGGTCAGCAACAAACTTGCCGATTCTTACCAAGGTAGGCCAGGCGAGGTGAAATGGATTGCGGAGAAATCCGAAGACGCAGAGGGCGCAATCGATCTTGCTAAACTTTACAACAACGAAAAAGGATGCATCGTTTACGGTGTGACAGAGATCGAAGTTCCAAGCAATGTGAAATGCGAACTTCGGGTCGGATGCATCAATGCCCAGAAAGTATGGGTCAATGGAGAGCTAGTGATCGGCAACGAAGTCTACCATACCGGAATGCAAGTAGACCAATACATCGCACCGATTGAACTCAAGGCGGGTACCAACCGAATCCTTATCAAAGTCTGTCAAAACGAACAAAAGGAAGCTTGGGCACAACGCTACATTTTCCAAGCCCGCATCTGCGACTCGACTGGGAAGGCGATCGCTTACAAGGTTAAACCGTAATCAACGAGATCGGTTTGCCAACGTCAAGTAATCATGCCGCTTTCAAGTGCAAGATGCTTGCAAGCCAAGTTGCCCCCATTGAAACCAGCTTAACAACAAATCAAGTATCCAGCGAAAGCCCAAAGAAATGAATCTCGAAACAACTAAGTTCTCAACAGCCCATCCCACCCGCAAAAACATATGGTCACTAGCGACCATCAAACGAGTCCTCTCGCTCAGTACCGTCATGTCCATCAGCGCCAGCGCGACGATGTTCGAAGCGACTAGCTATGCGGAAGACTGGGCGCAGTTCCGTGGACCCGATGTCGGTGGTGCTCCATCGAAGGCCAAGCTTCCCGATCAATTCGATGGAGAAAGCGGAACGAATATCGCTTGGAAAATCCCCATCCCAGGCCGTAGCGTCGGAGGGGTTATCGTGGTGGGAGATCAAGTCATCACTACCACCAGTGATGGGATGGAGCAACGCCGAATCCGCTTGCTCAGTTACGACAAGAATACCGGCAAGCAAAATTGGGAGCAGCAATTCGTCTCACGCGGCAGACCATTCTGCCATCCAATGAGCGCGAATGCTGCCCCGACACCCGCTTCGGATGGCAAACACGTCGTAACTTTCTACAGCTCCAATGATATCGCTTGTACCGACACCGAAGGGAACTTGATGTGGTATCGCTCCCTCGCAAGCGATTTCCCCAAGGCGGGAAATGATGTTGGCATGAGCGCATCGCCTGTCATTGTCGATGGTGTTGCGATCGTTCA
Organism: Planctomycetota bacterium; assembly: GCA_046051705.1. Classification (GTDB taxonomy): domain Bacteria; phylum Planctomycetota; class Planctomycetia; order Pirellulales; family Pirellulaceae; genus JBKCUI01. The sequence continues at coordinate 12,773 of JBJONT010000140.1, read as the reverse complement.
AGTCGAATGCCAAGGAGACTCCTTCGCAATCGGGATGAACATCGAAGATGGAACGACCGTTTGGCGACAAGATCGCCCTCGCAAGGCCAACTGGGCTTCGCCAACTCCGGTTAAATTGCCAAGCGGCGGTAATGCCGTCATCCTGCAATCAAGCGACGACTTGGTCGCCGTCTCACCACGCGATGGAAAGCAGCTTTGGAGAATGGAAACCGGATGCTCCACAACTCCTTCAGCAACCGTCTCCGGCGGCAAATTGATCGTGCCATCAGGTGGCTTGACTGCATTTGATCTCTCCAGCTCGGGAGCACCAAGCCAACTTTGGAAGGAAAATAAACTCAATCCGAACGCTTGCTCACCTATCGTCGCAAACGATCGCGTCTACACCATCAACCGGACCATTCTCGTTTGCGGTGATGCGTTTACCGGCAAGGTCCTTTGGCAATTGCGAATCCCCGACGCGAATCAGATTTGGTCGTCTCCAGTTATCGCCGGCGACCGTTTGCTGCTCTTCGCGATGGATGGAAGCTGCACCGTGGTTTCCCTTGCTGGCGAAGAAGGAGAGATCGTTCAGAAGAACACGCTGGGAGACGAAGTGCTCGGCTCGCCAGCCGTCTCTGGTGATGCTCTGTTCGTCCGAGGCGCAAAGAACCTTTGGAAGATCACCACCAAGTAAGTTAGCATCAAGTACATCACAACCAACCAGATCACCATCAAGTATTGGCGGTGACCTTTGAGCGCTAAACTTAGGTGGATAAGTTGTTTTTGCTCAATCCAAGTGTTCGCATTCGGAGAATGTCCCTTTGACTTCACAACAAACGGTTAAACCGCTAGGAGTTCAACTTCCAGTGGTTCTTGAACCGATCTGCGGCTCGATTCGAGTGCCAGGGTCGAAGAGCATTACCAATCGAGCACTGATCTGTGCGGCGATGGCCTCTGGACGTTCAAAGCTTCACGGTGTTTTGGAAAGCGAAGACACCATCGTCATGGTAGATGCTTGGAGGCAACTCGGCTTGCGAATCGATTGGAATCGGATCGCTTGTGAAATCACCATCGATGGCTGTTCAGGCCAACCGCCTCAGCCGGAAGGGACTTTGTTCATCGCCAACAGTGGAACATCAATCCGCTTTCTCACAGCAGCCTTGGCGGCCACACGGGGCAGGTATACTCTCGATGGCGTCGAGCGAATGCGACAGCGTCCGATCGGAGACTTAATCCGCGGACTCAGGACATGGGGAGCGAACATTGAAAGCCGCAATCCGCAGAACGGGGAATGCCCCCCCGTATTCCTAGCTGCTGATGGGCTTGAGGGTGGTCATGCGGTAGTTCGGGGTGATGTGTCGAGCCAATTTCTTAGTGGCATGCTGATGGCATCGCCTTACTGTAGAAACGATGTGGAGATTCAGGTTGAAGGGGAGTTGGTCTCGAAGCCTTACGTAGACATGACGTTGGAGCTGATGAAATCCTTTGGGGTTTCGAGCAATGTTTCTACCGATGGTGATTTCCAAATCGCCGCACCGCAAACCTATCGTGGAACCGAATACTTCATCGAACCCGATGCCTCTGCTGCCAGTTATTTCCTAGCCGCTGCTGCAATTACGGGTGGTCGAGTACGCGTCGAAGGGATCGGCTTGAATGCACTTCAAGGGGACATCCGTTTCGCGGAAGTATTAGAAAAAATGGGATGCCAACTCGATTCTGGGTCCGATTGGGTAGAAATATCCGGTCGAGCTTCGCATGGGCTCGACATCAACATGGCTGATATTAGTGACACCGTGCAGACGCTTGCTGCAGTTGCGTTGTTTGCCCAAAGTCCCACACGCGTTCGCGGTGTTGCGCACAACCGTCACAAAGAAACCGACCGGATTGGAGATTTGGTGAAAGAAATCCGAAGGTTAGGAGCGACGGCCTATGAACATGACGATGGTCTTACCATCGTCCCTGGACCCTTGCACCCATGCGAAATCCAAACCTATCGCGACCACCGCATGGCGATGAGTTTTGCACTCGTCGCGATGCAGGTTCCAGGCTCAGTAGTTCTCGACCCGCGTTGCACCGAGAAAACCTACCCATTGTTTTTCGAAGACCTAGGCAAGATGATTGGGAAGCAACCTCAATATCTCTCCAGCCTGTAACCACATCCTAGAGATAGCCCGCACCCTTTTCGGAATATCAAGATGAGTGTCAGCACAAGCGTACAAAATGGAACGACTACCGCTGCGTTTCAACGATGCTTAAACATCGACTGCGGGGCAACCTACGATGTTGGCGAAGTATTGACGAAATGCCCAAAGTGTTCCGATTTGCTCGATGTGGCATACGATTGGAACAAAATTGCGTTGCCATCGAAACTCTCGGACTTGGAGGCTCTCTGGAGTCGGCGACACGATCCGTTGAGATTCAGCGGCGTATGGCGATTCCACGAACTACTTCCTTATGCTCCCGCGAATCGTGTGATCACTGTCGGAGAAGGCCAAACACTACTTCAGCAAGCAGACTTCGTTGCAAAGTACGTAGGGCTCAAGCCTGGGCAACTCTACCTTCAGTACGAAGGAATGAATCCCTCGGGAAGCTTCAAAGATAATGGAATGTGCGCTGCTTTTACTCACGCACACATGGTTGGCGCAAAACGTGCAGCTTGCGCATCGACCGGTAACACTAGCGCGTCGTTGGCGATGTACTGCGCTGTGACACAATTGATGAAAGCGATCATCTTCATCGGCTCAGGAAAAATTTCCTATGGGAAGCTTTCCCAAGCCCTCGAGTACGGTGCCTTGACCGTCCAAATCGCAGGCGACTTCGACGATGCGATGGCACGCGTTCAAGAAATCTCCAAAGAGCTCGGAATCTATTTGGTCAATAGCGTCAACCCATTCCGTCTCGAAGGACAAAAGACCGTGATGTTCCGCGTGCTGGAAGCTTTGCGATGGGAAGTTCCAGACTGGATTGTTGTGCCGGGTGGAAACCTCGGGAACAGCAGCGCGTTCGGCAAAGCGTTTTTGGAACTCAAGGAGCTTGGACTTATCAACCGGATCCCACGGCTCGCCGTAATCAATGCCGCTGGCGCAGACACCCTCGACGTCCTGTATAACCAACGCAACTTGCGATGGAGCCGAGGACGCCCACGAATGGAAATCGCTTGCTGGTACTACGACGAACTCGATCGAGATCATGTCAAAGCAGATACGATCGCTAGTGCTATCGAAATCAACAGACCTGTAAATCTCAAAAAGTGCCTTCGAGCACTCGATGCTTGCGACGGTGTAGTGCGCAAGGTAAACGACCAAGAGATCCTCGATGCGAAGGCTCAAGTCGGGGCAGGCGGCATCGGTTGCGAACCGGCAAGTGCTGCAAGTGTAGCAGGAGCTAAATTGCTTCGGCAACAAGGTGTCATCGGTAGTGATGATCGCGTCGTATGTATTCTTACAGGACACCAACTGAAAGACCCGACCGCTACCGTTGCTTATCACACCACCGATCAAGATCAATTCGAGGAAGTCCTCGGTAGCCGAGGGGTAACCCGAGCATCCTATGCCAATCGAGCTATCGCGGTCCCAAATCAGATGGATGCGATCATCAAGGCGATTCAGCTTTATTCTTAGTTCGCTTTCCCAATAAATGCCCGAGCATCCGCTCGGGCGATTCGAGAAAGCTCCTAGTAACTCGATAGTGCTCCGTATCCTCATAAGCGACCGGACGTACTCCGGCTTCGCTAAACGAGTAAATCTTTGCGTCCGGATAACTCATGATAATCGGCGAGTGCGTCGCAATTACGACCTGCGATTGCTTTTCAATCAATTGATGCATCAAGACTAAAAACTCTAACTGCCGCTGTGGTGATAATGCAGCCTCCGGCTCATCGAGAAAGTACAATCCCTGCGAAAAGCGATTCTCGACCAAGGTCATGAACGCTTCTCCATGCGACTGCTCGTGAAGCGACTTGCCCCCGTAACTGTTGCCAACTCCGAGATTATCAATTTCGCTCGCAACATTGAACAAACTCTCGGCTCGCATGAACCATGCGTCCGGAACCAGCGCATGGAACCGACGCAATCGCACAATTTTGTATAACTCCGAATGACTTGCCCGCGTTTCAAACTGCATATTGCGAGAACCACCTTCAGGATTCAATCCGTTGGCAATCGCGATCGCTTCAAGCAATGTCGATTTCCCAGATCCATTCTCTCCAACGAAGAATGTCACCTTGGGGTGAAGATCCAGTTTCATCAAGCCCTTTAGGCTCGGCAGCATAAACGCATAATGATTGGGATCCGAAATGCGACCGCGTTCAAACAACACCGACTCGATGAACGGACCTGGTGTCGCTCCATGTTTAAATTTTGCCATCTCCCCCAACCCCAACTCCTTCGTAACTTTCAGTCCCATCGAACGCTATAATCCAACGAGCGTTACTAACTCGATTACTCATCCGGTCGCTTAGCCTTAACTACCACCATGCGAAAATATCTCCCAGCTCTCTTACTCTTCATCTTCGCCTCAACCACCTATGTTAACATCGCGTTCGGGCAAACGTCTACCTCCTCACCCGAGCAAGTCTCATCCCGCTCAGTTGACTTGGACTTCGAAGGTCAAACGATCGACAATTGGTACGGATACACTCGACACAAATTCCTCTTCGAAGGTGCGGAAGCTTGGGTTGTCGAACCAAAGTCCCCGAATGCATCAGGCCGCTTCTCTTGGTGCATGATGTTTCCAGATGCGTTCACTGATCGTTGCGCTGCCCCCATGCTACTATCTCGCGGTTACTATCACGTCTTTCTTTCCGTAGGTAACTCCTTCGGAGCCCCAAGCGCCGTTGAGAAACTCCATGCGTTTCACAACATGCTCATTCGCCGTGGACTTCACTCCCAAGCCATCCTCATCGGGATAAGCCGTGGCGGACTCTACGCCCATCGCTACGCAGCTACCCACCCCGAACACGTAAGCGTTATCTACAACGACGCAGCCGTCTTGGATTACCAAAGCTGGCCGGGAGGCAAAGGAAAAGGGAAAGGAAGTCCAACTGATTGGCTCGAACTCAAGAAACTCTACGGGTTCGAATCAGATCAACAAGCCGCTGAGTTCCCACATACTCCATTGAAAACTCTTGAAACACTCGCGAAACACAAAGTTGCCATCGTCGCGGTCGTTGGTGATGTGGACGATGTTGTCCCAAGCGAGGAGAACACTCTCCCCGCCGAAAAGCTCTACAAAGAACTTGGCGGAGAATTTGTTGTCTTTCACAAACCAGGCGTTGGACACCATCCCCATGGTCTCGATGATCCCACCCCGGTGGTCGATTTCATCGAGAAGCACACATCTGACAAATAAGGTGAGATTGCAGATTCCGAACATCCATCGGAGCTGTTCGGACTTGGAGCAACTAGTCCTATTCAAGGGCTAGTTGCTTGCCGCCGAAACCGATACTCCGATCGCCTCCGCAACACTCTTCTTGCCTAAAGGCTTGAACTCGTTGAAGGGGCCGTCGACTCCCCCCTTGGGCCAATCTACAGGATCTGCATATCGACCATCATCGCCATATTGCTTTTGCAAGTCGCCCAATTGAGTCTTGAGCTTCTCGAATAGGCTTCGGGTCGAAGGCGCATCTGCCGTAGCGGGATCTCCTAGAAGATTGCGTTGCTCCAACGGATCTTGAACAAGATCAAATAACTCGTAGGCATCCTTTTTCCAGTAATAAATCAGTTTGTGCGTTCCCGTTCTCACTCCGTAATGAGCCCGCGTATTGTGATGTCCTGGGTCATGATAATACCGGTAGTAGACAGCAGGACGCCAATTATCCGGAACCTGTCCCTTGAGCAGTTGTACCAAGGATTTCCCTTGCATTGACTCTGGTGGTGTAATACCAGCTAGGCCCAAGAAAGTTGGAGCTAGATCGATATTCATTACCATTTCTTTCGAAATCCAACCGTTAGCGATCCCGGGCCCCCGAGCCAACAGCGGAGTGCGCAATCCAGGTTCGTACATGAATCGCTTGTCGTAGAGTCCAAACTCCCCGAGGTACCAGCCGTTGTCTGCGGTGTAAATCACGACGGTGTTCTTAGCCAAGTCATTCTTATCGAGATAATCGAGAATTTGCCCCACGCTATCGTCAACACCTTGAACACAAGCCAGGTAGTCTTGCATGTATCGCTGATACTTCCATTTGACCAAGTCTTTGCCTTCGAGGTTCTTGCCTCCTACGGAAACCTGAGTTGGCTTTTCACCTAACCAACGGTTCCGTTCTGCGCCTTGCAATTCCTCGGGTGGTTCCATCTTCAAGTCGCGACGCGTCAGGTCGTTTGCAATCGTCTGTTCGTTTTCGGGCAAGGCCGCTGGTCTCGTCGCATAATCGTCGAAGAGGGTTTCCGGTTCTGGTATCTCGCGATCTGCAAACAACGCTTGATTCTTCAAGTCAGGTGCCCACTCACGGTGTGGGGCTTTGTGATGTAGCATCAAGAAGAATGGGCGATCCTTCGGACGTGTTTCTAAAAACTCAATTCCCAATTGTGTGGTTACTTCCGTGCAGTGACCTTCAATAGTCAATTTCCGATTGCCTGGGACTAGAAACTGCGGATTCCAATAAGCCCCCTGACCAGGTAGGACGATCCAACGGTCAAAACCGGTCGGATCGGAACCCAAATGCCACTTACCGATCATGCCTGTATGGTAGCCAGCCTTTTGCAAGTGCTTCGCGGCATGATCTCGACTTCCATCGAACCGATTGAAAACCGGAACGGCATTGAGGTGGGAGTACTGACCGGTCAGCAGCGTTGCGCGACTTGGCGTACAAATCGAATTGGTCACGAACGAGTTCGTAAACCGTACCCCCTCGTTCGCAAGCCGATCCAAATGCGGAGTTTTGTTCACTCGCGATCCATAAGCCGAGATCGCAGCTTGGGCGTGATCGTCCGAGAAAATGAACAAGATATTTGGTTGGTCTGCAGCGTTTGCATTAGCCCCCATTTCAAAGCCAGTAGAACCCAGCCATAGGATCAACAGTAAGACACGCAAACACAATCGATCAGTCCGTATAAATTGCATCATGAACGAACCTATAAAAATGGAACTTCGAAAACTCATCGCGAACGTAAATACATCGGCTAGGAAACCTTACCAAGCGGCAACTCCCTTTACAACTTGTGCGTCGAGAGAAACTCATGCCGAACTGGAACCGTGACCTTTTCCCCCGAAGCACTGATCAGTGTTATCTTCCCTGGCTGGAATTCAATGGTCTTGACGATATCAAATGCACTGGAAACCTTAACGACACCTTGAATGTATGGAACCACCGTCGGCTTATCGGCAACGAGTTTCAATGCAGTGCGAATTCCTTCGCGTTCCAACGCATTGTCTTCACTAGAAGCCTTGAGCCCATCAGCAAAATACGCTGTGACATCCTCAAGCCCTAAGCATCGATTGCGACCATTCCATGGATAGCCATGTCGCCCTCGATTCTCCATCCAAAACACTGTTGAATTCAAAATCGCAGGATCCTTGAGGCTAAACCACACGTATCCTTGATCGACAAACGTCGCTGTCATCCATGCGACGGGAGCTTGGGCCGGATCGTTGAAAATCTGGACCAGATCCGCGAATCCTAGGCGGGTCGGTTGTTTCGACAAATCTGCATCTTCGGCCCCCTTCCATGCCATCGGGACCTGCGACATCGAGTTCCAACGCTGCCCGGGCTGCAAAGCTTGGTACTCTCGCTGAGCCGGGTCGCTGAAAGTCCCAGGATAAGTCATTCCAAATCGATAAGGGCTCGCAGAAAGCTTCACCGCATCTAATCGCTCGGGCAATGCCAAAGTCGCATGATGCCCCAACGGAACGCGGCCGGCAAACCCTTCAATCGTATGCTTCGTATAGACAACATTCTGACCATCGATCAACGAAACTTCCTTGGTGACCTTACCCTTGCGGATCGTTGTATCGAGCTCCAACGTCAATCGATGGATGTCATCTTTATGCTCGTTCGCAAGAAGCTTCCATTTCGAACTTGCGACCTCTCCATGCGGCGGATGGCTCTCGCCCGACACGCTTTCCGAATTACCTCCGAAAGGCATGCAAAAAAAGTCACCTCGCAGGGGAACCAGAACTGGGGCAGGCATCTGGGGTCCGGATTCCTCTTGCCATGGACTGATGTGATAAGGCTGAACAGGGCTGTCTGTATTTCGATAAAACGTAACCGGAGCCATGTGTCCACCCAGCTCAGTAATCGCAAGTTCCACCTCTGGGCTCTGGGCAAGAAAACTTGGTTGCCCTGCAATTACACTTCCCCCGGGCGCGACAACTTCTGAATCACTCGGCGATGGCTTCTGAAAAACCACCATGTAATTCTCTTTCAAGATGTCTTTATATTCCGCAACTTTGCGAAACCCTACTTCGAGAATCTCTCCTTCGAAAACCTCTTGCCCCGCTCGAACGTGCGACATGGTCCAATCGGTGCTCTCACCTCGGATCCTCTTGAAATCGATCAACACCAACCGTCCTCCCGGCCGCAATGCACCCAAGAGCGATGTCATGGTCTTGTTCGGGAATTCGAAGTGGTGATAGGTATCGCAGATAAATGCGACATCCACACTTTCGGGTACAAGCTCCGTAGAATCGGGCTTGCACAACAACGTATCGATATTTTGCAAATTCAGTTCGCGAGAAGTCTTCTGAATGTGGCTCAAGAAATTCTCGGAGATATCGACAGCGATCACGCGTCCATCACTACCGACAGCCTTCGAGAACATGCGAGTAAAAAGCCCCGTCCCTGCTCCGATGTCCGCTAGTGTCTGACCTTCTTTAATCCCACACGCCTTGAGGATCTCGTCGCGTTTGGCAAAAACTTCCCTACTCTCGATTTCAAAGCGTTCTACGAATTCTTTGACATTCGGATCCTTGAAAGAATCGTTGATTCCGGAGCGCACGCTTTTCTCCTGCGCTTTTGTCGTAGTTAGCTCGCAGGTCATCGCTGGAAATGCAAGTAGCGCAGCGATTTGAATTCGAAGGATTCGAAGGATTCGATGTCTCATGTCAGTACCTAATCGTTTATTGCCCGGTTAGAAATTTGATCGTTGGAGTATTTTACTCGGTCGCTTTCCTCAGCGGCACGACTAGTAAGTCCAAGCGTAAGAAAACCTGCCAGCTTTATTGCAGTCCGCTGAGAACGATCCGGTGCACCAATGTATCCGGATCTCCATGGTAAATCAAAACGGACAAGCTCGCGTGGATCGGCGAAGCTAGGGGTTAAACTACGCCATGATTTCGCGAATCGGAGATGCTTCAAGGACACCCGTGAGTTTTTCATCAAGCCCGCCGTGAAAATACGTCAAACGCTTGTGATCGAGTCCCATCAAGTGCAGGATTGTGGCATGAAGATCCCTTAGGGGACGCGGATTCTCAACTGCGGCCTCACCAAGTTCATCCGTTTCGCCATAACTCGTCCCAGGTTTTACTCCCGCTCCCGCGAACCAATAGGTGAAGCCCTTCGGATTGTGATCGCGTCCCCCAGGCTTGCCACCCGTATTAAAAGTCTCAGATACCGGCATCCGACCGAATTCCCCACCCCAGACAACCAACGTCGACTCCAAGAGTCCACGTTGCTCGAGGTCTTTAAGCAATGCAGCAATCGGTTGATCTACTTCAGGACAATGAATTTGCAAATTCTCTTCGATCCCATGATGCCCATCCCAAGTGTTCTGCCCGCCGGCGTTACCTCCTCCAGAGTAAATCTGAATAAAGCGAACGCCCCGCTCAACAAGTCGCCTTGCAATCAAACACTGTTTGCCAAAAGTTCCCGGCCCAAGCGCCAATGGATGCCACTGTGGTTTCGGCTCATTGCCCCCATACATCTCCAACGTCGCGCTCGACTCCTGACTCAAATCCATCGCCTCGGGTGCAGTCATTTGCAACTGATAAGCCAACTCAAAACTTGCAATGCGGGCTTCTAACTCTGAGGATTCAGCATGCTCCATGGCATGGCGACGATTCAACTGCTGTAAGAAGTCGATCTCTTCACGTTGCGATTTAGGATCTATTCCTGCTGGTGGCTGAAGGTTCAATATCGGCTGCGAAGACGAACGCAACAAAGTTCCTTGATATGCCGCAGGCATGTAACCGCTCGACCAATTCGGCGAACCACTCGTCGGACCACCGCGAGGATCGAGCATCACGACATAACCTGGCAGATTTGCATTCACCGAACCAAGTCCATAAGTCACCCACGAACCGAGGGATGGGTGCCCCTGCAACGTCCTACCACTATTAATCTGCAACAAAGCGCTTCCGTGTGCAAAGGAATCGCTTGTCAAACTTTTGACCACCGCCAACTTGTCCATGTGTTCGGATATCTTCGGAAATGCATCCGAACACCACAGACCAGACTCTCCACATTGACGAAAACTACGCCTGCTGGCTTGTAGCACTGCCTTTGTTTTACTCCCCCTGCGAAACTCGTTCTCAATCGACTCACCATCGCGACGCTGCAACTCGGGCTTATAGTCGAACAAATCCACCTGGGACGGGCCACCAAACATGAACAGGAAAATCACCGACTTCGCTTTGGTAGGAAGCATCGGTTCCTTAGCTAACATCGGCGATTCGACACCACCGTAAGCCTTCTCCCCAGAAGAATTGTTCCCACCAAGCATCGACATCAATGCCAAGGATCCAAATCCAGCACCTGTAGCCGAAAAAAAGGATCGCCGATCAACCGGTCCGATCGCTATCCGATGATCGTTTGGATTCATGTCTTCCCCTTTATTTGCTCTCAACTATTCAGTGTAGAGGAACTCGTTGCTGCTTAGCAAAGCTCGGCACAACTGAACCCATCGCGCCGACTCATCCTTGCCACTTTCAAGAAACAATGACGCGTCATGGTACTCTTGATCGCTTCCGACTCGCTGATAAACCAGCTTCCATAGCGCACTTAATCGATCCAATCGCTCTTCGCCCGCAATCGATCGTGCGCGATCATTTAGCGCAATAGCTTGCTCCTGAATCCAAGGATCATTGAGCATCAAAAGGGCTTGAGGGGCAGTCGTACTTGTCGTTCGAATCGCGGTCGGAGAAGTCCCACCGGGATAATCAAGCACCTCTAAAAATGGCACTCTCAACGAGCGTTTCACCACTAAATAAATGCTTCGGCAGTATTGCTCTTCCATCGGACTCTCCTGCCATGCCGCTAATGAAACCGGGTTGGCGGAGTCTTTAACCTCCTGTGTCAATTTTGGATAGACACTCGGCCCAGACCGCTTGCCTCCAAGCCTTCCGCTGACAAGTAGTATCGAGTCCCGAACCGACTCCGCATCAAGTCGCCGAACATTGGATTTCGCGTTTCGATAAGCCTCGGAACGGAGAATGATTCGGTGCAAGTGCTTGAGCGACCAACCGGATCGGATCAACTCGCCTGCGAGATAGTCCAGAAGTTCAATATTCTCTGGTGGTAAACCTGTCGCGCCGAAGTCATCGATCGTTGGAACGATCCCAACACCGAAGTGACGCTGCCATACCCTGTTGGCAATCACCCTTGCTGTCAGCGGATGCTTCGGATCAACCAGCCACTTTGCAAACGCAAGTCTCATTCCGCCTTGCGAACCACCTTGGTTCAACTCCGCCGTCGGATTTCGAAGATCAGAAACCGTCTCGCCAAAGATGGTCGGCACATTCGCTGCAACCTTCTCTCTAGGCTCATTGGGATCGCCGCGATGCAATACAAATGTTTCAGGGACTTGCGAACCGAAATCCCAAATCGCCAACGCCGAATCAAACCCCGGGACCATGTCCTGCAATTGCTTGATCTGACCTTGAAGATCCAAACGCACCGCTGGATCGGTCGCTTGATCCATCAACTTTTGCTTCTCTGCGATTTGCTGCCGGCGATTCTCTTCCCAAGCCATCGTTTGCGATTCGGGAACCAACGATCTTTGAATACGTCCCGTACCGCGCCCCCCACCACCCTTTTTATTCAAACCATAAGGCTCAACATCTCGGAAAAAACTCAACATCGAATAGTAATCGCGCTGGCTGATCGGATCGAATTTGTGATCATGGCACCGCGCGCAACCAACAGTCAGTCCCATAAAGGCTGAACCTATCGAGACCATAACATCATCTGCTTCATCAAACTGCGCAACGAGCGTATCATCCGGCTCATCATCCCAAACATGCAAGCGATAAAAGCCGGTGGCGATCATCGCTGAACGCCATTGCTCAGGATGACTCTCCACCGTCCACCCTTGCTCCAAAGCCCACTGGTCACCAGCTAATTGCTCAATCACAAACTGATCGTAAGGCTTGTCTTGCTCCAAGGAATCGATGACGTAATCTCGATACCTCCAAGCATTGGGTTTGATCCCATCTCGTTCATACCCATTCGTCTCAGCAAACCGAACCCAGTCAAGCCAATAACTTCCCCAGCGTTCCGCATAAGTCCGTGAAGCCAACAGCTCATCTACATATCGATTCCAATTTTCGGCAGAAGGATCCTCTTCAAAGGCCGCAACTTGTTCAAAGGTCGGAGGCATCCCCCACAGATCAAGAAACAAGCGACGTAATTGCGTTCGAGGGGCGGCTAGCGAACCGCCCGCCAATTCCTCCAGCGGATTCAATGCGGCTCGCTCCTCGCCGCTGTTTTTTTGGGGGCTGAAATCCTTGGGTTTCGATGCCGAGGACCGAATTGGTTGAAAAGCCCAATAAGCCCGATCCGAGTCGGTGATTTCAAAAACCCGGCTCCGCCTCTTCGGTCCTTGTGACTCCTGACTGCCGCTGTCATCGCTTCCCTCTCGCGG
>JBJONT010000139.1:0-3689 GCA_046051705.1 Planctomycetota bacterium | reverse complement strand
TGAGTCCTGCCATTGCTCTCTCTGGTAAACTCAGATTCACCTCCCGCGGGGGGGCCTCACCCATTTTTCATGACGGTTCGAGCGATACGCTGAACGAGAATGAATGATATCTCGTTCGTACCCGGGCCAATACCTCTCCATAGGTTTGGCGAACTTAAACACATCAGCTCAACGACGCTCTGGCGCTTCCGCAAACGCGGGTGGATCCGGACGGTGAACCTAGGCGGGCGTCCATACATCCTGCCCTCCGAGGCTGCCGAGTTCGAACGTCGTGCCGCTGCTGGCGAATTTGCCAAAGCTCCGCACGGAGTCGCAACGCTGGTGCAAAAGGAGGTCCGGTAATGAACACCGATAAGGAAACGCCCCCTCCCAAAAAGGACGCCCCGGCCGGGGCCGAGGCGCTTGATAAGAACCAACAACCCGAATGTAAACCCGCTCCCGCCGTCGCTCAATCAAAGATCGACCGTGCGAGAGCATGGCTGCGTAACACCCCCGGTGCAGTCAGCGGACAGGGCGGCCATCCCGCAACATTCGCAGTAGCCACCGCTCTAGTGCATGGCTTCGAGCTATCTCGATCCGATGCGGAGATGCTGCTCAATGATTACAACGCGAAATGTGTTCCTCCATGGAACGCCCATGAACTGGCCCACAAAATCAACGAGGCGTTAAGGGTTCCACATGACAAGCCGCGTGGCTGGCTTCTCTCAGCGCAGAGCGGAACGCCCGTATCGCCCACCGGCAAGTTCGTGGTGCGAAAGATTCAGGCAATACCAGAGCCAGCGTCACGATTCACCACAATCGACTTCCTCAAAGCCTGCTTCGAGCCGGACGAAGTTGTCTGCATCTGCACTGACATCATTTTCGACGACGAGGGTCGAGGTAGGCCAGCTTCCAAGGGTACATTCCTCAAGCGTGACGAATGGATTAAGAACCATTTCACTCCGCCCATCAGTCCCATGTGGAACGGTCCTGACAGGCGCGGCGCATACGTCCGTATCAACCCGTGCATTGGGGAGAACGGTTCGGATTCCGGCGTGGCAGCGTTCCGCCATGTCCTCGTTGAGATGGACGAGAAGACGAAAGACGAGCAGTGGACGATTCTCAAGGAATCGAAGCTGCCGCTTTCGGTCGTCATCGATTCGGGCGGCAAGAGCTTGCACGGCTGGGTGCGTGTGGATGCGGCGAACAAGGAAGAATGGAACGAGCGTCGTGATGTCGTTTATCGCCAGTTAGAGGCTCTCGGCATCGATCCGAAGAACAAGAACGCAAGCAGGTTCAGCCGTCTTGCCGGTGTGATGCGCGATGGCAATGAGCAGAAGCTGTTGGCCATCAATGTGGGCGTCGTGAACTGGGATACATGGATGCGTCAACGGATCCTCCTAGGGGCCGTGTCCTTGTTCGACATGAAACCTCCGTCGGCCAGTGGCAGCCCTAACGACATATTCGTTAAAGGATATTTAAGGAAGCACGGTGGCCTACTTCTTGTCGGTCCAACAGGCATTGGCAAGTCGACATTCCTCCTCCAATGCTGCGTCACTTGGAGCCTTGGTCAGCCTGCGTTCGGTATTCAACCCACTCGTCCACTCAAGATTCTGCTGATTCAAGCCGAGAATGACGATGAGGATATGGCAGAGATGCGCGACGGTGTTGTTAGGGGTCTGAGCCTGACAGAGGAACAGGTGGGCCAAATCCATGACTCCATTCTTGTCGTTAGCGAGAGCGGCAAGACTGGCAATAAGCTCGCCAACGAAACCCTTGAGCCTCACCTCACCGCATTTAACCCCGATCTGCTGATCCTGGATCCGTTGTTCGCGTACATGGGCGGCAATGCTTCGGACCAAGAACATGCGTCAACATTCCTTCGCCAGATCCTCGATCCTTTGATCAAGCGTCACGGTTGCGCCGCGATTCTCGTGCATCACACGAACAAACCGCCCAGAGAACCTCAAGGAAAGGGTTTCAAGCGTCCAACGAGCCAAAGTGCCTACGACGGGGCTGGAAGTGCTGAATTAGCCAATTGGCCGCGGGCGGTCCTCTCCATCTCAGCCACCTCCACCCCTGGGACGTTCCAACTAACCGCAGGTAAACGTGGCAAGAGGTTAGGCTGGAAAGATCGATTAGATTCGCCCGTCGATCAGATCTACATCAAGCATAGCCTGGACAAGATGTTCTGGGAGTCTGCCGACCAAGCTGCCCCCCTTTTTCAGGTCGAATGCCCTACGGCAACGGTCGAGGACGTACTGGCATGTGTCCCGATGACGGGTTCGATCGCAAAGAAGGAACTCAAAGAGAAGTACGTCAGCGCAAAGGGCGGCCGAGATAATTGGCATTCCTTGGTCAAGCAACTCATTGACGACGGGACGCTTTTCGAGTGGGCCAAGCCTCGCAAGGGTACAAATCATGAAAAATTCATCTCCCGACAACCCCATATCCCATGAGACTTAACTGACAGACCTGACTGCACTAAAATAGAACCAGTCAAGTCAGGCGAGTCTGAGACTTTCCTGACATAACTGATCCGCCGCTCCCTTTATAAGGGGCGGTGGTTAGTTAGGTCTGTCTCCCCATGTACATGGGTCAGGAAAGTCTATCGCTCAATTGAGCCAAAATGTTGACGCTAACGACCGACTCCGGAACGTCTGTCGCAAGGCCGTGGAGTTCTTTGCCAACGGTCCAAACGTCCCGGAGAGAGGCAGCGATTGATTTAATCTCATTGGCCGACCCTCCATCCATAGCCATGGTATCAAGCCTGTTGGCCAACAAGGCAATTGTCTGACTCGTTCTTGACCTAAAACCCTCGGCGGTTCGCTCGGCCAATTCAGCGCCAAGTAACCGCGCTGACTCAATCGCTTGGCAGCGAACGACATTTTCAGCCTCCATACTGATCTGCCGACGTTTCTCAAACCACCTACCCTCTTTCGCATGACGAAAGATCGTCCTTTCAGAACAGCCTATTTGCTTAGCTATTTGGCGCAATGGCATTCCAGTCCGGTAGTAAGTTTCCTTGGCAGCGTTCCAATCGATCATGCTGACATGGTATGGCAGCTATCGATTGTCATCAACATCGTAGCCGCCAAACTTGAAGCCACGAATGATCCAATCAATACCGCGAATCAAAACCCACGAAAAAAACCCAATGATTAGACCCAACGAAGCTGTGAATCGAAAATCGGAAATCGCAATTCCGATCAAAATGCTTCCAACTGTAAGCAGCCAAAACAGTGTGGAAGCAAGCCGTCGAACACCCAATGATGCCCGACTAAAGGATGCAGGATTGGACTCAGCTTCCTGAATCGTTGTCATAGCCCGTTCGGATTTTCGGTTGTATTTCCGTCGAGCCAAAATCCAAGAAACCGCAAAGGCTGCTAACAAGGATACTGCCCAACCGGTGACATAAAGCGCAGATGGAGTGGGGTGCACTAGTGAACGGACTTCCGGACTGTTATTTATCGCACCTACCTCTTCGTTTTCCAAACGCCCCAACCGATCGATGTCTTTCTGAGTTAGTGGAGTCGATTCCGCCTTTTGGACGGGATTGGTTGGGGCGGCAGATCGTTCGTACTTTGCTTTGAAATCGTTGACTGCAAACTGAATATCCTCTGGTCTTTCGCCGTTGGATTCCATCTTCGAAACAATGCCATCTAGTCTCAATCTGTCTTGTTCGCTGAGTGATTTTGGGGCCAGCTTGG
>JBJONT010000138.1:0-30948 GCA_046051705.1 Planctomycetota bacterium | reverse complement strand
GACGACAGAAGCTTTGCCGATGCGCGATGCATTTGCCGTATTGTTTTTTGTCTCGGTAGGGATGCTGTTTAATCTTCAAGTCTTTTTTTTCACACCAGGATTGTTTGTATGGACTTTGTTCATTGCCATGGTGCTCACGCCTCTCTTGAGCATCCTTCTGATGCTCGGCCTTGGGCTGCCCCTCAAGAGCGCGCTGCGGGTTGGATTCGCTTTTGCTCAGATCGGTGAATTCTCGTTTATCGTTGCGAATCTTGCACGTTCGCAAAACATGATCGATGAAGCCTTAGTGCATGTCTTGGTCGCGGTCTCAATCTTTTCGATTGCCTTATCGCCGTGGTTACAGAAGCTTGTTGAGCCGCTGGTAAGGTTTGCTGGTTCAAGCTCGCGATTGCGGGGGTTACTCGTCATGCGACACCCATGGACGCTTCGGCCTGCGGTCCATATCGATGGAATCGATTCCGACG
The DNA here is from genome assembly GCA_046051705.1 of Planctomycetota bacterium. Lineage (GTDB taxonomy): Bacteria > Planctomycetota > Planctomycetia > Pirellulales > Pirellulaceae > JBKCUI01. The sequence goes on along the minus strand of JBJONT010000138.1, from coordinate 30,484 downwards.
AAGTCATTGAGGAGTTTCGTACGGTAGTAGTCGGATATGGACCAGTAGGGCGAACCGCAGCGCGATTGCTGAAGGAGAACGGGATATCTCCGACGATTATCGAGATGAATCCTCGAAGTCTCGAAGCGATCCGAAGCGATGGCCACCGAGTGGTGCTTGGGGATGCAAGCCACGTTGAAACGCTCAAGCATGCTGGGGTTGAGTCCGCGCTGAGTTTGATCTTAAGCGCGTCGAGCATCGAACATGCATCGAATGTGATCCGAATGGCGAAACTCTTGAACCCGGAGATCAAGATCATCGTCCGATCGGCGTACTTGAACGAAAGAACGAACTTGATGAAGTTTGGGGCGGATCAAGTCTTTGCGGGGGAAGCCGAAGTCGCGTTGGCGATGACCGAGTATATTTTGCGAGAGCTTGGCGCGACTGCTGAGCAGATCGACCGCGAGCGCGATCGGCTTCGAACAGATTTCCTTGAATCCCATCCATAGCGATACCCTAATCGCGGTGCGTCCCCTTCCTAGAGCGGGTCGTGGTGCGGATCTCTCGTGGTGCGGATCTCTCGTGGTGTGGGTCTCTCGTGGTGTGGGTCTCCAGGCCCGCTGTCCGCGCAAGTTTTCAAGCACCATAACCCATCGCATCGTGACGCCTCGCTGCGCTCGTCTTTGCGGCCCGGGAGGACCGCACTACGTTCATACGCACTACGTTTCCAGGCCCCACGCTTCGACTCCCCACAGCGTCCTGCAACAACAATTCCCCATCCCTTTCCTCTTTGCGTCTTTGCGTGAGACTCTGTCCGCGCAAGTTTCCAAGCACCGTAACCCATCGCAACGTGACGCCTCGCTGCGCTCGTAAATGCGGCCCGCTCGTGGTGTGGGTCTCCAGGCCCGCAGTCCGCGCAAGTTTTCAAGCACCGCAACCCATCGCAACGTGACGCCTCGCTTCGCTCGTAAATGCGGCCCGGGAGGACCGCACTACGTACAGGACCGCACTACGTTTACAAGCCCCACGATTCGACAACCAAATCGTCGCGCAACAACAATTTCCCATACCTACCCTCTTCGCGTCTTCGCGTCTTTGCGTGAGACTCTGTCCGCGCAGGTTTCCAAGCACCATAATCCATCGCAACGTGACGCCTCGCTGCGCTCGAAAATGCGGCCCGGGAGGACCGCACTACGTTCAAAGCCGCACTACGTACAGACGCACGACGTCCAGGACCGCACCACCTATTGGACGCCCTACCCTTACAAGCCCCACGCGTAGAAGAACCATGTTTTCGATTGACATTTGACAAAGGATGGATTTGAATAGCGGTTCTCTCAAAGCAAATCCTACAATTGCCCGGTCAATTATTCGAATTGACCTAAATTTCTCTCACAAATGACTCAAGTGCCGTTCAAAGACGTTGTGCTCGTTGGCGGTGGGATCGTCGGGGCTTTTTCGGCCTATTTTCTCTCCCGTCTGGGTTTGTCTTGCGCAATCGTTGATCCGGATATCGACGCTCGAAAAGCATCGACTTGTAACCCAGGTGGCATCAACCCATTCCATGGGCCGGGACTCCCAGGGCTTTGCTCCCCACTTGCCGAATTATCTTTTCGTTTGCATTTCGAAGAAGCTCCGCAGATCAGCCAGTTATCAGGCATCGATTACCACCTCGAAAGGATCGAACGAATCGAATTGGCCTATTCAACCGAGGAACTGGAGCAACTCGCCAAGTCTCTCAGTAAATTCGATGCAATCGAAGGCTTTGCGGCACGAATTCTCGATCGCAAGCAATTGACCGAAGCGGACCCCCGAATCGGTCCCGATGCTGTTGGCGGGCTTTGGAGCGATGGAAACGGGAACGTACACAGCCAACGCTATACAAAAGCCGTGTTGCTTGCGGCCCAGCGGCAAGGGGTGCAAATCCTTCCAGGCCGCCTGACCGGCATTTCCGCTAAAGGTGGACGAGTCGATACGCTCGAGATTTCAGGAGATCAAATCGCCTGTGGACATGTTGTGCTATGCAATGGCCCTTGGGCCGCTCAGGCCGGCGAATGCTTTGGAGCATCCCTCCCGATAAAACCTTTGAAGGGAGAGATGCTGCTTGTGGAGTTGCCGGAGAATTCTCCTCGCCATCACGTGAGTTGGAAACAATTTGGAATTTATCGCGAGCCGAATAAACTGGCTTGGCTCGGCGGAACCTTGGATGCATCCGCGGGATTTGACACCTCCCCCACCGAAGCTGGACGCAAAACAATCCTAGATGGTGTCGCGCGGATGATCCCATCGATTCTCGAAGCGAAAGTGATCGAGCACGTTGCAGCCTTAAGGCCCGTTACAAGTGACGGACTTCCAATCTTCGACCGAGTCGGGAACTACAGCAATGCTTTGTTCGTGGGTGGTTGTGGGCCGAAGGGTATGCTCCTTTCGGCGGGGCTGGGTTTCTGCGCCTCGCAATGGATTGCTAATGGATCCTGTGATTTATCTCTGGCACCTTTTCAGCTCGACCGCTTCGAATCGACTGCCGCTTCGAACAAGTTGAGGAGTCGTGATTAATGAAGACAGAGTCAAAACCAAGAATGCGGATCGCTTGTACGGAATGTCAACGAACATTCGACCAACAGTACGTTACCTTCTGCGAGTGTGGGGGCTATTCCGAAGTCACGTACGACTTAACCCAAGTACACTTGCAAGAGAGCGGAAACTATTTTGTCCGTTTTCGTGACCTGTTGCCAATTCGCGATTCGAGGTTACTACCTGACAATGCGATTGGGACCCAGTTGGTACATGCAAAGCGACTCGGGTCGATTTTGGGTATGCCGCGACTGTACCTGAAAGACGAGTCTTCGTTGCCCACAGGCACAACAAAAGATCGCATGGCTGCGGTTGCTTTGGCCTATTTGTACGAAGCGGGGATTCGAACTTTTTGTACTTCGTCAACAGGGAACAGCTCTACAGCGTTCGCCCGTGCCGTTCAACGCTTTCCTGACATGAAAATGTTTTTGTTTACGGCGGAAAGTTTCCATCACCGCGTCAACTATCGCGACTGCGACCAGATCGTGCATTATGTCCTCAGAGACGCGACCTTTGTCGATGCGTTTAATCAAGCTTCGATTTTCGCAAAAGCCAATGGATTAGCTTCCGAACGAGGCTTCTTTAATATCGGACGTCGGGAAGGGCTCAAACTTTGTTTCCTCGAAGCCGTAGATCAAGCTCCGGAGCCGATGGATTGGTATGTCCAAGCGGTATCGAGCGCGATGGGAGTTGCTGGCGTTTACAAAGGTGCAAAGGAACTACAAGGCCTAGGAAAGTTATCACGGCTACCGAAATTGCTGTGCGTGCAGCAAGAAAGTTGCTCGCCGATGGCCAAGGCTTGGGTGGAGGGGGCAAACCAAATCGCTCCTGAGCATATCGTCCATCATCCGAAGGGAATCGCCGAAGCGATTTTGCGCGGTGATCCCTCTCGGGTTTACCCAATCGTTCGATCGATCGTCCAAGAGAGTCGTGGAGCTTTTGAGATCGCCAGTGAAGCATCGATACGTGAAGCGAGAACGCTTTTATGGGAACATGAGAAGATCGATGCGTGCTTTTCAGCATCCGCTGCACTCGCAGGACTCATCCAAGGTGTTCGTACCGGGAGAATCCCATCCAATGAATCGGTAATGGTTAACTTGACTGGAAGCGACAGGCCTTTCGATCCAGACCAGTCGAAGCATCAAGATATACGATGGTTAGTCCGCTCGGGTGATCAGTTCATTCCAGAAGATGATTCACTGGAAGAGGGAGCAAGATAAAAGCATGACACTAGTAATGAACCCATCCAAACTTATTGCAACGCAATTCGAAGTTATCGCTGGCAAACACGCGGATAACGTCGCTATTCACACTGCACATGGTGACATCACTTACCGGGAATTGGATCGGACAAGCAATCGCATCGCACATGCGATACTCAACGCATGTAAATCTTTTCCGGAACGAGTCTGCTTGCTTTTTGATCAAGGGGCTGATTCGATCGCTAGCACGCTCGCGGTGCTCAAACTCGGTGCGGTATTCATCCCTCTCGATGCCGCAGATGGTAGTGACCGGATCCATAAGCTAATCGACGACTGCGAACCAAGTGCTCTGCTGACGACGACGAATCACGAGAACTTAGCAAGGAAACTGGCGGCGGGTAGTGTGCCGGTTCTGTGCGTAGATGCACTCGATGAAGGCTTATCGAACGATGCGCCCCGGGTAACTATTGAAGCCGACGCAATGGGATCGATTTTTTACACTTCGGGATCGACGGGGATTCCGAAGGGTGTCTGTCAGTTGCAGAGAAATCTATTGCATTTCGCGACTGTCTATGGAAAGGAACTCGAAGTAAGCAGCGACGACCGCTTGAGTTTGCTTTACTCTCCTGCGTTCAGCGCATCGAACATGGATGTATTCTCTTCGCTATTAAATGGTGCGACTCTTTGCCCGTATGATATTCGAAAACGAGGTACTGCGGGGCTAGCCGATTGGATCGATGCGACGGGGATCACCGTTTTGCATGCCGTTCCTACGGTGTTTAGACACTTGGCCAAAGGGCTTGCTGCTGGACGAAAACTCTTAGGCGTCCGCGCAATCGACTTGGGGGGAGAAGCGGTCTACCCGAGCGATGTAGATTTATTCCGAGAGCATTTTCGAGACGATGCCCTATTCGTTAATCATTTGGCCGCAACGGAAGCGAGCGTCATCGCACAGCATCGCATTGCCGCTTCAGAAGCCCATGGGCATGCGATGATCACCGTAGGATTCCCCGCAGAAGGAATGCGTATACGTATTGTTCGTCCAGATGGCGCTGATACGCTTGCGAGCGAACCGGGTGAAATCGTCTTGTCTAGCCCATATATCAGCCCGGGATACTTTCGTCGCCCGGAACTCAACGCTCAATCGTTTAGCGAAGACGTACAGCATCCAGGGTCTCGAACCATGCGCAGTGGAGACATTGGATACTGGGATGCAGAGAAGCGACTATGCTTTCTTGGCCGAATAGACCATCGCGTCAAGGTGCGTGGCCACAGCGTCGACTTGTCCGAAGTCGAAACGGCTTTAGGTGGCAGGAACGATGTTCGCGATGTCGTGGTGGTCCTAGATTCCGATGATGAAACCAACGAATCTGGTCAGCTTGTAATGATCGTTGCAAAAGCTCCTGGATGCGAGCCTCATGCAGGAGATCTACGTGACCATCTCAAGCAGAAGCTTCCGGACTATATGATGCCCGCGCGATACCTCGTCCTTGAGGAACTTCCGTCGACAACCTCTGGCAAAGTGGATCGGCAGGAAGTTAAGAAAATTGCGAAGCTTGCCACGCCAGTGGTTCAGCAAAGCGAAAGCGAGTCGCTCGACAAGGAAGAAAGATTTGTCGCGGAATTGTTTTGTAGCATTCTCAATGTACCGAGTGTTGGGAAGTCCGATCAATTCTTTGCTCTCGGCGGGGATTCTCTGCGTGCAACACAACTGCATCTCCGGCTTGAAGAGCACTTTCAAACACCGATTGCCTTGGAAAGCTTGTTGTTGGATCCAACGGTTCAGGGGATCGCCAATGCGATTCGCCCGCTAGCAACCACGGCTGAAACTCCTGATGATCTTGCTACGAAGCCTACGCTTCGAGAGTTACCGGCTGTATTGGTTCCATTGCGTGAGACTGGGTTGCGTGAGACTGGGTCGAAGCCACCGATGTTTATCGTTCATGGCAGAATCGGACAAGCATTTGTGAGTCTTGATTTCCTGAACATTTTGGACAAAGACCAGCCTGTTTATTCATTCCAAGCTAGTGGGCTTGATCAACAACGGGGAGATTTTCGCACGATCCCCAGTATTGCGTCTGCTTACATTTCGGCGATGCGATCGATTCAGCCCAGCGGTCCTTATGTTGTTGCAGCACTATGCATTGGACATCGGATTGCGATCGAAATAGTAAAGCAGTTACACGAAGAAGGACAGCATGTTTGTCCACTGTTATTACTAGATTCACCTATGCACAAAATCTACGGAACCTTCAGCGTTGCTCGCACCCTACGACGGTTCAAAGCGAATTGGAATTATCGATTCTCCGATCGCGTGCAGAATGGCTTTCTCAGGAAGCTGAAAAAGCACGTGAAAGATGGGACTAATACAATTCAGTTGGGAGATACGAAGTCAGTCCAAGACGCTTGGCGTGTTTCCTTACTCCTTGAAGTAGCCCTGTTGAAGTCGCCCGATCCGGTTCATCGTGAAATGGTACTTTGGATAGGTAGCGAAGAGAGAATGAAGCTTATCAGCAAAGCGGAGGCCGATAGGACGCTAAATGTACATGGCGAATTGCAGCGATTCCTAGTGGCCGACCGGCATGGAGATGTGTTAGCCCCCGGAAACACTCGGTTTGCTGAAGCACTTCGCACCTGCATGGAAATTATCTACCGCGATCAGCAGTCCCTGTTAACCACCCATAGCTAGTCAGAAAGTTGAAGTATCGATGTGCGGAATAGTTGCGATTGCCAAACAACATGGGGAAGTTTCGGCTTCATCGCTCCAAGCCGCGACAGCGAAGCTATCGCATCGCGGCCCGGACGGCTCTCGCGTATGGTTATCCTCCAATGCGTGCGTGGGACTTGGACACGCACGATTGAGCATTATCGATCTTCATACCGGTGATCAGCCACTGAGCAACGAAGATGGGACCATTCACGCTGTAGTAAACGGTGAGTTCTACGGATATGCATCGATCCGTGAGGAACTTGAATCTCGCGGCCATCGTTTTCAAACGAAGTCCGATAGCGAGATACTCCTTCATCTCTACGAAGAAGTAGGCTACGAGTGCGTCCATCGCCTGCGAGGCGAGTTTGCTTTTGTTCTTTGGGATGAACGCAAGAGAGTGCTATTCGCGGCTCGCGATCGATGTGGGATCAAGCCTTTATACTATTCACAGTCGCCCGATGGGCTCTACTTGGCGTCGGAAGCCAAAGCGTTGTTTGCGGCAGGAGTCAGAGCAAGCTGGGATGCAGACGGATTCTTCTATGCCACACAAGGCTTAACACCTCCCGATTCAACCTTGTTCGCCGGCGTGCGTCAGGTGCCCGGTGGAATGTACATGGTTGCGCAAGACAACAGGTTGGAGCTTAAGACTTATTGGGATTTCAACTATCCACTCACGACCGAAATACCAAACGCTTCTGAATCGACCTCCATCGAATCGCTCAAGTCTGCTTTGGACCAAGCCGTTCGCATTCGGCTGGTGGCCGATGTTCCTGTTGGAGTCTACTTAAGTGGCGGAATCGACTCGAGTGCCGTGCTAGGGATTGCGAGTCAATACACCAGTGCATTGGATTGCTTCAGTGTTTTCTTTCCCGACGATATCGAACACAACGAAGAGGATCGTATCAAGGAGACTTGCGCGCGTTCCGGCGCGAGACTCCACTGCGTAAGCGTAACGAGTGATCTGGCGGCAGAGCATTTCACCTCTGCGGTGACTCAATGGGAAGAGTTACCAAGATCTGAATGGATCGTTGGTAAATACTTACTGAGCAAGTTAGTCAGAGATCATGGTACGAAAGTTGTGTTGACGGGAGAGGGATCCGATGAGATTTTCGGCGGCCAACCGCCACTTGTTCAGGATGGAAAAAGCGCAAATGCCGTGATGCCTGCCCCAACACCTGGTCAGCCTTTGAGCCAAGTTCGCAACTTGCTTGGTTATGTCCCGTCACAGATCCTCTTCCGAGAGATCGGCAGATCAAGGTTGCGACCTTTGCTTTCAGCAGAACATGCTTCTTATGCAAAGGATCGCGATCCATTCTCTGAGATCCTCGGACGCATGGATTTGCCTAAGCAGTTAGCCGGACGGGAGCGGTTATCTCAATCGATGTACCTTTGGTCTAAGACCATGCTGCAGAATTTCTTTCTTACCGCATGTGGTGATAGATCCGAAATGGCCCATTCGGTGGAGGGGCGATTACCGTTCCTCGATCACGAAGTGATCGAATGCGTCCGATCGATGCCCTCGTCGATGAAACTCAAGGGTTCAGTTGTCAAACATGTGCTTCGAGAAGCTGTCCGTGGAGTGATCACTGATACGGTGTATCAAGCGGAGAAGAAAGGTTTCGTCACGCAACTTAGCCGCATAGCCCAGCCGGGTACGAAGATGTTTGCATTGGCGCAGGATACACTTCGCAGCAACGTTTTGGGCGATGTGCCGTTTTTCGATAGGCAGGGCATTGTAAAAATTCTTGATTCCTTACCTTCGCTCCCGGAGGCGCAGCGACATGCTTGGGATCCAGTGTTGCTCAATGCGTTGGGTGCTTGCATTTTACAACAAGCGTATCGTCTGTAAGACATAAGCCAACAGGTCAACGAACGCGAGTTTGCGAATGTTGCCCGGCGTGGTTATGATGCGACCTCGTTATTCTAATACAGGGAGAACGTCAACCATGGTTTCATCCATCATACGCATTGCATCACTGATGCTTGCTCTGTCCGTATCAGGTAATGCATTGGGTTTCGAACGACCTAATACCCAACGGCCTACTACCCAACGACCTAATGTCGTATTCATGCTTGCAGACGACCTTGGATATGGAGATCTCGGCTGTACCGGTCATCCGTATGCAAAGACACCATCGATCGATCAGCTTGCGAGTCAAGGAACGATGTTTCGTTCGTTCTATTCCGTCGGCTCAACGTGCGTACCAAGCCGAGTGGGATTCATGACGGGCCGATTCCCTGACGCGTTTTCGAAGGACGTAGCTGTAGAAGGCAATATCAATAGCACGACGGTGACTGAAGTGCTAAAACGGCAGGGGTATCGAACTGGCCATTTTGGGAAGTGGGATGTGGGGCAGAAGCGAGAGTCTGGCACATTTGGGATCGATGAAATCCAAGTGCTCCGAGGTGCCCCAGATGATGCATCTGGGAAAGATTCTGGGATAACGGACGCTACCATTGACTTTATCCGAAAGAACAAAAATGAACCTTTCTATGTCAACGTTTGGTTTCACTCACCGCACCACCCAGTAATTCCTCACCAAAGTTTTGTCGATCGATTTGCAGACATCACATTTAACAGAAGCGATTTCAAAAATCCGGACTTCATGGATTACTTAGATATTGTAGAAAGGGAATACGGGGTCAGCAGTGAAGGAATGCGCGATTACCTTGGGGATGTCTCGCAACTAGATGATCAAGTTGCCCGTATTTTGAAAGCTATTGACGATGAGGGACTCAGAGAGTCGACCATCATCGTTTTCAGTAGCGATAATGGACCTGCTCGAATCAAAGTGGACAAAGACGGGAGCTGGGGCAGAGATGACGACGATCCATTGCGGGGAGCAGCGAGCGCCCGCAGCAGACGAAGCTTCGTGGGATCTGCTGGACCACTGCGAGGCCGCAAGCACAGTATCTACGAAGGAGGGATTCGAGTGCCCTGGATTATTCGCTGGCCAGGCCAAGTAGCCGAAGGAAAAATCGACGAATCGTCGGTGATCTCCGCCGTCGACTGGCTTCCAACGCTCGCATCGATCACCGGAGCAGAATTCGACCAGAATTCCTTCGATGGAGAAGATGTTTCCGAAATGTGGCTTGGCAAGAAAGCGAATCGTACTCGAGATTTGTTTTGGGCGAATTCAAGTCCCGGTAGTCCGAGGTTAGCTTCACGACATGGTAATTGGAAATACTACATTCTTCGAGATGGGTCGAAATCACTCTACGATTTGTCCAAGGATCCTTCCGAGAGCATGGATGTTATTGATGAAAACAGTTCCGTTGCCGCGAAAATCGATCGATCGTTACGAGACTGGCTAAAGGGGCTTGCTCCCGATAGTGTTGCGAGAAAGACTCAGCCTGAGAAATACCGCCTAGCCGGTACTCCGGTGTCGCTCGTAAAGCAGCTTTGGCGCTACAGGTGGGAAATGCTAGTGGTAAGCATGGGAGTGCTCGCCGGGGGATTGGGCTGGTTAGCATTACGGGCTCGGCATGGAAAGCAAACGGCAAAGTCGTAAAACAGTCGGAGAAAAGAGGATAGGCGAAATGGCGACTCGCATACCATGACGTACACTTGAATACAAACCCGCAGGCATCGTTAGCAAGCAGGGGAGTAATTATTGGAGGCGGGTATAGATGAGTAGCGGTCGTGTGAATTATCCGAAGTGTGTCATTTGCGATGGAGCATCAAGGCCGCACTGGATGCTCGGGTCGCACCGGTTGTATCGATGTGATGGATGCGGTAACTCTTTTTGCTATCCAGTACCCACCGATGAAGAACTAGCTCACTATTACCGTACTTACCACTTGAGCGCATCTGAAGGTGGACTGTACGACGTGGTCGATGCGCGGATGCAAGCAGATTTCCCGGCCAAGTTAGCGATGATCCGCAAGCTTGGGCCGGTCGGTCGCCTCTTAGATGTCGGGTGTGGCAAAGGGTACTTCGTCGATTATTGCTCCCGTGAGGGAATACAAGCCCAAGGAATCGATCTCTCGGCATCTGCGATTGAGTATGCAAAGGCAAATCATCAGGGGGAGTATTACTGCGGCAAGTTGGAGCAAGCGAGCGAATTGGGGTTTGAGGATCCGGATCAGCTTTTTGACACGATGACAATGTGGGCCACGATTGAACACGTTTCAGATCCAGCGTCATTGCTTCGAGCGGCAATGTCCCGCTTGAACGTCGGTGGAATGCTTCATCTCGACACAGGCATTGGGAATGACTGGATGGATCGGTGGCTTCCGGGTAATGTCCAATGGTATGATCCCCCACAACACTTGTTTGTGTTCTCCGAGCAGGGAATGCGAAGATTGTGCGAAGATGTTGGTTTTAAGATTGTTCGCTACACTGGTTGCTTTGAGCGAACAGCGGCTCGCTGGTGGATGAGAGTCGTCAGAAACGGTGTCGCTACTCTGCTGTTCGCCACGGTTGCACGCGCTTTAGGACTAACCAAATCGATGAAACAGACAACACGCTTTCCGATGGGTAATCTTCAAAGTATCAGTTTGCAAAGAATCAGATGATTCTCTGCTACAGGGAATGGTAGCAGGTTCGTTATCGATCACAGTCAATTGAATTCTCATGAACACCCATCCGACAGAAGCACAGCAGCTATTGGAGATTGATTTATCCAAGTATACCGGTAGCGAGGACTTCCGTGGCAAGCTTCGGCGAATGCTATGGAGCATGATCCAGTCAACCTTGTTCATTTGGAGTTTCCCTCGAGCATTTCGATGGCGACGTTTTCTGTTACGTTGCTTCGGTGCCAAGCTCTCGAGTTCAACTTATATTTATCGAACAACACGCATCCGGGATCCAAAACTTTTGAGCGTCGGCATGCACGCTTCGATTGGCCCTGAGGTCGAAGTCTACAACGTCGACTCGATAAGCATCGGAAATCACTGCACCATCAGCATACAAGCCATGTTGTGTACCGGGAGCCATGACATCTCCGATCCATTCATGGCGTTAACACATGCTCCGATCCGCATAGAAGACGGGGCATGGGTATGCGCAAGAGCGTTTATTGGGCCTGGGGTTTCCATAGGACGCGGGGCGGTCGCAGCGGCTTGTGCTGTTGTCATTAAAGACGTTGCCGCTTGGGAGGTCGTAGCTGGTAATCCTGCAACTGTAAAGAAAACACGACGTATCGAAAAGAGTCGATAGTACTCCGTCGCATTGAGCCGAGATTGCCAACTCCCTACTTATCGTTGTCAATTGTCAACTCTCCGCTGTCAACTTCTCCAGTATTGCCATCAGATGCAGATGAGGTTGCTCGCCGTTCTTTTCTTTCGATACGTCGAAGGCCGCGAGCGGTTGCTAGAATTGTTGCAATAAGTTCTTCTGCGCTTTGCTTCCAGTTTGGCCACTGAATGTCCGTTCGCGGGGCATTCGGTGATCGGTCTTTTTCGATGAACCACTTCTCTAATTGATCGGCCAAGTCAGTAGGATCCGAAAGGCTGAAGTACCGGCAGTGCTCTCCACCGACTTCTCGGAATACTTCGATGTCGCTTGCGAATACTTGGTTGCCCCGCATGAGTCCTTCGACAACTGGCAGACCGAAGCCTTCCGCGATGGAGGGGCATACAAGGCAATCACATCGTTCGATCGCTTCGGCCAACACTCGGTCACTTGCGTTTCCAAGGTGCAATAGTCGCGTGTTGAGATCTTTGTGTTGATGAATACGATCCATAACTTGTTCGCTTTTCCATCCCACGCGACCGATGATGATAAGAGAGACGTTGACTCCTCGCTCCCTTAGTAGATCGAAGACATCGAGAAGAAACGAATGGTTTTTGCGCGGTTCGATAGTCCCGATCGCAAGGATAGCTTTGCCAGGTGTATCCCACAGTGGCTGAAGTTCTTGAGGGTTCTCCAAGCCTTTATCAAGTAGATCGAGTTCCGCACCTAGGCGAAAGGGAGCGTAAGTAATTGGTAGTGGGCGAATTTCAGGGTGATCTTCTAGGTATTCTGTTAGAGCGATGCCAGTGAAATTGGAATTGGTGATGAAGTAGTCTGCATCAGGCACAATGGCTTGAAACCACTGCGTGTAGTATTGGATAGTGATCGATTCGCAGGTCTCTGGCAAGGTAAGGGGAAACAGGTCATGAAGCATCGGTACGACTTGGATACCGACCTTCTTCTGCGCGTCGAAGAGTGTTTTGAACATGTCGTCATGGCCCCAAGTCGCGTCGATAAGCAGCACCGTGTCTCGCGATTGAAACTCAATGAATTTCCCGAACAAAAATCGAACAGGGATGTAACCGAGGCTCAGGAGGAATTCGAGGGTTCGATACATCCAATGAACGAAAGGGCGAGTCAGGGGCTGAAGAACTTTTCGGGTAAACTGAATTGCGTTTATCAGCTTTGCGATAGGCCAACTTGGTTTTTTCTTGGGAAGCTTATTGAGTCGCTCGCGAATCCAAATCCGTATACGAATAAGGATGTATGGGCGAGTGCCAATCTTATGACGCAGTTTGCAAAATCCGTAACCGACCCAAATCACTGGAATCACATCGCATTTCGGATGCTCCATCAAGAGAGCCTGGTTCGCGATATTTCGAGTTACACGCTGAATACCGCTGTTGCCACCCCAAAAGTACGTTTGGGTACAATCGATGAATATTCGTGTCCTCGGGAAGTTCCGGGCGGACTCGATTCTCTCTGGCTCCGTGCTATTTGATTCGTTCATAGTGGATAACCATACCTCTCGAGTTCGAGGCCGAAGTTATCTGCGAGCCAATGATGCCCCTCGCGGGTTGATTGCGATACTTTCTGTTTCCAATCCTCAGGCATCTCGGCTTTGGCTGGGATGCCGACGTCGCTGAGCTTCTCGAATGTTCTTGCACGCATTCGTTCATTTGAAAACTTCATCAACCATCGTCTCCAAGCGGATCCTTCAAGTTGCCTGAGAAACGATACTTGGCCCTCGGTCATTCGGGGGTGCAAGTGTTGCTGTTTCATCAATTCGACACCTTCAGACGCATCAATTCCCAGAAATTCACAAACGGAGGAGGTAAATCGGTCAGAATTTTTGCAGAAATCTTCGAAAAGAAAAACACCTACATTAGCTTTTCCTAGGATATCTACAGCTCTCCGTGTCAATTCGCAATAAGCTAACGGATGCTTAGCAATGGATGATTCGAGAGTTTTCTGTACCCAAGGCTCAAATTCGAGAAAATAACCATCGTGAACCCAACGCTTGTACTTGTGTAGAAAGTTACTTCGGAGTTGTTGCAAGTATTGCGACTCAAGCTTACGGATGGGGTTTCGCAAACAGATCATCATTCGGCAGTTCCCAAATAAGGATATGCATCGTTTGAGCGATTCCGCAACGTGCGACGGAGCCTTTTCGCTTAACCCTTCCCAAGATTCGACGATGACCTTCGGCTTTGGATCCCGCTCACGAACCAGTGTCAATAGTTTTTCGCCAGCTGCTATATTCAAGGGGGCTACGTGATTCCAAAGTACCGGCGTCAGCGCTTCCAACGCCGTTTGACTTGTAAAAGCCCTGTTGATTCGGGTTCCTTTCTGTTTCCCAAGGTAGTAGACGTCTCGATGTCTGGCAAAAAGAGACTGCTGAAGGGTGGTGGTACCGGTTTTTGGTAACCCGACATGGAGCACAAAATTCGTCATGGAACTAGAACCAGCCGTAATATCCAAATCGTTAGGAATAGTCATGGACTTGTGACTTGTTGGGACGATTGCATTAGATGGGGTAACCATTTTTTTCCATGCTGAGGCCAAAAGTTTCTGATAGCCAGCGATGCCCTTCGCGCGTTGAATCCGATATTCGCCCCTTCCATTGGTCCGATAGTTGAGGTTTTGCAGGTTCTGAATCGTTACCTTGCTGACGATAAAGGCGTCTGCGATCGCGTGGGGATTTCATGAGGAGTGAGAGTCGCGTCCAAGGAGATTTTTGGATGCCCTGCAAGTACTTTACTTGGCCTTCGGTCATCCTCGCGTTCAAATGGCTTTCCTCTTGATCAAGCGACTCAAGAGCTTGCACTGGATCAATTTGAAGAAAACCGCAAACGGCGCGAATTGTTTTTTGGGGATCGTCGCGAAATTCTTCGAACAAATAGACTCCTACATTCTCCCTACCAACGACATCTACCGCTCCGCGAATAAGTTCACTTGTGCCGAGAAGTATTCGCAGGTTGCCACTTTTCTCCCCGCTGGTTAACCAATCATCCAAGCCTAAGTAGATCGGTCGGAAGAACGACCGGATTCCACGCGATCGCTTACCGAGCATGAGATAATTGTATCGCAAGCTTTGAAGGTACTCAGAGGGAATTCGCTGAAATGGATTGCGGAGAAAAACCAGCAGTCGGCATGTTCCGAATACTCTTTGGGCTCGGCGAAGTGACTCAAGATTTAAAGCAGGCGAACGATTGCCGAGTTCTTCCCAAGATGCCAACCAAACACCTTTCTGTTTACGCTGAACTTTTCGAAAATCATCGATGGATCTCCCAATTTGTGTCGGGTTGACTTCGGACTTGTGATCCCAAAGCAATGGGTTAAGGATTTCAAACGCTTGTTGATCTACGCACTCTTTGGGAGTCTGCAATGTTCTATCTTTCCCTAGATACAGGATCTCTGAATGTTTAGGGAAAACGGATTGCTGCAACGTAGTCGTTCCAGTTTTGGAAAGCCCCACATGCAGAACGAATTGATCGGAATCAAGCATTGTTCGGTGTATCGTGTCCGTGGTGTACAGGTTTAGAGTGGGTAGTTGTATTTTTCGAGAGGAAGCTGCAGGTTGTCGACAAGCCAACGGTTTCCGTCGCGAGTCGCATCGGCAATTTTCGGTAACCAATGTTTCGGCAATTCGGCTTTAGCCGGCACACCCTCTGAACCGTGCTGTTCGATCATTTCCCTTTGCTTCTCTGGGCTTTGTCTATTAGCCCAGCACCGAGTCCAGAAGGAACTCTGTATTCGCATGAGGAAGTCCACTTGTCCTTGCGTCAATCGCGTATGCAAATGACCTTCATTCATCCAGCGCACTCCCTCTTGCTCGTCTACACCAAGGAACTTGCAGACCGATTGAGTGAAGTGATTTTGATCTTGGCAGAGATCCTCGAAGAGATAGACGGCAACGTTTTCCTTACCAAGCAGATCGATTGTGTCGCGGATTCGCTGACCGTACGAGAGAAACCGCTGGAAGCTCCCCGAAGCGTGCCACTTCTCCATCCACTGATCGATATCGAGATACCAATTCCTACCCATTATCCGTCGATTTTTAAGCGATTGCCTTCCCCTCAACGACTGAAGATAACGCGACGCAATGAGTTGATTAGGACTCCGCAAGCAGATCATGATTTTGCAAGCTCCGAAGATCGCGATAATTCGGCGAAGCGACTCGATGTGAAACGGAATAGCCGAATCACAAAGTCCCTCCCAGGAACCGACGATCACTTTATTGCTCTCTCCGTTACGTTCCAACTCCTCGAAGAATCGCTTGCCGACCTCCAGATCAGGCACTTGGGAATGTTCCCAAAGCAAGGGATTCAATAGCTGATAGACTAGTTCGGAGCGGCAGTTCCTGCCATAAGGAAGCTGTTTCTTCTTACCGAGATAATAAATACCGGGGTGATTTTCAAAAAGTAGTTTTTGAAGTGTGGTTGTACCCGTCTTCGGCATGCCGATGTGTAGCACAAGCCCGCGACTTCGGGAGGTTTCTAGTTCTTGTTTTTGCATGGTGGTTTTCATGATTGCGACGGAGCAAGGCGTTTAGCAACGAGTGGTTCCATCGGATATCCGTATTTCTCTAGAGGTAAATCGAAAGTTTCCGACAACCACTGATTACCCTGATAGGTCGCATTGAAAACCTTGCGGCGCCATGACTCGGGCAGTTCAACACCTTCGACCTTAACGCCGTTTCCTTGTTCCGCAAGAATCTTCTTCCGATACTTCCAACCTGCGATTTGCAAATACAACCTTCGAATCAATGATAAGTTGAGGTTTCGCAAGTAATCGATCTCTCCTTGAGATCGCTGTTGATGCAAGTGCTGATCTTTCATCAGCGAGACACCAATTTGCGGATCGATATCTAAAAACCGGCAAACCTTAGTGATGTAGCTTGTTGGGTCACTAAGAAGTTCCTCAAACAAGAATATTCCGACTCGCTCTTTACCCAGTTCGGCAACAGCACTTCGAATCGTCTGACTGTAAGACAACAGTTTAGGTAGATGTCGGATATCTGTCGTTTTTTGTAACCACTGTTCAAAATCGATGAATGGAAGTCGCCCAATCCAGGGATGGGCTCCTTTAATAAAATGCCCCTTGAGATTTTCTAGGTATTCGGAAGGAAGTCGTTTCAGAGGGTTTCGCAGAGTGACAAGAATTCGGCATTCGCCAAATACTGCTTTGATCCTCCGGATCATTTCGACGTTCGTCTCGACGTCTCGAGCGATGAGACCTTCCCACGACGCGACTAAACTCGACCCGACCATACTCTCGGCATTTAAGTTTGTTGCCTCAAGGATTCGGAGAAGTTTCGATCGGGACTCAGGTACGTTTAGATTGGATCGCGTATCCCAAAGTAGCGGGTTCAGCACTTGGAAAACCTCTTCGGATTCACACCACATCCTAACGGAACTTGGTACGTATTGTCCGAAGTAACGAACTTGTGGATGCTTGCGAAACAACGCTTGCTGCAGAGTCGTCGTACCTGTCTTCGCTTGACCGATATGAAGGTTCAAGCACATCGATTTCGATTGCATTAGTGTTGCCCCTCCTTATCGCTAACATCCAGATATTCCGTCCCCATATATCCGTACTTATCAAGGGGCAACTGGAAGTTGTCCATCAACCACTTAGCGCCGGGGGCCACTGCGTTGAAGATCTCCTTTTTCCAATTCTGAGAGATCGGCGCGATAGCTTTTTCACTCCTAACCGCAGGAGTTCCATCGGGTTGCAATTCAAGCAATCGCATTCGTTGCGAGTGAGTAAGTAATCGGAATTTCCAGGCCATGAGAGGTGAACTCACAACCCTCTTTAAAATTTCAACTTGCCGAGTGGTCCATCGTTCATTATCGCGCTCACCTTGGATCAGCGTGGCTCCTTCGTCGGCATCAATTTGCATGACGTGACAGACTCGACGAAAAAAAGCGTCTTCATCCTTGACGAGATCTTCGAAGAGAAAGACATGAACATTCTCAAGTCCGAATTGCTCGACGTAGGCTTGGACTGTCTCACCGAACTGCAAATGGGGAAGGATCTCGCCGTGAAAATTTTTTTCGAGCCACTGATCCATCGGTAGGTAGAAGGGAGGCCTCCCAAACTTTAGGCTTGGGCTGACATTGTCGCGTTTGAGTTGTTGAAAGTATGCGGACTCGAGAAGCACTAGCGGATGTCGCAAGGCCATGATGATTGTAGCTTCACCGAAAACACGTTTGAGATTCCTCGCTCTGATACGTCGTTTCGCTAAGATGTCAGTGGAGTAGGATTCCCAAGACCAGACGGGAACCTTATTTGCTTCCCGAGCTTCGGCCAACAGTCCATTTAGCAGCTCGCAGCAGCGTTGGAAATCGGGTTGAAACACATCGTTGTAAGCGATCTGATTCATCAACTGCATGGTGGCTTCATCGCGACAACAAGCCAACGGCTTATGTTGCTTTTGAAACTGCGGCCCATCGAATCGACCAAGATAAAAAATCTCGCTGTGGCGACTGAATAACCGCCATTGCAAAGTCTTTGTAGCCGTCTTGGGCATCCCAATGTGAATGACGGGCTTACGTGTCGCTTGCGCGAGTACTTTATTGCTTGAGTCGCTTGAGGACATCATCGATCTGGACCTCCGCTGCTTCGCGCAAAGTCGGCCATTCGTTCAAGTAAACTTGCTCGATCCTTTTGGAACGACAGGAGCATTGGTGACATGGCGAGGGAGTATTGCATTGCGACTAAAAAGTGTATTTGAAGTAATCGATGTCTTTTTCGAAGCGTTGCGCGATGACTTTTCTGGTCCGGTCGTTGTACAGATCGCGATACGAGCTAGCTTGAGATCGCTGATTTTGATTCTCATGCTGGAACTTCAGTGACACACGATTACCGGTTCGCTGAGCGATCTGTGTGATTGAGTCTTGGATCGATTCCAATTTACCGACGAAATCCATCAAGCACTTCCCTGATTCATCGCAAAGCCAATCGAACTGATTGCGATGTAAAGTCGGATGTTTGCACGTGTCGCTGGCGTAAAGATGCTGATCGCAGAAGGTCTCAAAGTCCATCACGTCCGCAGGTGATTTCCCTTCTTTGCGAAAATAAAGGGAGACCGCTCGAGCCCATGGATTGCGAACCGTGGAGAATTTGAAATACGTCTCGAAGTCATTCGTCGCCTTCCGACGAATCGCAGAGTCATCAACAAGTCGTTGGGTGGGAAAGCCAAGATTCTTGCCTAGCGATTGATACAAGTAGTAAGGGTAGATGCAATCGCGAACCTGAAGCACGCTCAAGTGGGGATTCGGGATGAGAAACTGCCCGGCTTGGTGGAGCTGATTGCGAATCGATGTTGTCCCAGTTTTGGGTACGGCAATGAAAATGCATTGCAACGGCGCATGAAAAGCTTCGTTGAGCAGAAGTGGTTTATCAACTCCCATCGCAGGGCTAGCTGATTTTCTGGAGGCAAATAAAGCACACATGAGAAATCAATCCCCCCAAGGGGGCGAGCTGACCGGTTGTCCGGAAATGTCAATTTTTCGAGGCTAATGTGTGCGAAACCCCCGCTTATTCCGATGCAACAATCGCAACAAGCTAACGGCTTCCTCCCTGCGGAATTCCCAACACGTTACTCCTGCGGGCGCACTTGTAGGATGCTTCAAAGAACCACTTCTATCAACCCCAATTCGGCACGAGTGGGAGCTGTTTCGACCAAGCTGAAGTGTTACATTTATGATAATCGCACTTTTTAGATCCAAAGTAACTTTTCCGAGCTAATTGGTAACAAACCCGCTCGCCAGGTTTTCCATTCTTCGAAAGAGGGCGGTACCGCTCCGCGTATATTTTGGACAACGCCCAAAATGCATGCCGTCTCCAAAAACAGCTTACTTTCTCAGTCGCTCGATCCCGGAACGCACCCAAAAGTCAAGCCAGGAACTTCGTCTAATCACATTCCGTAAGAAAATGCAGGTATGTCCATGAGAAATCGCAAGTTGACTGGGCGTTGGAATCGTTTTGAGCGATTGGAGCTTCGAACGATGCTCGCTAGCGACATAAGCTGGAATAGCTCCAACTGGGATTCTCTAGCAGGCGAGTTATCTCCTTCCACCAATTCCGAAGCCTACTATGGTTTTGAGGGGAGCCAGATTGGTCTGAAGCTATCCCCGAATAAACTGGTCGTGGGCTTTGACCAAGTGTCCGTGCAACTACCGGAAGGTTTTAAGGAAGATTTTGGTTTGGGCGGTCGAGCACGGGTTTATCAGTTTCAAGAGCCTTTGACCACAGATGTGCTTGCAAGTATCGAGCAGATTCCCGGAGTATCATTCACTGCTCCGGTGTATGTATCGGCTACGACCGGAAGTGAGATGGCGTTGCTCGACGAGTTCATTGTGAAGCTACACTCGGGCGTCTCGGCTAGCGATTTTTTCGCGACATTGCCTGACGTGGCGAGCTATCGGCCATTGGAAGGAACGACCGACCAGTTTGTAGGTCGATACGAGAATTTCACAGGACGCAAAGCTTTAGATAGAACGAACTTGCTCAGTGAGCATTCGTTGGTCGACTGGGTAGAGCCGAATTTTTACCAGAATTGGGAGCGATACTTTACTCCCAATGATCCACGATTCGTCAATCAGTGGCATTTGAACAACACGGGTGTCTCTGGTGGGCTGGCGGACGCGGATGTCGATATGCCTGAAGCATGGGATATCAACCAAGGAGGTTCCTCGTCGATCGTCATTGCGGTGATCGACGATGGGGTGCAATCCGCACATCCTGATCTGAACGCTTGGGTCAACCCGGGCGAAGTCGCAGGGGACGGCATCGATAACGACGGTAACGGCTGGATCGATGACATTCGCGGCTGGAACTTCGTCTTTGGTAACAATCAAACCGAACCGCTTGGTACCGATATGCATGGTACTTCGGTCGCTGGTGTAGCTGCCGCACGGGGAAACAATAGCTTGGGAGTGGCCGGTGCAGCTTACAATTCCCAGGTAATTTCGATCAAGATGTTTGATGGGAACTCGGTAGCAAATACGGCAAATATTGCCGCAGCGCTCCTTTATGCAGCAGGTATTAAAGCCAACGGTACCGGCACATGGGATGGCGCAGATTTGGTCAATAACTCTTGGGGTGGCGGTGCAGCTTCGACCACAATTAACAACGCGCTGATAAGTGGAACCACGATCGGTCGCAGTGGACTTGGAGCAACCTATCTATTCGCTTCCGGGAACGGGTTCGCAACATCGGTCAGTCAGCCTGCCGCCCAGTCAGCGAACATACCTGGGGTGATTGCCGTTGGCGCTACGAACAACCGTGGAACGCGATCGAATTACAGCAACTACGGTGCACCGCTCGACTTTGTTGCTCCAAGCAACGACACGCGTGCAGGTTATCTTGCCATCGACACGACAGATCGCACCGGAGTAGATGGCTACGCGACTGGCGATTACACCGGCACGGGCTCAACGGGATTTGGTGGGACGTCATCAGCGACACCACTGTCGGCTGGTATCGCCGCCTTGGCTCTTGCGCAAGCGGATGTGCTTGGGGTCAGCATTTCACCGGCGAATCTTAGGAACTTGATGCGAAACAACACCGATTTGATCGGTGGCGTTTCGTATAGCATTAGTACGGGTAAAAACAATGAATTCGGTTACGGTCGTATCAACGCAGCATCGTTGTTAAGTGGGATTGGCAGCGCGGAGATCTCGGTCGTGAATACCACCACCGAATTGGTATCGGGTTCTAGTTTGAACATGGGCACGATTAATTTCGGCCAAACGGTAGATGCCACTTTGAGAATTCGGAATCAGGGGACCGAAGGTTTGGTCATCAGTTCGATCACCGTTCCCGCAGGGTTCACATTGGTCAACTTTACCCCTAGCACCATTCCGCTAGGAGGAACGTTGCAACTTCAAGTGCGTTTTAGTCCGACGCTGCCCGGGTCTTACTCCGGAAGCCTGGTAATCAACAGCAATGATGCCAATGAGTCGGCTTATAGCATCCAAGTTGGTGCAGTTGCGTCAGCCCCGAGGATTTTCGGTTCGGTATTCGAGGACTTCAATAATAACGCCTCATTCGATACTGCTGAACGGGTTATCTCAAGTACAGGTTTCGCCTACCTTGATACGAATAACAACGCGGTTTTTGATACGGGTGAGCAACAGGCCCCAATCGACTCAGTCGGTAACTTTTCGTTTCCTGTACCCAATGGAACGTACCGGGTACGAGTATCGCAATCGGGTTGGACGTTGACGACCCCTAACTCCGTATACACGGTAAGCCTTAACAACGACGGTGATATTTCCACAGGGAATATCTTTGGATATGGAAAAAACAATCGCGTTTATTCGTTGGTATACGAAGACATCAACAGAGATGGCGTTTTCAATAACGGTGATACGCCTCGCCAAGGATTCGTGGTTAACGGGGGCAAAGCAAGTTATTCGAATAACGTAGCCGTACCTATCCCAGACTTGAGTACCGTGGTCTCAACGATTACAGTCCCTGCCAATGGCCCTACCGTCAATGACTTGGATGTTTTAATCAATGTTTCCCATACCTATAACAGTGATTTAGAAATCTCGTTAATCGGTCCGGACAGTACCACGATAATTCTTTCGGATAACCGCGGGACCTCTGGTGACAACTTTACCAATACCGTTTTTGATGATGCGGCGGGGACGGCGATCGCAGCAGGAACAGCACCGTTTACCGGTCGATTCAGGCCTGATCAGTTGCTGTCGAGTTATAACAACAAGCTAACTCCTGGACTCTGGCAGCTGCGTGCGGCGGATCAAGCGGCTACCGACATCGGATCGATTTTGAATTGGAGGATGGATTTTAACGCAACTCAAATATCTACGTCGGATGCCAACGGCTGGGCGATCATGGATGTTGGAAGTGGGTCAGTGACCGCCAGTATTGAACTTCCGTCAGGCTGGCGGAGCACCCTGCCAAGCGATGGCAAACATACTTTCACCCCAAATGGAACACCGATCTTTGGGAAGTCCTATGGAGTTAGAGTCCCTACCAATCCACCCTCGGACATCGAACTCTCATCCAACAAGATCTCCGAGAATGCAGGAGTGAACGCTTTGGTGGGAACGCTGAGCACCACTGACCCCGATGCAGGAGACACCTTTACTTACACGTTGGTTGCAGGAACGGGCGATGCCGATAACGCAGCTTGCTACATAGACGGATCGAGCCTGCGAGCATCCAACAGCTTTGACTTTGAGGCAAAATCGAGCTACTCGCTGCGTGTACGTTCCACGGATGCAGATGGATTGTTCTTCGAGAAAGTCTTCACTATCAACGTGACCGATGTGAACGACGCCCCCAGCGACATCGCTGTGTCCTCCAATACGACTCCTGAGAATGCCGGTGTGAATTCCCTTGTCGGCACACTCAGCACCACTGACCCAGATGCAGGAGACACCTTCACCTACACTCTAGTTACCGGTACCGGCGATACCGATAACACAGCTTTCAATATAGACGGATCGAGCCTGCGAGCATCCAACAACTTTGACTTTGAGACACAATCGAGCTACTCGCTGCGCATACGGTCCACGGATGCGGCAGGATTGTTCTTCGAGAAAATCGTTACTGTCAACGTATCGAATGCCAACGAAGACCCAACCGACATCGCGTTATCTTCGAATACAATCGCTGAGAATATCGGTGCGAACGCGATAGTCGACACGCTGAGCACAACCGACATTGATGCAGGCGACACCTTCACCTACACGCTAGTTACCGGCACCGGCGATACCGATAACACCGCGTTCAACATAGACGGTTCCACTCTGCGAGCAACCGACAGCTTTGACTTTGAGGCCAAATCAAACTACTCGGTGCGTGTGCGATCTACCGATGCGGCAGGATTGTTCTTCGAGAAAGTCTTCACTGTCAACGTGTCCGACGTCAACGACATCCCAAGCGACGTCGCATTGTCATCCAACACAATCGCTGAGAATGCGGGAGTGAATGCTTTAGTCGGGACGCTGAATACGACCGACCAAGATCCGGGTGATACGTTCTTCTACACGTTGGTTGCAGGCACCGGTTCTACAGATAATGCAGTTTTCAATATCGACGGCGCCACGCTGCGAGCGACGAATGCTTTTGATTACGAGACCAAATCGAGTTACTCGGTACGTGTACGATCCACCGATGCGGGTGGAGCATTCATCGAGAAAGTCTTCACTATCAACGTGACCGATGTGAACGAAGCCCCCAGCGACATCGCTGTATCTTCCAACACGATTCCTGAGAATGCCGGTGTAAATGCCCTTGTCGGCACACTGAGCACCACCGACCCCGATGCAGGCGATACGTTCCTCTATACGTTGGTTACGGGAACGGGAGATACTGACAACACAGCTTTCAACATAGACGGTTCCACACTGCGAGCAACCAACAGCTTTGACTTTGAGACCAAATCAAGCTACTCGCTGCGTGTTCGGTCAACCGATGTGGGGGGGGTATTCACGGAGAAAAGCTTTGTAATCAACGTCGAGGATGTTCGAGAAGGAGGCTTTGTGAATGGGACGAACGCAAATGACAAGATTATTGCAACCTACATTGGAGATGGTGTCATCCATACCTGGAGCGTTCAAGTCAACACAGGTGCGGCGTTTAATGTAAGCGGTAATTTAATCATCGATGGCTATGCAGGTTCCGATGAATTACAGATCGTTGGACGTGGTGTCGATGATTTGTTTACCTTGGGTGGTAATCAAGTCGTAGTCAATGGGTCATCCGTCCAAATATCACGAACGGAAGCTTTAGGATTCCTAGGTGGTTTAGGGAACGATCGCTTATCGATCACTTCGTCCCCTCAGACTGGTTTAGTCACAACATATGATGCAGGTGGAGGAACAGACACCCTTGAGACGACCTCCGGAACGAACCAATGGAACGTAACGGGACTTGGAATCGGATCCCTCAATAATGCAACCATATCGTTTCTCGCTGTGGAAGCGTTACAAGGTGGAACAGAAGACGACCGTTTCACCCTGGGGGTAAACGGACGAGTAACAGGGCAAATCCTCGGTGGTTCTGGAACCGACACCTTGGACCTCTCCGCGAAAACAGCCGCTCACACAGTCAACCTTCAATCGAACACAGCCACATCAACAGGAGGTATCTCTGGACTAGAAAGTTTTATCGGTAGCAGTAGTCCAACCATCACTGATATTTTCACCGGAGTGAATAGCAATACGACCTGGACTATCGATGGCGTGAACTCAGGAAGTTTATCGAGCCTTCTAACCGGGAACATCTCGTTTAGCAATTTTGAAAGCCTCAACGGCGGAACTGCTGCGGATACATTTACATTCACTGAGAATGGAACCCTCAGCCGCACCCTCTCAGGTGGAACAGCCACGGGCATCATTGACTCTTTGAACTTGGCTGCTAAGACGATCCCACTGAACATTCAACTCAACACCTCGAATAGTATCTCGGGAGTAGTCGGAGTATACACCGGGATCGAATCCGTCCAAGGAAACTCCGTTGCCGGATCAGCTATCACGCGAGTAAATAACACAACCACCGCCTGGGTACTGAATGCCTCCGGACAAATCGTCGTCGGTGGAGTAACCTACACAGATGTGCCAGCAATCGCCGGCGGTCCGGGTGCCGATACACTGACCGGCCCCGCATTAACTTCGGGAATCAACTCCTGGACAATCGATTCGCTTGGCGGTGGGACTCTTGCGATTCCAACCAAGTCCCTCGCATTCTCGAGCATGAATAATTTGACGGGCGGTACCGGTCCGGATGCATTCGAAATTTTGCCTACCGGATCGCTGTCCGGCAATCTCAATGCCGGTACAGGCACCGGCTTTAACTCTCTCTCCTACAGCCAATGGACGACTGGTGTATCGGTCAACCTATCCGTCGCGACGGCCGCGAATGCAACTGCGATCTCAGGTATCCTTAGCAATCTGCAGATGGTAACCGGCGGTCTCGGCAACGACACCCTAATCGGCCAAGCTACCAGATCAACGATTTTGATTGGCCTCGATGGGAATGATACTCTTACGGGTGGCTCGCAACGCGATCTGCTGCTCGGGGGACTAGGAATCGATACGCTAACAGGCGCGTCAGGTGACGATCTACTCGTCTCTGGTACTACCTCCTATGACAGAAATCGCGAAGCATTAATCGCCATCAATTCCGAATGGATTTCCACACGGTCCTTCGCGCTGCGGACTGCCAACATCTGGGGGAATGGTACGGGAACTCGAAGTAACGGAGAATTCCGACTCAACAGCAACCCAAGCGATTCGATCACAGATACCGTCTTCGCGGACACCGACGTCGATTCGCTTACTGGAGGACTGAATCAAGACTGGTTCTTTGCAAGCTTGGATGATTCGACCGATCTGACCGGTGGGTCTTTGCCAGACCGACTAGATCGATAAATACGATCCACGGAATGATGCCCGGAGAATTTTTGAAACACTCAGGGCATTTTTTGAAACACAGAGGCACAGAGGCACAGAGGCACGGAGAAAGGGAAGGGGATGGAGATGGGGCAAAGAGGGACTCTCTGTGGTCTCTGTGGCTCTGTGTTTCTATTTTGGGCGCGGACAGTGCGCGGACGGTTGGAAACACGGAGGCACAGAGGCACGGAGTATCAGTGCGCGGTGAGTGAGTCTGCGAGGGGAAGACAGGGTGACGGAGAATGAGGTAGCGAACTGGACCGATGCGTCTCTATTTGCTCTGCTTTCCTAAGGCTCGGTAGTATGCTCGAATCGCATCAGAAAACTCCGGATCAAGAAACTCTCGTTTCCCTTCGATCACTTGCTCAGCCCGTTGCTCTCGAAGTCGCCCCCACTCGATACCCTTATCAAGCATCACATTCGGCAATGCAGAATTCCCGGTTGGTTGATTCTCTGTTCGCCCAGAATCATCAGGCTCCCCACTGCTCGGTTGCCCTTCACGCTTCTTCGAGTTCTGATTGCGTTGCTTGGCCGCTGCCCGATTTGCTAATCGCTGGCTTTGCAATTGCGATGCAACCTGATTTGCAACTTCCCCAAGCGAACGCTCGACCGCTTCTCGCTGAGAAGCAGATTGCGAGTCTCCCTTACCCTGAGACTTCGGACTTTGGCCATCTTTCCCTTGATTTGAAGGCTGCTGCCCCGAAGGACTTGCGTCCTTCGAATCCTGCGGGTTCGAATTTTGGGCTTCTCCGCTTTTAGCCGTCTGCGAATCAGCTCCCGTTTGGCCAGATTGCGGATCCGATGCGGACATTTGCTCCGCACTACCTTGCTCCGAAGCTAGGTACTGGTCAAGAGAATCCAACATACGCGCTAGTTGTTGACCACTGGGTTGTTGACCACTGGGTTGTTGACCACTGGGTTGTTGTCCACTGGGTTGTTGACCACTGGGTTGCTGACCGCTGGGTTGTTGACCGCTGGGTTGTTGAGCACTGGGTTGTTGGTTTTCTGGTTGCTGGCGGCCAGCAATTGTTCCAAGCTCGGCAGCTTGTTTCATCAAGCTCTCTTTTGCTTGTTGCACAGCCTGCAACGCCCCTTCGGCATTGGGAGCTTGTTGAGGTTGTGGATTGCCATTAAGCCTGGCTTGTTGAATTAGATCTTGCTGTTGCTGTTTCGCTTGCGCTGCGGCCTTTTCTAGTTGCGAGGAAGCGTTCTCAACGGAGCTCTTAGTTTGCTCTCCAACTTGCTTTGCTTGTTGTAGAAGCTGTTCGCTACCGGATTGATTGTTCAAACGTTCTTCATGCCGCGCGCTTCGAGCCAATTGCTCTGCGACTTGATCTACAGTCTGTTCAACGCTGTCTTGTGTGGGGTTTGATTGTGCAAGGGCATCAGAGGTGGGGGATCGCTGTGGAGCCTGATTAGCTTGGTTCTGAACCCCTTGCATTTGGTTTCGCAGTTGATCGAGTTGCTCCTTCGCTGCGCTGATTTGTTCTCTTGCGAGAGCAGCCATGGGATTAGGGGTGTCAAGATTTGCCCTTTGAGCTTGTTCCGTACGTTGCTCTTGCTGTTTTGCATTCTCGGCTATGTTGCGTGCGGACTCAGCGAGTTTATTCGCGGAATTTACTCGTTGCTGAGCTTGTAGAACTTCGCGGGTCTTTTGATCCATTTGTGCTTGCAAGCCAGCATCTTCGGGTTTTTTCTGCAGTGCTTCCATCACTTTGTTTCGTTCGGTGGAACGCTGCTGAAGCTCCCGATTGCGATTCTCATTTTCCTTGGCAGCTTGTTGTGATTGCTGCTCGCGTCGACGCGCAAGGTCTTTCGTTTGTCGCACGAGATTATCGCGCATCAGAGACTGCGCGGACTGCGATTCGGTCAGTTGAGCTTGCCGCTGTTTGTCTTCTTTAAAATTGTTTTGATCTACAAGCTGGTTCAGGCGCGGTTGCAATTCATCAATCTGCTGCTGAGCTTTTTGGATACTCTGAACGAGTTGATCAGCTTTCTCTTTCAAAGCTTGCTGTGTTTCGTTATTACTCGCTCCCTTGGCCTGCCGAGCAGCGGTTTGCAACGCATCGGAGATCGCCCCAATATTCTTTTTGAGCTCCGGTTGATTGATACGAGTAAGGGGATTAACCGCCTTATTCAAAAGATTGGTAGCAAGCTGTTCCGCGTTCTCGGCGATTGCATTGAGCTGCTGGGCTTGCAGAGCCTTGGCATCACTTGCTTGCTGATCGGAGTTCTCCAGTTGTTGCGACAAGGACTCTTCGCGGCGAGCTGCATTTTGAAGTTGCGAAGATGCATCTTTTGCATTGTCTTGCGATATCTCCGATAGCTCTTTCTGCATCGGCTTGTTCTTTCGAAGCTCCGCTTCGAGTAACTTCAGAAGCTCCTCTGGAGAATTCTGCGCCATGGCGTTCAGTTCATCGGCTTGCTGGTACTTCTCAAGCATTTCCTTCGCTTGGGCGAAAGCTTCCTGTGCAGATTCGGGTTGTTGCGAATCCGGCTGTGGTTGCGATGGCTTGGATGCCGCATCGACTGGGTTAGGATTGGATTGAGGATCACTTAGCTTACTTCGAGATTTCTCGGCATTAGCAAGGTGGCTAGGTTCTGGGTTAGCGAGAGCTTGTTCCACCAATTCAAAATGCTCGGCGATCGTTTCGAGTACTTCCTCGGTTTTCGATTGCTTTTCCACGGCTTGCTCTGCCGCCTTTTGGATCTCTTGAGCATCCTGCGCCTGCTGCTTCGCTTCCAAGAACTCTTGATTTGCTTTGGTCATCGGTTCCTGGGCTTGATCGATCAAATCCAACGCGCGATCGCTGTCTTTGGCTGCTTGGAACTGTGCGGTATTGAGCAAGTCTTGACGTGTTGCCATATCTACAAGTGCATCTTGAAGTTGCTCGATACTGCGTTCGAGCTCTTGCTGCTGTTGCATGTTCTCTTGTGGTGTAGACTCAGCATTTTGGGTGTTCTCTTTGAGTTGCTGTGTTTTAGCCACGGCTTGACGCGCGAGTTCCGAAATACTCGGTGCGAACTTCTCGAGCAACTTGCGAGCTTGCTCCACGGTCGGTTTCACTTGATCGAGTACCTGATCATATTCACCGAGATACTCCTGAAGATCGGCAGCAGCATTAAGGAGCGTTTGATTGTTAGCAGATCTGCGATGCTCAAGTTTTTGTCGAATCGAATTGGAGGATGGATTCCATCGCATGGCATTGAGTTTATCAAAATCCGGCTGTGGATATCCAGCTTCTCTCATCGCGTTATAGATGAGCTCGAGTCGGTTCGGGATACTCTCCCACTGCCGAAGGTGACTCAACTGCCCTTCAGGGGAACCCCATTCATACCGTTCTTGACGATGAAGCGAATCGAGAATCATACGAGTATCTTGGAGTTCATGAGCAGCCTCCAAGACGCGATAGGCTTTTACGATCGCCAGAAGGTCTTCTCTAGACTGTTTCCATTCCGTAGATCCTGCGGGCAGATTGATCCACTGATCGATCACGTTCGTCCAAGCTCGGCTGGCAAGTCCCATATCACTTGGAAAGAGAGGATCGAGAGGTTTGCGACGCTGATGAATATCTTTCCGATCGAGGAATTGGCTAGATGCGGGTAGCGTCGCGTCGGTCAGCTCATCGAGTGTTGCGGAGCGCAGTCGTCCCAACACGTCGCTATTGAGGCTGGTATCTGAATTCCAATCGTTAGTACGACTGAAAAGTTCGATACTCCTCGTCATGGCGTTTCCAATCCCTTGGCTACGCTGAATGAGCTCTTTTCGAGTTTCTTGAATACTCCAAAGCAGACCACCTTCGAGATTAAATGCCCAATGCTGACCTTGGAGATCGTTACTGAACCGTTCGATGCGGCGCAGCAACTGCTCGTGCGCTTGGGATGTACCTTCGACTTGAGCAAGCTCCTTGATTTCCTGCCTTGTTTGGTCGAGGACTCTTAAGAAGGGCTTGGACTGATCACGCAAGTGCTGCGTCAAGTGCGGATCCATTTGCGACGAAAGCTTCATGACCCCCTCGATGTATTGGTCGGCGATCGTTTGAGAGCGAGCAAGCGAAGCGAAGTCGAGGTCGTTTCCTTTTTGTACTTGTGTACGCTGATGATCTCGTAGAACCATGAGATCCTTAGTCATCGCCGTCATTGTTTCATGGCTTAAGAATTGACGATTAATGTCGCTCAAACGTTGTGAATATCCTTCTGCATCATCAAATGAAGCGATAGACCGATCCACTTGCTGTTGAAGTATCTGAGCAAGTTTGTCTGGAATCGCGTCTGGTTGGCCAGGAATGCTCACTGGTTGCCAAGCTTCGGTGTTGGCAGCGAGTGAAATCGATGTCGCATGTTCCTTTTCCAACTTCGAAACAGCTCGAACGATTAACTCGGTTTCCGTTTGATCTAAAGGTCG
>JBJONT010000137.1:0-9070 GCA_046051705.1 Planctomycetota bacterium | reverse complement strand
CCGCTCGCTTGATTGCTCGCTCCTTGACTGGCCGCTCTTTGGCCATCCTCTCCTTGATGACCGCCTGCTTGTTGAATCGCTCCTGGTTGACCTCCTGCTTGCCCAGTGCCTGCTTGCCCAGTGCCTGCTTGCCCGGTGCCGAGTTTTGCAGCATCGATTTGTCCGTCTGCCCCCCCTCGCACCCAGTCCCCTCTGGCGAGCGCGCGAGCTACTGCATGGACAACCTGCCCGGGTTCCAACTGGTCAACGCGTAACTCAATGATTCGAGCCATGAGCGGTTTCCGTGGATTCTGAGCTACTACTTGCCGTGCTACTAGTTACCGCACTACCACTTACCGTGCTACTTTCTCCCGTGCTACTACCTACCGTGCAATCATCGAGCAAATGGAACAAGCTTCGCCACGACTCGCCACTCCCGGTACTCAATGAAATCGCGCAAGATCGCGCATTGGTATAGCCTTCTGTGCAACCGGCTTGTTGCATCGCCGGGCCGACATCCTTCGTCGCACTCTTGACTAAACCTGGCAATTCAAAACCACGGTCTCCACCCATACCACAGCACTTTCCTTCGTGCGGTTGGATCACGGTCTGCGAACAAGCGTTCGCGACCTTGACCATCGCATCCCCCCAGCCGAACTTTTGGTTCGAGCAAACAGAATGGATCGCCACGCTCGATTTCTTTTTGCGCACCGACAACTTCGGCAGCAGTGCTTCTGCAAACAACGATGAATCGACGACGTTTATCCGTTGCAGTTGTTCGCGACGAACCGCATCGAGATCGCTCAACCCCTGCTTGAGAAACGCAGTACACGATCCTAAATCCATCACCACTGGACGGCGTCCGCGATCGCTCCATATCCACATCGCATCGATCAGTTCGGCTTGTTTGCTCAACGCCGTATCGACGAATCCCTTCGAGGAGAACGCTTGACCACAACACAACCCAACGGCGTTCTTCGGTATATGCAACTTGACCTTGGCTCGGTCCGCCACTCGCACCAGAGCACCGGCTGTTCCGTGCATCATCCGCGACATGCATGTGGGCCAATAGACGTAGTCGCACTCCTCGATTCCTACCAACAAGGAGCGGTCGACTTGTTCGTTCTGTTCGCCCAATCCACGGTGCCACTGTGGGAATCCGGAGAATAGACTTCCCATCCCTTTGGTCATTCCCTGCATCGCGTCGGATCCCAAGAACCCTGCGGCGACTCGCCCTAAGGATAGACTTGCACCGACAGCTCTCTCGGCCAGTCCAAATTGGGCTCCCAAATTAGCGGCAACACGTTTTGCCATCGGCGAGACGCTCTCGCGTCGCAACTGCTTGATCAAATCACCCGTGTTGATCGCAACTGGGCAATCCATCGCGCACAATCCATCCGTTGCGCACGACTGTTTCCCTGCAAACTCATATTCAATATCGAGTTGCTTGGCCAACTCCGTGCGACCTTGCGCAATGAGTCGCTGCCTTGCTCGTCGCAAGACGATCCGCTGCCGTGGGGACAACGTAAAATCTCGGCTCGGACATCGCGGTTCACAAGCCCCGCATTCGACACACTTGTCGACGATGTCTTCGACGACTGGCAAATCTTTGATGTTCTCTAAATGCAACTTTGGCTTGTTGGTCAAAATCACATCTGGGTTGAACAAACAATCGGGATCGACCGCCGCCTTTAGCCGTCGCATCAAAGCAACCGCTTCGCTACCCCATTCGGTCTCGACGAACGGAGCCATGTTACGCCCCGTTCCATGCTCGGACTTCAGCGCTCCATCGAATCGATGCACGACCAAATCGACCATGTCGTCAATCAATCGAGCGTACTTGTCGTTGTCCTTATGGCTCGCCATCGGTTGAGAAATAACGAAGTGCAAGTTCCCATCTTTCGCATGCCCGAAAATGATCCCGTTGGCATACTCATGTTTGCGGAACATGACTTGCAATTCAAGGATCGCATCGGCCAAGCGAGGCAATGGAAAGTTGATATCTTCGAGAATTGCTGCTTCACCTCGACCTCGCATCGCAGCGACCGCTGGATACATTCCCTTACGGAGCTTCCACAAATTCGCTTGCTCTTTTTTGTTCTGCGTAAAAGAGATCGCGCTCAAGGGTTTCATGTTCGGTGCACACTTGGTGCGGAACGTCTCGAGTTTCGCTGCCAAAGCGTCCTTATCGGTCGCTTGAAACTCGAACAACAATCCCATCAACTTCTGATGCTCGCTTAACCTTCTTGGCAGATCCTCAGGAGCACCATCCAAGTTGCGTATGGATTCAAGACTTGCGCGATCCATGAACTCCACTGCGTCCGCTTCGATCGCAATCAACTCAGGGATGATATCACAAGCCGCATGAGCGTCGGCAAAGAAACCTAAAGCGGTCGCCTTCTCGGGCAAGTCCGGTAGCGTGCGCAAGACTGCTTCGCTGATAAACGCGAGCGTTCCTTCGGCTCCAATCAGCACATGGCTTAGAATGGCCAATGGATCGTCGTAGTCGACGAACGCATTCAGTGAATAGCCAACCGTGTTCTTCTGTTGATACTTGCGTCGGATCTTATCCAACAACGCATTGTTTTGAAGAATGCTTTCGCGGATCGCTAGAAGCTCTGCGCACAAGCCGGCTTTCTGCTCGCGAAACCGCTGCGACTCTCCTTCTCGCGAAGTATCCCATACCGTTCCATCTGGGAGGATAAATCGGATCGAATCCAACGTGTGATATGCATTGTTAACAACCCCGCAGCACATACCGCTTGAGTTGTTCGACAACATACCGCCGAGCATGGCGGAATTGATACTTGAAGGATCCGGACCGATCTTGCGACCGAAGTTCTTCAGGTTCGCGTTGACGAGTCCGCCGATGGCACCTGGTTGAACGCGAACTCGCATCCCGCCATCCAAAGGCTCGATCTTACGCCAATGCCGACCGATGTCGACGAGCCAACCATCGGTTACAGATTGGCCAGACAAGCTCGTACCACCGGCCCGAAAGCAGACCGGCACACGCTTGACCTTCGAAGCCGCCAAAATCGCTTGCACTTCCTCTTCGCTCCGAGGCTGCATCACAGCCTGCGGAATCAGCAAATAGGGGCCAGCGTCATTGGCAAATGCATACCGTTGCCAAACCTCGGTCAGAATGTCCGCACACGGTCGGTCAACGTTCATAGCAAGAGAGCTTACTGGCTAGCGGTCAAAGAATTTCTTAAATGCGTAAAAAGTCACGGCACGTCCTGCGCGAGCGATCGAAGTCGTCAGCGGAATCTGCTTGGGGCAAACCGAGACGCAGTTCTGTGCGTTACCGCAAGCTTGCACGCCACCTGGAGCCGTTAGGACTTCGAGCCGTTCCTTCTCAAGACTCTTCG
Organism: Planctomycetota bacterium; assembly: GCA_046051705.1. Classification (GTDB taxonomy): domain Bacteria; phylum Planctomycetota; class Planctomycetia; order Pirellulales; family Pirellulaceae; genus JBKCUI01. The sequence continues at coordinate 5,720 of JBJONT010000137.1, read as the reverse complement.
CGACTGGGTGCGAATTGAACAGCATCGCTTGGGAAATCGCATGTGCACCGATGAACTCGGATTCGTAAGCACCCTTCTTGCGGGCTTCGAACGCTTCATCGCTTTCCCCAGCTTGTCGCTGTACTTCGACTTTGTTGAATTGAGGGCAAGCGTCCAAGCAGCAACCGCAGCTCATGCACTGGCTCAATGGATAGTTTTGTTCTTGATCGTCTCGGGTGATCCGAGGACCAGCACCCATATCATAGTAACCGTCGACCGGCACCCACGCTTGCACTCGTTTGAGGGAATGGAACAAACGCGAGCGATCGACCATCAAGTCCCGGACGACAGGGAACTTGGTCATCGGTTGCAATTCGATTTCAGCAGGGTTGTCTTCGAGCAACCGATCCACCAACGCCGAGCAGCTTTGACGCACTCGCCCGTTGATCACCATCGTGCACGAACCGCAAACTTCTTCTAAGCAACCGCAATCCCAAGCGACCGGATTGACTTTCTTACCTTCCGAAGTCTTCGCTTGTGCAGCGATCTTTTGCAAGACGCTGATGACGTTCATGTCTGGCTCATACTCGACTTGATGTCGTTCCCAATACGGCGGTGTTCCCGGTCCGTCTTGGCGCAAGACACGCACATTGATCTTGGAAGGTCGGCGATCACTGCTGGTTGAGGATGTATTAGCTTCAGGACCTGGGGCAATCATCGAAATACCTTTCAGGGACTATTTAAACGTTGGTTGAATCTTGTTTGTTATCTCGTTGAACTGAGGTTCCGAAAAGGATTTTCCGGAACGCGATTTAAGCTGCTGTACGATTTAAGCGAGGTGCTATTAAAGCAACTGGCTGAGGGGGCTTTAGACCGCACCTACCAGTTTCTTTCCAGCAGACTTACCATCGGCTTGGCCGTCGGCTTGTCCAGCTTGCTCAGCTGCCTTATTGCGTTCCTTCCAAACCTCTTCGATCACTTCTGCTCCGACTAGGCCGTAAAGGCGTGGTCGTGGTTTGAGCAACCTTGTATCGATGTCTTCGTAAGCCAAATCAGGCTCACTGCCGTTCCAGCTACAAACCGAAGACTTGAGGAATTTGCGGGTGTTCTCATCGAACGCATCGCACCACTTCTCGGCTTCTTTCTTGCGTTCAACCGGATCGGTTGCACTGAGGCTTGGCATGCAGAAGTCTGGCTTGTAGTGAGCTCCACGGCTCTCGTCTCGCATCAACGCACCCTTGAGAATGCACTGTGCGATTGGGATCATGTCTTGCACGGATTTAGTGAACATCACGTTCTGGTTCGTCCAGTTCCCGGTATCAGCTAGTGAGCATCGAGCGGATCGCTCAAGCATTTGAGTAACGCGATCGTAGGCTTCTGTGAGCTGATTGTTGTATCGAACAACGGTCGCAGCGCGGGTCATCGTATCCCCGAGCTCTTGGTGGAGCAGATAAGGATTCTCACCAGCAGCCGAAGCTTGCGACAAGAGCTTCTTATGTCGCTCTTGATGCTTGCTTTGTGCACCTTCGAAGATGCTCTTCGGAAGATCAGCAGCGGCCTTGTTGTTCTTCATCCAGTTCACGATGCCGGGACCGACAAAGAGACCTGAGAAGATGCAACTTAGCAACGAGTTAGCACCGAGTCGGTTTGCACCGTGGTACTGGTAGTCGCATTCGCCGATTGCATACAAACCGGGGATGTTGGTCGACTGATTGCGAGGCGATCCCGGTAGCAATCCACCATCGGCATTCGCTTCGTAATCGACCCACAATCCACCCATGCTGTAGTGAACCGCAGGGAAAATCTTCATTGGTTCTTCACGAGGATCAACGCCTTGGAACTTCTCGTAGATCTCGAGAATACCGCCGAGCTTGCGATCGAGTTCATGGCGAGGGATATGGGTCAAATCCAAGTAAACGCACATGCGGTTCGGATCGACCGACAAACCTTCGTTAACGCAAATGTTGAAAATTTCGCGAGTCGCGATATCTCGAGGAACCAAGTTCCCGTACTTGGGGAATCGCTCTTCGAGGAAGTGATATCGTTCGCTTTGAGGAATCTGCTTCGGCGGGCGCGTGTCGTTCGGACGGCGTGGCACCCATACTCGACCACCTTCTCCACGAGCCGATTCGCTCATCAGACGCAGTTTGTCCGCACCTGGAATTGCAGTCGGGTGAACTTGGATAAACTCCCCGTTGCCGTACTTCGCACCGGCTTGGAAACATCGGCTTGCTGCACTTCCTGTGCAGAAGACCGACATCGTCGAGCGACCGTAGACCAATCCACAACCGCCGGTAGCGACGATCACCGCGTCAGCAGCGAAAGATCGGATCTCCATCGAGACCATGTCTTGAGCTACTGCGCCGACGCATCGACCGTTGTCATCGAGGATCGGCCCAAGGAAATCCCAGAACTCATATTTCTTAACAAGGCCGGCCACTTCGTGCCGACGGACTTGCTCATCCAAAGCGTAGAGCAATTGCTGACCGGTTGTCGCTCCAGCAAACGCAGTCCGCTTGTACAGCGTTCCACCGAATCGGCGACGATCGATGAAGCCTTCTGGTGTTCGGTTGAAAGTCACCCCGAGGCGATCCATCAAATCGATGACTTTTGGAGCCCAATAAGCCATCTCTTTGACGGGTGGCTGGTTTTGCAAAAAGTCTCCACCGTAAATCGTATCGTCAAAGTGATTCCATTCGTTATCACCTTGCTGACGCGTCTGGTCGTTGACGCTGTTGATCCCACCCTGCGCACAGACGCTGTGCGATCGCTTTACCGGGGTAAGACTCAAAAGATCGACTGGCACCCCAAGCTCCGCTAGCTTCATCGTAGCGGAAAGCCCTGCCAATCCTCCACCGACGACCAACACTCGATTGTTAGCCATGTTGCTCTCTTCTCACTTTTTACGGAAATAGTGCTTTTGAACTGTAGTGCTTTTGAACTGTTCGTGTCGCAGTTATTCGCTGCGACTGAATTTTTATGCTGATCGCAAATCCCGGCCCGAGCGATTATTCGTGGTTGGAATGCCCGTCGGTGGTTTTGTGCGCATCGGGCTTAATCATCCGACCCTCAACGCGAACCTTGTACATCTTGTCTTCAACTTCTTTAGCCGCAACCGGATCGGTTTTGATCACCGCTGCCAAGGAACTTAGGCCAGCTAATCCGATGATTACCCCGAAAGCAGCGCAAGCGATCGAAGCTCGCTTCTGCGCCTTGGGCGAAATCCAGACACCCCAGGTAATCCCAGCCGTCCAGATTCCGTTTGCCAAGTGATAGCAACAAGCCAGAACCCCGACCAAATAGAACAGAGGCCAGAAAATGCTCAGGCTTCCCATCGCTTTTGCTAGCGAACTAGCTGCGTTGTATGGGCGGAATTGAGCCATTCCAATTGGTTCGACCAATCCCAACCACCAGTCCCAGTGGAACCAGCCGTGCAGGTGCAGCACGTGGGTAAAAATGAAGAGAAACGCGATGTACCCGGTGATCCGTTGGGCCGAGTACCGTTTGTTGCTTGTATACGTATAGTTGCGCGTATTCGAATGCCCACTCATCGCGATCCAAACACCGACGATCGCATGGAACAAGATTGGCAAGAAGATGAACACCCATTCGACGACCGGTAGAAACGGAATCGAATGGATCGCGAAGACTGCGTTTTGGAAGACATCCGGGCCGCCGCTCAAGCTAGCATTCGTGAGCAAGTGGACGCACATGTACGCCCCGACTGGGATCAACCCGCTGAGCGAGTGGAGTCGCCGGATCAAAAAGTCATGCTTTTTAAGGAAGGATAGGGATGGGCCGGCGGGACTCGATGGGGACGATTCTGTGGAGGTCATTCTCTAAACTTTTCTACGGCTACGACTTCAACCGATGGTGGACGGCGGACGACGAAATATTGCCCTGACGACAGGAACCTTACGAAAGGTTTCTGTACGGAAGGTTACTGTAGAGGATAGCCCACAATTAACCAATTACCAAGTCTTCCGAACCCCTATAACCCTTACAAACTCGGAACTCGACCGTGTTCGTCTATCCTAATTGGATTAATCGGCACCCTTTCGACGCCCCCTCCGGAGGAAACATTCAGTTTTTTGTGATTTCGTTGACATTACCGCCGATAACGAACTATACTCGAACCCGGTCTGACCGGCGGGTTACCCGGCCGTAACTTTCCTTGTCCTCCTCACTTCCTGAATATTCGGACTTCGGTTGACTCATGACACGACTCGGCCAAATCTTCACTTTGCTGCTCCTGATCCTCAGCGTCGCATTTTTCGTCGCTTCGGTCGCGGTGAACGCGTCTCACAAAAACCTTCGTGAACAAGTCACGGAGTATCAAGCTCGCCAACGATCTTTAGAAACGTCGATCGACGAGCTGAAAAAAGCCGGTGAGACGAACAAGACGCAGCTTGCTCAAGAGCAAGTCGCACGACGCGTTTCGCTCTCCGCTCTGCAAACTCAACTCGATACCGAGCGTGAGAAGAATCAGCAAGCCAACACGCAACTCAATGACTTGAACTCGAAGAATACACAAGCTACGCAAAGTTTGGCGCAAACGCTCGCTGAACTGAAGCGAATCACCAGCGAAAATGATCTTCTCAAGCAAGAGATCGATAAGATCATCACCGACCGTAACGGTCAACGTCGCACGGTGATCAACCTCACCGACGAACTCAATAGCCTCAAGAGCAAGCGAATCGATCTTGAGTCGGAAATCAAGAACCTCCGAGACCAAGCGACTTTGTACCAAGCGATGGCTGATACTCGTGGAGCTGCACTCGCCGCTGCCGGTATCAAAGATCCCGATGACGTTCCACCGAGCGACCTGAAGGGTGTTGTCCTTGCTGTAGGATCTGACTCTTCGGTTGAGATCTCAGTTGGTCGCGACGACGGACTTCGCCAAGGACATCAACTTGACGTCTTCCGAAATGGCTCGTACCTCGGTCGAATTGAAATCCGAACCATCGCTGACGACAAAGCGGTTGGTAAGGTTCTCCCAAGCTTCCGAAAAGGCTTTATTCAAGCCGGCGATCGCGTTGCATCGAAAGTTTACTAGTCAGCATTTGAATCGTTATTGAGGATGGTTGTACATCCTCGATCACCACGCGTCGCATTCCTTCGAATCCTCCTGTTTCCTGCCACAGCATCGATTATGTCCAAGCAACCGATCTCGATCTACACGATGATGATCATCCTGGCCAATATCTTCATGTTGCTGGCTTGTATCTTCATGGCTATCGAATACTTTGGCCGATGGGGTGGGCCTTCCTCTCCTAAAGCCCCGAATGTGCAATGGACGCACCAACTCTCCGATTCGAACTACGTCTGATTCCAACGCGGAATCTTCCGACACTGAATCTTGTAGCTAAGCAAGAAGCAAGCTCTCTTCCGGGGCTTGCACTAGTAAGTGTTCTTGCATGTCTGCATCGCACTCGGATTCTGTTCCCCTTAGGCTTATTGCAAGTCTTATTCGGGGTCTTATTCCTAGTCTTCTTGCCTTTGCAAGTTGGCGTTTGCCTTGCGAATGAATCGGTCCCTTCGACGACGCAGCAAGCTTCCCAATGCGCGCAGAAAGTTGTTCATCACGCGATTCTCTACCAAGGTGACACTCGCTCTTTCAGTGTTTATCTTCCGAATCAAAGTGCCAACGCTTGCGAGCCACTTCCGGTCGTCTTCGCTTTTCACGGCGTCTTGATGAACGGACAGACGATGGCGGAAATGACGGACTTGCACGAACTCGG
>JBJONT010000136.1:0-16213 GCA_046051705.1 Planctomycetota bacterium | reverse complement strand
GCTCGCTCGTTGATCGAGGCTTTCAAACACCACCGCGTGCTGCGTAAGTACCATGCGGTCGTGCATGGTTATCCGGAGGCGCAAAGCATCGATACGATTCTTGTGCGGAACCGGGGTGATGGTCATCGTGGCACGAAGCCTAAATCGGATGCTAGTCCAACAGCAGATGCTAAGCCTGTTGTGGATGTCAGCTCTATAGTGGATTCCAGTTCAGCAATGGATGGTAAGTCTGCTGTTGATACCGAATCGAGCGATACCGAATCGGGCGGTGGTGGGAAGCAAGCGGATCCGACCGAGCAACGGGCCATTACGCACATTCGTCCGATCGAGAAGATTGGGCCGTATAGTCTGATCGAATGTCAGCTTGAAACAGGTCGAACGCATCAAATTCGGATCCATCTCTCTGAAGCGGGACACTTGTTATGCGGCGACGCAATCTACTGCAAGCTTGCGGACGGTAGGTTGGTTCAAGACCAAAGTGGGGCGCCGCGTCAGGCGTTGCATTCCGCGACTTTATCATTCCAACATCCGATCTCGGAAGAGAAACTCGAATTCAAAATGCCTTGGCCGGCAGACTTGCATCGTTGGCTGTCCTCGTTACGACAAATCCATTCGAAGCAATAATGCAGACCAGCTTGCAAATGCAGATGGGCTTGCGGGATTTGCTTTTGCAACTTGCTCGCTCCTGTGTTAGCCTTAAACTTCCTATTCCCGACCTTAATCAGCCAATTAGTTTACTGTTTCGACCATTCAGATCTGCCGATCGCGATCTGCGTTTTTCCGTTTGAAATTCCTGTACCTTCGAAGCCGACCTTGCAATGTTACGTTACTGGACCGCCGGTGAATCCCACGGCAAAGCACTAATCGCCCTGATCGATGGATTTCCTGCTGGCCTTTCGATTGACGAGTCCTTCATCAATCACGAGCTTAAACTGCGACAGGGTGGATACGGTCGTGGGGGGCGTCAGAAACTTGAGCAAGACACCGTGGATATCTTGACCGGTGTATGGCAATCGAAAACATTGGGCTCTCCGATAACGCTTCAAGTCGTCAACAACGACTACAAGCTTGAACGGCTCAAGGAGCTTGAGCGTCCGAGGCCTGGGCATGCGGACTTGACCGGAGCGATTAAGTACCTAGGCTCGATCCGAGGAATTCTTGAGCGTTCGAGTGCGCGGGAGACTGCTGTGCGAGTGGCAGCCGGAGCACTTGCTCGGCTTTTGCTCAGGGAGTTTGGAATTGAAACCATCGGTTATGTCGTCGAGCTTGGGGAGATGAACCTTGGATCGCAGGGAACTGCGAATCTTTCGATCGAGCAAACTCGTGCTCTTCGCGATCAGAGTTCGATTTATTCGGTTCAGCCTTCATCGGATCCTCAAGCCGAGAAGTACATCGATCAGATGGCTGATGAAGGAGATACGTTGGGGGGAGTGATCGAAGTCCGAGTCGATGGGTTACCCTTTGGCCTCGGGACACATGCGCAGTGGGATCGCAAGCTTGACGGGAAGCTTGCTCAAGCGGTGATGGCAGTTCAGGCCATTAAGGGTGTAGAGATTGGGCTTGGATTCGAAGCCGCTCGGCGTCGAGGATCTCAGGTTCATGATCCGATTCATCACGATCCTGCACAAAGTCATTTGCCACATCTCGGTTACGTTCGCCCTTCGAACAATGCAGGGGGGCTTGAAGGTGGGATGACCAACGGGCAGAGTTTGATTTTGCGAGCAGCGAAGAAGCCGATCAGTACTTTGCGAAAGCCGCTTGATTCGATCCGGATGGAGGACAAGCAGCCGCATCGAGCGAATTACGAGCGAAGCGATGTATGTGCGATTTCTGCGGCTGCGATCATCGTTGAGCATGTGGTTGCTTTCGAGATCGCTTCGGCGCTTGTCGAGAAGTTTGGAGGAGATAGCCTCATCGAGATGAAGGCTCGTTACGAGCTGTTCATGAAGCTTGCTCGCGAGCGCTAAAACTGAGCGATTTTCTCCTGTGTAGTGGGTTCCTTGGTTGAAATCGCACCGCCGTTTGCTTCCAATGGTGCGAGATCGCGCATCGCGATATTTCGAACCCACTACTATTGAGTTTCACTTATGCGCACCGTTTCCTCTCGCTGTGGCCGGCTTACCCAAAGGCCATATTCTGATTCTTTAAATAGCAGGGTTCGCAATCGGATTGGATTAGCAGCTATCGCTTGGGGGGGGCTTGCTGTAGCAGTTCCCCAAATGCCATTGTCGGGTCATCGCGTTTTTGCGGATGGGCCGGCCGACAATAAAGTGGAAAACATTAGGCCGATTCCTCCGTTGGGGATTGAGGTTCCTGCTGAGGTGCGTGAATCGTTAGTTCAGGGACTGGCTTCTTTGCAGCAAGCGGTCGAGGAGTTGCGTAAAGATAAGCATCCTCGCGTTCAAGCGTACTTACCGGACGTCGAAATTTTTTCGCGCGCTGTAGAGATTGCGTTGAATGAAAATGGTTTTTTCGAGACCGCTGATTTTGATCGCGCCAAGGAGTTGATCGCCGAGGGGTTGCGACGCAGCCAAGCCATTTCGAACGAACAGTTCAAAACAGGCGTGCCGGTACCTTATTGGGCCAGTTTAGACTTAGCTACTGGACGCTTAACAGTTCGTGGGTTTCGATCCAAGCTTGATGGATCCGTGCAGCCGTATGGGGTGGTTGCGGGAAGTGGTGCGGCGTCGGGCCGTGCGGATGTTTGGTGCCGAGGGAGAAGCGAGAAGGGGCTGGAGTTGCAGTTTCTCTCGACTCGTATGAAGAGCCGCGATCCAATTCCATCGGACGGTGTGCTGATGATTCATCCGTTTGGACGTTATTGCAATGCGAATAAGCTAGCCGGTGAAATCGATACTATTGAAGCGATCGAGCATGCAGTGGGGCAGTACAGCATCGATCCACAGCGCATTGCCATTCGAGGTTTCTCGATGGGTGGAGCGGCCGCTTGGCACCTTGCGGTTCACTATCCCGATCGTTGGTTTGCGGCTACACCGGGTGCAGGATTTTCCGAGACTCCGGAGTTCCTCAAGGTCTTTCAGTCGGAGGAGCTCAAACCTTATTGGTTCGAAGAGAAGCTCTGGCAGCTCTACGATTGTCCGGTCTGGGTACGAAATATTCGGATGTTGCCGACGATCGCTTACAGTGGTGAGATCGACAAACAGAAGCAGGCGGCGGACATCATGGCGCACTCCAGTTGGAATCTTCCTAAGGAAGATCGTTTTGAATTGACCCATATTGTCGCTCCAAATACAGCGCATTCGATTTCAGCAGAAGCCAAGCAGGAGATCGAGCGCAGATTGAAATTGCTTGATCCAGGAAGCGAACCGACTGAACTGCCCACAGATTTCACGCTTACAACAACGACGTTGCGGTACAACCGGGCGCATTGGATATCGATCGATGCCTTGAAAGAGCATTGGGTTCCAACGAGTATTCGAGTGAATACCAGTTTGTATTTGGATAAGAAACTCACCGGTACGCAATCCTTTGGCATTCGAGTGGAACCCGATCCAGGAGTCACTCAGTTTACGATTGACTTGCCGGTCAAGGCTTGGGAGCCAGCCCCCGTGATGCATGTGGAAATCTTCCAGGGGGGGAACCAGGTGGGTGAGGAATATGTGAAGCGAAGTTCCGATCGATCTTTTCGCGCTACGTTTCGGGCTGATGGATCGAAGTGGACATTGGTCTCTCCGGTCGAAGTCCCTTCGAAGGGGTTGCGTAAGCGTGCTGGGTTGCAAGGGCCGATCGATGATGCCCTATTGGGGCCATTTTTGTTTGTGAGGCCTTCGGCGCAAGGCTGGCACAGTGAAACCGATCAGTGGGTTCAATCGGAGTTCGATCGCGCGGTCAAAGAATGGCACCGTCAGATGCGTGGGGATGTTCGGATAAAGACTTCCGAGGAGCTGACGGCATCGGACATTCAAAATTTCAACTTGATCCTTTGGGGTGATCCGAAAAGCAATCCGACGATTGCTAAGGTGCTCAATGTGGATGGAGTGTTAAGTGGAGAAGGCAAGTTGCCTATTGAGTGGAGTGAGGATTCAGTAGCGATAGGTCAGAACGCTAAGCGGTCATCCAAGGGTCATATTCCTTTGTTGGTGTATCCGAATCCGCTTGCTCCAACTCGATATGTAGTCTTTAACAGCAGCTTTACCTATCGTGAGTACGACTATTTGAACAATGCAAGGCAGGTTCCGAAGTTGCCTGATTGGGCGGTGATCGATTTAGCAACACCGCCGAACGGTCGATGGCCGGGAGGGATTGCGGAAGCAGATTTCTTTGATGAGTCTTGGCAAGTTCGTCCGCCGCAAGTGCGATGAGTTCATTCGGCTGAGGAATTGCGTTCATTGCTTCCCGGAGAAGGGTTCGGTCGAGCGATTGACATCCTGTCGATGATAGCTTCGAAAACGGAGGACAAACAGATGTACGACCAGCGAGAGAAAGCCCTCAGGGATTACGAATGGGCGATCAGTGGGGCTTTGAGTGAAGGCCGAGAGGAAGGCCGTGAGGAAGGCCGAGAGGAAGGGAAGATTGCCGGGTATGAGGTTGGAAAGCTTGCGGGTGAGATCCAAGTACTTCAGAAATTACTTGGCGAATCGGTCTCACCTGATAGCGAGCTGTTTCCGCTTTCGATGAAATCTTTGTCCGAGCAGCGAAACGAATTGCAATTAAGAATTCGGAACCGATAAGGGTGCTTATTCTTTTTCGACGTGGAATGTCGTCATAGATTTGACGATAGAGTAGTCGTCGGGGAAGGTGTGGAAGGCTTGGATGAGAAGTTGACGTTCTCGGGTTTCGATATGGATGAAGCTGATTGCGCCGAAGGGCATTCTGCCGCTTGAGTCAAACGAGTGGATCATTTCGTCGGGTGAGACGCATGATTGCAGTTGGTTTTGGAGCATCCAAAACATTTCGGCAGAGAAGTGTTCGAGTTCGAATTGCGAGCGGTATCTCAGGCCGCGTTTCCCTTCGAGTTCATCGGTGGATCGTCCGCGAAGTGGCAGGGAAAGGAGCTTGCGTTGTTGTGGGAGAGATTGCTGCTTGGAGCCGACGACTTCGGAGAGAGTAGCTCCGCGTGAGCCCGTGAAGGAGATCAGGTGGCCATCGCTGGTGATGTCGATGCGGGCTCGATAGTTTGTTTTTTGAATTGTTCGTGATTGACAACTCAGAACCAATTCCGGGTGAATCGATCTGCCGAAGACACTGAAGACATGTTGCGATACCGTAGGTCGAATCGAAAGCACGGGATATTCTCTTGAGTGTCGCGAGGAGAAAAGTTTGGTGAAATCGAAACGAGCGTGGGTACGATTCGATCGTGACGAGGTTCGGATTATAACGGGTGGAGCGCATCGCAACCAAGGTCAACTTAGGTTGAACTGAAAGTCTTCGGGAAATGCGTAAAAATCATCAACTGGGTGTTGACATTCAGTTAGTTCGACCCACTTTACAGTGAGCCCCATTGAATAGTGCCCGAAGTTGCTTGCGATGCACGGCAGTTGATCGCCATGCGGTGGGGGGATCTTGCCTTGCAAACAAAAAGCATGGCGTGAGCAGATTGCGAACAGTGATTACATAGAAGGTTTTTTATCAGATGTCTGAGCCATGCAAGTCAACGACGATTCGAGGGCGATCATGCACATTGTAATGGCGACCTCGGAAGCGATTCCGTTTGCCAAGACGGGTGGGTTGGCCGATGTCGTGGGTACTTTGCCATTGGAGTTGGTCAAGCTTGGGCATCATTGTTCGGTATTCTTGCCGGCGTATGCTTGCGTCAAAGAAGTACTGCAGGCCAGCCGTTCGGAGAATCGCCATTGGAGTATCAGCGAGGGGGTGGCAGAGATAACGATCGATCATGCCGGGATGGCTTGTACGGCGAAGATTCATCGAGTTCGATTCGATCCGCACGGAGTTGATTTTTATTTGGTCGATCAGCCGATGTTCTTCGATCGCCAAGGTCTTTATGGGGATTCTTCGGGAACTTTCGGGGACAACTCTGGGCGGTTTTGTTTCTTTTCGCGGGTGGTGGTCGAAGCGATAGAAAAGCTTGGGTTGGCAATCGATATCATTCATTGCCATGATTGGCAGACCGGTTTGATACCCGCTTATCATCGAACGAGGACGCATAACTGGAATTGGTACCACCATGCGGCATCGGTGATGACGATCCATAACATGGCTTACCAAGGTCGATTTTGGGGGCCGGACATGGCGCTTACGGGACTCGATGGACGCTATTTTAACTGGCAACAGATGGAGTTCTTCGGTGATTTGAATCTGCTGAAAACAGGTTTGGTTTTTTCTGACATGCTAACGACCGTTAGCCCGACTTATGCAAAAGAGATTCAGACACCGGCTTCTGGGTGCGGGCTCGATGGTGTTTTAAGAGCGCGTGCTGATCGTCTGATCGGGATCGTCAATGGAGTCGATTACGGCGTATGGGATCCGAGTGTCGACGAGCATTTGACAATGAAGTACTCCGTCGAGAATTGGCGGGAGGGGAAGGGGGTTTGCAAGAGGCAATTGCAAGAATCCCTTGGATTGCCGATGCGACCTGAGGTGCCCATGATCGGCATCATCAGTCGCTTTGCCGAGCAGAAGGGCTGGGATTTGATCATTCAATTGATGCATTGGTGGATCGATCATCAAGATGTTCAATGGGTGATTTTAGGTAGCGGCGAAGAGCGGTACAGCACACCGCTTGCCCAGTTACAAGCGCGTCGACCAGACAGAATCGCTTTGCAGTCTCGTTTCTCTGACTCTCTGGCGCATCGGATCGAAGCGGCCGCCGATTTGTTTTTGATGCCAAGCCAATACGAACCTTGTGGCCTAAACCAGCTTTATTCGCTTCGTTACGGCACGCCTCCGGTCGTACGGGCCACTGGCGGACTGGCTGATACGATTGCCGATGCGACCATTGAACGCATGTCGGAGCGAACAGCGACGGGTTTCTCGTTTGTCGATTATTCCCCAGAAGCCCTTGCGGATGCGACACTGCGGGCTTTGACGATTTTCCGCGAATCCCCGAATAAGTGGGGTGAAATTGTCGAAACCGGAATGCGTCAGGATTGGTCATGGAAGCGAAGTGCCGAAGCGATGCTGGATGTCTACCGACGGGCTCGCGAATTTGCAGCCATGGAAGGACGACTGTAGAATAAACGTCTGTAGACTAACGGCCTAAGACTGTAAGATAGAAGGCATACAAGCTGCAGGCGCTCCTCTTCCGCCGCTCGCTGCCGACTATCGATGCTCATTGTTTGGGCAACAACAGCCTCATCGAGCCATTGCTCGGTCACAACCTCGAGTGTGGGTTGGAGTCCTTGGAATGGTTCAGCAACAACAACGGAAGTAGGAGCGGACTTTCGATGAATCAGATGCGGTATGACTGGCTCAGCGATCGCTGGGTGATCTTTGCACCGAATCGTCTTTCCCGTCCTGATGATTTCGCAACTCCTCAGCCACCATCTACGGCAGCCCCTAAAGGGCCTTGTCCTTTTTGTCGAGGTTATGAGACGCAGACCCCAAGCCCTACGCTGGTCTTGCATGCGCGTGGAGTTGATCCCACGAGTGAAGATTGGCTGGTTCGTGTCGTCCCCAACAAATTCCCCGCAGTGAGTCATAGTGAGTTCGATTTAGGAGAACCGGCCGCGACGCACTCCCCAACGAACCTTTTTCTCAAGCGGCACACGCAGGGAGCTCATGAAGTTTTCATCGAGTCGCCGAATCACGTCAGCAGCATCACGGAGCTTCCGTTTGACCACGTGGCAGTGATTTACCAAGCTTACCAAGAACGATTGTTAGCTTATCGAAGACTCGGGACGATGCGGTACGGAGTGGTTTTCAAGAATTACGGAATGGATGCCGGAGCCTCGCTGCTCCATACGCACAGTCAGTTGATCTGTACCGATTTTCTTCCTAGCGATGTAAGCAAAGTCCAAAGGCGTATGCAGCAGTACATGGAGGAGCATCGTCGCTGTTACGTCTGTGATGTGATCGAGCAAGAAATACAGAATGAGGAGCGGATTGTCTCTCAGAGCGAGCATTTCGTCGCGTTGTGCCCTTTTGCATCGAGGCTGCCTTACAGTGTCTCCATCGTGCCCAAGCGTCATCAGAGCCAATTTGAGGCGAGTTCACAGGAACTGCGAGACGATCTTGCAAGGATAACCATGCGAGTCTTAGGTGCGATCGAAACCGAGCATCCGCGGGCGGCTTACAACACCATTTTGCAGACCGCACCTTTTGATCTGACTTCGCAAAATATCTTCCATTGGCGGATGAAAATTATCCCCAGGTTATGCAAAGTCGCCGGCTTCGAATGGAGCTCGGATTGCTTTATCAACACCGTTACCCCCGAGGAAGCGGCCTGCCGGTTGCGAGCCCGCTGTGAGGCTTCTGCACCCTGTCCGGTGCCCGTTCTTGGCGAAATCGGTAAACCTGTGTATAAAACAACCCTCGCAGATCGCGATTCGAACTCAATTTCTTCCTTGTCCGAAAGGTCCCGCAATGGCGGAATCCAGTAAAAAACCGGAACGAGCTGCCCCGGAAAGCACCTCCAAAGGGGACGATGTATTTAATATCGAACGCATCAGCCGATTGATCGAACTGATGAAAGAACACAATCTTGGCGAAATCGATCTTCGCCAAGAAGGCCAACGCATTCGGCTTTGCGGCGTAGGGCATGGCATGCCTTTAGTCCAAGCTCCGATGTTTGCTCCGGGAATGATGCCAGCGGCTGCACCTGCACCGCTCACCGCCGCCCCTGCTGCGGCCCCAGCCGCCGCTGCTGCTCCAGCAGCCGATGCCGATGGTCCGCATATCGCCATCATCCGCTCACCCATGGTCGGGACTTTCTATTCGAAACCTAATCCGACGTCGAAAGACTTCGTGGAAGTCGGCTCGAACATTCAAAGCGACACCGTCATCTGCATCATTGAAGCGATGAAGGTCTTCAACGAAATCCCAGCTGAAACACGCGGGAAAGTCGTTCAAGTCCTAGCACGTAACGAGGAAGCTGTCGATGTGGGCAAACCCCTCTTCAAAATCGATACTCGAGGTTAATTGCTCTCTATGTTCAGTCGCGTTCTGATCGCTAATCGTGGCGAAATCGCCTTGCGCGTTATCCGCGCTTGTAAAGAACTCGGGATCGAAACAGTCGCTATTTTCAGCGAAGCCGATCGCGGTTCTCAATACTTGGATTTGGCAGACCAAGCGTTTTGCGTTGGCTCCGCAAAATCGATGGATAGCTACCTGCGAATCGATCGCGTGATCGCCGCCGCCGAACTTGGAAAAGCCGATGCGATTCACCCCGGATACGGGTTTCTCGCCGAAAATGCTCACTTCAACGAAGTCTGCCGCAGCTGTAACTTCGAATTCATCGGCCCATCTCCCGATGCAATGGAAAAGCTTGGTGATAAAAATACCGCTCGTGAAATGGCTATTGCCGCAAAAGTCCCGGTCGTTCCCGGAAGCGATGGGCTCATCGAAAGCGAAGAAGACGCGATCAATGCGGCTCGCAAGATCGGGTTCCCGGTTTTGATCAAAGCCACGGCCGGTGGCGGTGGAAAAGGAATGCGCGTTGCTGCCGACGAAGCGTCGTTGCAAGCAGCTGTTGTTCAAGCTCAGACGGAAGCGAAAGCAGCGTTCGGAAATCCCGGTGTTTACTTGGAAAAGTACATCGATCGGCCTAGGCACGTCGAAGTCCAAATCATCGCTGACCAGCACGGCAACGTCGTGCATCTTCACGAACGCGATTGCTCCGTTCAGCGTCGCCACCAGAAACTCATCGAAGAAAGCCCATCGCCACGGCTACCGGAAGCGACGCGCAAAGCGATGTGCGATGCGGCCGTGCGGATGGTTCGGCAAGCCAATTACTACAACGCGGCAACGGTAGAATTCATCGTCGATCAACAAGACAATTTCTACTTTATCGAAGTCAACGCGCGGATCCAAGTCGAGCATCCAGTGAGCGAAATGGTCTCCGGGATCGACTTGATCAAGACACAAATCCTAGTGGCCGCTGGAGAGAAGCTCAGTTTTACCCAACAGGATATCAAGCCACGCGGCGCGGCGATCGAATGTCGGATCAATGCCGAAGACCCCGATCGGAATTTTCAGCCTTGCCCGGGTAAAATTCAAACGATGTATCTGCCGGGTGGCTATGGGGTGCGGGTCGATTCCCATGCTCACGCAGGTTATTCCGTGCCACCTCATTACGATTCGATGATTGCGAAATTGATCGTTCATCGCGCGACGCGTGAAGAGGCGATTGAGACGATGCAGAGGGCTCTGAGCGAGCTTCGAATCACAGGGATCAAAACCACTGCGGCTTTCCATAAAACGGTTTTGGCTCAACAAGAGTTCGTCGATGGTACCGTCGACACCAAATGGGTTGAACGAGTCTTGTTACCGCGACTTCAATCGTCCTGATACGCCGCGTAACTGGATTTCTGTAGGCCGAGGTGCCTGCACATGAGCACCGTCATTCTCGCACTTGCCGTAACTCTCGTTGCGTGGCTCTATTCCTCGGTAGGTCATGCAGGAGCATCCGGTTACATCGCCGTAATGACTATTGCTGGCTTGGCACCTGCGGAAATAAAACCGATCGCCCTGTTTCTAAACATCCTCGTCGCTTCCATCGCGTCGGTGCAATTCTACCGGGGTGGCCATTTTTCATGGAAGTTGTTTTGGCCGTTTGCATTGTTGGCGACGCCGTTTGCTTTTATCGGCGGTGCAACCCAGATTCCCATCGATGTGTTCTCCAAGATCCTGGGGATTGTGCTTGGCGTTTCGGCGTTATGGCTATTTAAACCGATTTCAGAAGGTGAGCAGATTCAAGAGCCAAGTACCGCCTCGGCGATGGGGCTGGGTGCCGGGATTGGGCTTTTAAGCGGGTTGACTGGGACGGGTGGGGGAATTTATCTAACACCTTTGCTGCTTTGGATGAGGTGGGCAACGACCAAAACGGCTTCGGCGGTTTCCGCCCTATTTATCTTATTGAATTCCGTCGCTGGATTCGCAGGAGTGCTTTCGAATCAAGCTCGCATCTCCAATCATGCATATCTTTTGGCTGTTGCAGTGATCGTCGGCGGCTTCTTCGGAGCGACCTTAGGGAGTTTTCGTTTACCTGTCCGAACAGCTCGCATGCTTTTAGCGATCGTAATGTGTATCGCCAGCATCAAGCTGCTTGCTACTTGAGGGTGATGTGCGGAAGTTGGCTTAGGATCTGCGCAGCGCAGTAAGAGACTGACTTCGCTTCTACTGCAAGATCTGTCGGGACATTCGCAGTGGGGGGGATCGGCAAGTTGCATTCGATGGCAAAGATGCAGACTGAGTCGGGGGTAAGCCCTAGGGTTTCGGCGAGTTGCAGAGTCTCGATCAGTCCGACTCCGTGCGAGGATCCGATTGGTGTTGGGTTTGCAAGAGTGTAGGGCGAATCGTTTTTGGGGGGCCAATCCCAGCGATGGATCCGTGGAGTTTGGTTGAATGGGTTTGGTTCAAATTCGGCAACGTTGTCGCAAGTGTTTATGTTGATGCACGCATCGATAAGGATCCAAAGGGTGGTTCGTGATGTTGGTTGGTCGGGATTCGATGCAAGTGCGTGATTGAGAAGATCGATTGGCGTTTTGAGTTTATAGAGTTCGGTAGGTATCTGAGTTGTGGATGAGGGAAGCAATCGATCGATAGCATCGATGATATGCCATCCGATTTGGTCGAAGCCGTGGGGTGATCCGAAACCGAAGAAGATTATTTTTTGGGGTTCAGATGGTTGGTTCATCTACGGTGGATATGAACTTTCATGAAGTGTGTTGAGCAACTGATGCACGGGTCGTAGTTTCGGACGAGTTGTTCGCAGGATTTCGCAATAAAAAGGTCTTGTTCGGAATGGATTTGCGAGACGAGGGTTCGCAAGTCGGCTTCGATTTGCCCTTGGTTTTGTGAGGTTGGAGGGACGATTTTCGCGAATAAGACTCGTCCGAGATCATCGAATTCGTAGCGGTGGAAAATCAATCCTCGGGGAGCTTCGGTCGCACTGTAACCGACTCCTGCTCGCAGCGTGAAATCGATTTTCGGAGTTCTTGTAGGGTTTAATGTTCTTAAAATGCGAAGTGCTTCTTCGAAGGCAAAGACAACTTCGATAGCGCGAGCAAGGATACTGTGGTAGGGGTTTCTTTGCGATGTGTCGAGTCGAAGGGTATCAGCGAGCTTGCGTGCGATTGGCGAAAGGTTTTGCCGGTTGTTATGGAGTCTAGCGAGAGGTCCGACGAAGTAATTCGAGTCAGTTGTAGGCGTCGTGGTTTCCCGTGCGACGGTCGATGCGTTAGTGGGTTGGTGGGCGTGGATGCGGCGCGACTGCAATGCAGTCGAGTGTGGGACCTGGACTTCGCGAAAGTGCGATTCATAGTCTTTGACTGCGATGATGGAATTCCCAGTTGTATCAGGGGAATCAGTGGCGATGTAGCCGTCTTTGATAGGGTAATGTTCGGGGTGCGCGAGCGAGACGAAGTCGTAGGGAAACGATTGGTTGGGGAAGGGTAGGGTAGCGATCCATTGAGAAGCATCAACGGCCCAAGATAGGCCTTGTTCAATTGCTGGAATCAGGGCCGACAGATCGTTGTGGCTTGGGAGTCTATAGAAGCCGCCGATCGCGATATTGATGGGGTGGATCGCACGTCCGCCGAGGACTTCGAGAATTCGGTTTCCGAGTTGTTTGAGTTTTAGCCCGCGTTGAACTTCGAGGGGGAATTTTTTCGCTAGGTCCACTGCGCTGTGGCATTCAAAGAAGTCTGGGGCGTGAAGGAGGTGGATGTGAAGGACGTGGCTTTCGATCCATTCAGCGCAATAAATCAGGCGTCGAAGTGCAGCGAGTTCGTAAGGAAGTGTGATGCCAAGAGCTTGTTCGATGGCTTGTGCGGCTGTGACTTGGTAAGCGATTGGGCAGATGCCGCAGATGCGTGAGGTGATGTCGGCGACCTCGTGAATACTGCGACCTTTCAGGAGGGCTTCGAAAAACCTCGGAGGTTCGTAGATGTTGAGTTCGACGCGGTGAACCGAGGGGCCGTGGAGTTCGATGTTCAGTGCTCCTTCCCCTTCGACACGCGTTAGGATCGGAACGCGGATGCTTCGCGCGGTAGTTCCATCGCTCCCGTTCGGGTTATGGGCGCGCTTTGGATTTTCAGAGTCGCTTGGATGATTAGACCCGGGAGTATTATCAGGAGGTGTGGGCTGATTTGTCATTGCGCGGAGTTTCGAGTGTGGAGTGGAGGTCTGCTGGTGGCTGGTTTGGTTTTGAGAGTTGCCACAGGCGGATGCTCTCGTTGCGGAAGGGAGGAGAAGCAGCGTGAAAGGATTGCAAGAGGAGTGAGGCTTGAGCGGGGGCGAGGTTCGGTTCGAGGATTGACTTCGATAGGGAAGTCATGTTTGGGCTGGTGCTTGGGCCGAAGCAAGCGTAGCAGCCGCGATCGAACGCTGGGCAAATGGCTCCGCAGCCAGCTTGGGTTACAGGGCCGAGGCAAGGAATTTTTTGGGTGACGACCACGCAGACGTTTCCGCGTCGTTTGCAAGGTTGGCAGACGGACTCAGATGATGTTTTCGGTCGGCGTCCTGAGGCGAAGGCGAGGATGACTTCGAGGAGTTGACGTTTGTCGACGGGACAGCCGCGTAGTTCGAAGTCGACTTGGACGTGCAGAGCGATGGGTGTTGATTCGGCTAGTGAGTTGATAAAGGAAGGTTGGGCGTAGACGGTGCGTTTGAAATCTTCGTGGAGTCCAAAGTTTCGAAGGGCTTGGATCCCTCCTGCTGTAGCGCAAGCACCGATAGTGATCAAGTGCCTGCTGTTAGCTCGTAGTTGTCGAATTCGGTGTGAGTCTTCTTCGGTACAGATGGATCCTTCGACGATTGCGATATCGTAGGGGCCTTCTTGCAAGTCGCTGGAAGCTTCCGCGAAATGCGCGAATTCGACTCGGTCGGCGATAGCCAAGAGTTCGTCTTCGCAATCGAGAAGCGTCAATTGGCACCCATCGCACGAAGCGAATTTGACGACAGCGATGCGTGGGCGTGGTTTGATCACGGTGGTAGGTAAGTTCATCGGTTAGAGATCTTTGATGTTCAAGAAAGGTTCCGCGAGGTCGTAGCGTAGGACGGGGCCATCTTTACATAGGAAGAAAGGTCCCCACTGGCAGTGACCGCAGTAACCGACACCACATTGCATGTTGCGTTCCATGGAAATCCAAATTGAGTTCGGCGCGATGCCGAGCTTCCGTGCACTTTGTGCGCAGTAGTGCATCATGATTTCCGGGCCACAGATCAACACGCGTGTGTTTGCGGGTTGGAAGGAGGGGTAGCGAGATCGGGAGAGGCGTCGATCAAGCAGTAGCGTTACTGGCCCGATCGCTTGGTTCCAAGTGTTCGCCTCGATTGTTTCGCTGAGAGTGTTTTTAGGGGGCTGCTCGTTTGGAGATTGGGGCTGGGATTGAGCTGGGGGGGGAGCTTGTGGTTGATCGACAGTTGTCTCGACTTGGATGTCGAACTTTTTCCAAGAGGATAGTTCTTTGTGGTAGAGGATTGTGGAAGGATTCCGCGAGCCGTATAGAACGCAGACGTCATTGAAGTGATTGCGGTGGTTAGCGATGGCGTAGATAACGGGTCGCAGGGGAGCGATTCCAAGTCCGCCGGCGAGGATCAGTACATCATGACCGCAGAGTTCTTCGATGGGCCAAGGTGATCCGAATGGGCCGCGAATACCGATAGAATCACCGGGTTTGAGTTGAGCGATGGCGTTGGTGACGCGGCCGACGGCTCGGATCGTATGTCGGAAGGAGCCTTGGGGTAGGTCGTTACATGCGAGAGCTGAGTTCGATTCGTGGGGACCGCAGTGGCTGATCGCAACTTCTCCTGCTCCCGGCAAGTAGAGCATATTGAACTGTCCTGGGAGGAAGCGATAGTTTTGCGCGTAGTGGCCTGGTTGAAGTTCGAGTTCGAGGGTGAAGACCGTTGTGTTATTCGCAAGAGGGAGTTCGTTTTCGATGGAGCGAATGGTTGCAAGGTGAGGTAGCCAAGGGTCGTTGGTTGGTGGCTGAGGCCCGAATGCGGTCATGTTAAGCTTGCCTCGATACGGGAGCGGAGGAGAGTTCGAGAGGGGATTCGATGAGTTTAGCGACTTCGGCTGTCAGATCGATTCCGACGGGGCACCAAGTGATACATCGTCCGCATCCGACACAGCCGCTTGTGTCGAACTGATCGAACCATGTCGCGAGTTTATGCGTGAGCCATTGGCGGTAACGAGATCGAATCGAGTCTCGCACAGCAGCTCCGGATGTGTGAGAGAAGTCGGGGTTAAAGCACGAATCCCAACGGCGTTTTCTATAGATCGTCTCGTCCGTCAGGTCGTGAACATCATCGACGCTTGAGCAGAAGCAAGTGGGGCAGACCATCGTGCAATTGGCGCACGAGAGGCAGCGAGCAGCGACATCATCCCAGTGCGGGTGTTGCAACCGGGCCAGCAGATTCTCACGTAGGTTTTCCGTCGGGAGGCTTTTGCGAATCGAGCGACGAACTTCGTCGATGGTTCGATGTTCTTCTTCGAGTTCGGCGGGAGTGGATGGTTCAAGTGGGTGTGCAAGCTGTAGTTGATTAGCGATACGTTGCCCTTGGGGTGAGCCGATGCGCAGCAAGTACGAGTCGCCAAGTTCGGTTATTGCGAGGTCATAGGAAGTTGGTTGGGTGGGTGTTTTGGAATTGGGAGCGGAGTAGCTTGGGACTGAGTTGTAGGTAGTAGGAAGTTGCGGGCCGGTGTTCATGGAGGTGCAGAAACACGTTTGTGCGGCGGTGGTGCATTGCACCGCGATAATAAACAAGTCTTTGCGCCGAAGTGCGTATTGGGAGTCTTGGAAGTGTTCTCCCATGAATACGCGGTCTTGGATGGCGATGGCGGCAAGTTCGCAGGCTCGAGCGCCGAGGATAGCAAGCGGCTTTTCGGGTGGGGGTTGAGGGCGGTTTAGTGAGGGCAAGTCGGACTCCGGGGGGAAGAGGAATTTCTTCCAGGAGTGGGGGCCGAGGTTGTATTGGAAGAGTTTTGGGGTCGATGAGTTTGGGAGTGCGGATAGTTGGTAGAGGCCGGGGGCTTGGGTATCCGTCCAGTTTTGCGGTAGGTCATTCAGGGAGTGGATGTCGTTGTAGGTGATCGCGTGTTGATCGATGGTTGGACCGATAACGCGAA
>JBJONT010000135.1:0-6481 GCA_046051705.1 Planctomycetota bacterium | reverse complement strand
ATCAAGGCCCCTTTTTCTGGTGTAGTGGCCAGTGTTCAGAAAGAGCGTTTTGATTGGGTGAAGGCGGGAGAAGAGATTCTTCGTTTGGTTTCTTTGGAGAAGTTCCGAGTGAAGGGAACCGTTCGCTTGATGGAGTCCCCCAATTTGTTGGAGGGGGCTAGGGCGAAGGTGATTGTGCCGATTGGGGCAGGTAAGGTCGAAGAGATCCAAGGTGTGGTAGGGTATGTCAGTCCGGAGTCGCAGGGGACTGGTGCTCGCAATGACGGGACGCATGAATACGCTGTATGGGTTGAGATTCCCAACAAGCAAGTTGCAGGGAAGTACTTGTTCCGCGGTGCGATGGATGCCGTGGTAGAGATATATCCGAATCGTTAGTTGATAGAGTTTGGTTGCGGTCGATCCATTTGTGCGTTTCTAGCGAACCGATTGGTACATAGCTTATGACAACGATGGCTGATTCTTTGGTCAACAGTGCGATGCGGCCGCTGAAGTTGCGTCGTCGTCCGGACCTGGAGTCGCGTCGACATCGCTATGACGGCAAGGCTTACTGGGTGGTCAAGGAACCGATAGGGCTTAATTACTTTCGGTTTCACGAAGAAGAATACGCGATTTTGAACATGCTCGATGGTGAGACATCGTTGCAAGCGATCAAGGATCGTTTTCAAGCGGAGTTTGCGCCGCAGCGGATTAGTTTGCAGGATTTGCAACAGTTCGTTGGCATGTTGCACCGCAGTGGGTTGGTCATCTCGCATGCGGCCGGCCAAGGCAAGCCATTGCGACGTCGAGGTGAGACCAAGAAGCGAAAAGAGTTGATCGGGAAGTTGTCGAACGTGTTTGCGATCCGATTTCGGGGCATTGACCCTGAGCGGATCCTCAACGGATTGCTTCCTTGGTTCGGCTGGTTGTTTACCACTTGGTGTTTATTCTTCGCGATGTTGCTTGGGCTCGCGGCGATTACGTTGGTGTTGGTCAATTACCAAGAGTTTCGAGGTAAGTTACCCACGTTTGAAACATTTTTCGCCGCGAACAATTGGCTGTGGTTAGGTTTGACCATGGCGTCGGTGAAGGTGTTGCATGAGTTTGGGCATGGATTGAGTTGCAAGAAGTTTGGAGGGGAATGTCATGAGATGGGGCTGATGTTCCTCGTCTTTACACCCTGTTTGTATTGCAACGTTTCGGATTCATGGATGTTGCCCAACAAGTGGCAGCGTGTGTTTATCGGCGCGGCGGGAATGTACGTCGAATTGATCTTAGCTTCGATTGCGACATTTCTGTGGTGGTACAGCGAAGATGGAATGTTTCACTTCCTGTGCTTGAGTGTGATGTTTATATGTTCGGTCTCGACTGTGGTCTTCAATGGGAATCCGTTGTTGCGTTTTGACGGGTACTACATCTTGATGGATATCCTTGAGATACCCAATTTGCGTCAGAAGGCCAGCGAGATACTCAAGCGATGGTTTCAGAAGAATTGCTTGGGGTTGGAGTTGCAAGACAATCCGTTTTTACCGCAAGGGAATCGGTTGTTGTTCGGGGCTTATACCCTCGGCTCGTTCATTTACCGTTGGGTAGTGGCATTCGGGATCATCATGTTTTTGAATCAGGTGCTCAAGCCTTATGGGCTTCAGTCCTTGGGACGCGCTTTTGCGGTGGCCGGATTGGCGGGGATGGTGGTGCCGGGAGTGATGTCAGTCGTGAAGTTTTTGAAAACGCCTGGGAGGGCATCGAAGATGAAGCGGGGGAATATTTTGACCTCGTTGACCGTTGCGGCAGCGGTCTTATCGGTGATTGCATTTTTGCCGTTGCCGTTCTACGTGTATTGCCCGACAGAGATTCAACCGACACGTTCGGTCGATGTCCGAACGATTGTGCCAGGCAAGCTTGTTCGATGGCACAAGCAACCTCAGGAAGCGGTAAAGCGTGGAGAAGTGCTTTGCGAGTTGGAGAACTTGGATTTACAGTACCAGCGTGCAAGGGCTTTTGGGGATTTGCAAGTCGCGCAGATCAAGTTGCAGGATTTGGAGCGATCGGCGGCGGCTGATGTTGAGCGAGTCCAATACTTGCGGATTCAGTTGGAGGATGTGGAGGCCAAGCGAAATATCTTAGGTGTCTTGGATCAGAAGATTGCCAATTTGGTATTGCGCAGCCCGATCGATGGCTTTTTGTTCCGAGCACCGCCGAAGGAAGAGAGCAAAGCGGCGAAGGCCCAAGAGCAGCTTCCGAGTTGGTTTGGGGATCCGTTCGATCCGAAGAACACCGAAGTTTACTTCAGCGAAGGAGACTTGTTGTGTTTAGTCGGACCGGAGAGGAAGATGGAGGGGGTGATGGTCGTCGACCAGCACGACCGCGATCTGTTGGGGATCGGAGACGAGGTGAGTTTGATGTTGGAGTCGGCTCGTTTGGAGTCGGTCAAAGGTAAGGTGATCGGTTTTTCGGCATCGGAGATCAAAGAGGTTCCGCCTCAATTGTCGATCCAGGTCGGAGGAACGTTAGATACGAAAATGGACGAATCGGGCCGCACGATACCGATCAGTACATCGTATCAAGCGAGGGTGGAATTTGATGACGAATCCTTGCCGCGGCGGCTGGGGTATCGGGGAGAATCCCGAGTGCATTTGTCTTGGCGATCGTTGGGTTGGCGGCTTAAGCGTTACTTCATGAAAACATTTAATTTTGAGTTCTAGCAGTGGTGGACAATTCCCATCTGGAACTTTAGAGTGGTAGAGAATCTCAGAGATGGTTACAGGGTAAAAACCTGTGAGAATAAGTTAGGTTTGGTAGATAAGTTTTTTTAGAGAAAGTTTAGACGATGTCGAACGACGAAACACAAGCTGGTGGACAAGCAGAAGCGCAACAAGGACAGCAAGTGGTGCAGGTACAGGTCAAGGATGAAGATGCGATTGCGCTATATGCGAATTTTTGCCGAGTGACTGGCTCCCCAGAAGAGCTTATTGTGGACTTTGGTCTCAATCCACAACCGATTGGAGTTCCGAAGGATCCGATTTACGTCAAGCAACGGATCATCATGAATTACTTCACAGCGAAGCGATTGTTGGCAGCTTTGAACATGTCGATTCATCGTCACGAGCAAGTCTTCGGCGTTTTGGAGACAGACGTTCAGAAGCGTCTTCGCGCTCAGTAATTGAAAACGTCTAAAATGATTTTCTTATCCGAGGAGAAAGGCTTGGCGGTTGCTTGGCCTTTCAAATTAGGAAGCGATTGTTTTGGATTGTGGTTTGCGGATTACGGCCGATCGTTTACAATCCCTGGGATAAATCGGGCCGTAGCGCAGCCTGGCTAGCGCGCTACCTTGGGGTGGTAGAGGTCGTGGGTTCGAATCCCGCCGGCCCGATTAAAAATGAACCCTTGAGTTCTCAATGAGCTCAAGGGTTTTTCTATTGGTGTTCTGAGAAGTTTTTTGAAACACAGAGGCACAGAGACACAGAGGGAGAGGGAACAGAGAAGGAGGGGACAGAGCAGGGGGGGATAGAGGGTGGACAGGGAGGGGATTACGTGGGGGTGACTTCGGGGTTGCCTGTGGGATTGGAGTTGCTGGAGGCTGATTTGCGTTTGAAGCGTTGTAGGCGACTTCGCGCTAACAATGCTAAACTCGCTGCGGAGAAGATGGTGAAGGTGGCTGGTTCAGGCACCGGTGCGACTCCTGAATCCGGATAGAGCTCGACGTTGTCGATCGTTGGGTACAATGCTGATGAGACGATCATCGGCGTGATCTTCAAGGTTGTAAATGGTGTTGTAGAGATGAAGCCCATGAAGACTAACCCGCTTGTGTTCCGGGTGATGACTTCGTTTGCAATCTCGAAATCTATATTGCCGGTCAAAGGTTTGAAGTCGAAATCGGTAAGCCCCACGGAGAGCCCGATTGCTAAAATCGGACTACTTGTTCTGATCGATAAAGGTTCTGGACTGTTCGTACTGAGGACTCTCGAACTTGTTCGCCCAGAGTACAAGCCACTCGTGGCACTGACTAGATATCCTTGGCGACGGAGCGGGGAAACGTAAAAAGAATCGTTGAGGTCTTCGAAGGTATCAGGCGGGGATGCGATTCCCGGTAATGCTGCTAGCCAATCGTCTCGATTGGTGAAACTAATCACGCCAGCTTCGGAGGTCACTTGCTGAAGCGCCGCGCAAAGCACAAGG
Organism: Planctomycetota bacterium; assembly: GCA_046051705.1. GTDB lineage: Bacteria > Planctomycetota > Planctomycetia > Pirellulales > Pirellulaceae > JBKCUI01. Next base: position 2,326 of record JBJONT010000135.1, on the reverse strand, counting down.
CACAACGCGCGAATAGATTTGGTAAGAAACATCATGTGTTCTGTTTCTGTCGATTACGGGACTTCGACTGTTAAGGAATGGAGGTGGACAAGGAGGGGAGAGCGCGGGACGGTGGGCAAGTGGAATTGCTCACCGTTGAGCTAACATGCCCGCTAATTAGTTATCCAAGGCCTTGAACTGAAGAAGATTCGTGAAAAGTCGCGGAAACAGATAGTTCGCAGTTCGGTTTAGAAGGGTCGTTCGGTTTGTTACTGCAACGTCATGTCCTTTGTAGAGGATCTTGAACGGATCCAGCGGAAAAGGCTGTTAAGGCTGAAGAGGCTCAGTGCGATCCAGACGCAGCAAAAGCCGGAGAGTCGCCACAGGTCGACCGGTTCACGGTCGAGAAATGCACCGATGGCAAATTGAATCGAAGGCCCAACATATTGAAGCATCCCCATGATGGCCAACGGGACGTGTTTCGAAGAGGAAGCGAAGAGAAGCAAGGGGATGGTGGTGATCGGGCCGCCGAGCGCTAGAAGTCCAGCGGTATTCCAAGTATAGATCTCGTTTGAAGCGATCAGCGCATGAGTCAGATACCCAACAGCGATTGGGGCGAGGATCGCTGTTTCCATACCGAGTCCGGAAACGGCTGAGAGTTTTGTTTGTTTCTTCACAACTCCGTAGGCGGAGAAGGAAGCGGCGAGTGTGACGGAGACCCACAGCCGTTGGCTTGACAGGGCACTGAGAAACAGGCCGACGGCGGCGATACCGACGGCAACCCATTGCCATCGATCGAGTTTTTCGTGGAAGAGGACAACACCGAGGATGACGCTAAAAAGCGGATTCATGAAGTAGCCGAGGCTGCTATCGACGACCGATTTATTGAGAACCGCCCAAATGAAGACGAGCCAGTTGATACTGATTAAGACGGCTGCAAGGGCTGCGAGAGCTATGCGTTTGCGGTTCGCGAGGGTTTCGCGGATCTCTCGCCATTGGCCAAGCCACGTTACGCACAGAATCAGGGTCGCAAGAGACCAGAGGATCCGGTGAGCGATGATCTCGACCGGATCCTCAACGTGCTTAAGGAGTTTCCAATACAGTGGAAATATGCCCCAGAGGATGAATGCCGCTAGGGCTTGAAGGTAATACAAACTATTTCCCCATTTGGTCGGCCAAGTGGCCGGCTTGGTAAATGCTTCGAAGGGCTTCGAGAACCCCGGCGATGTGAACTGCTACTGCACGTGATTGCTTATCGGTGTAATAGAAGTCCCCGGTGAGGCTTTCGATGTTACCGTCGAAGATAATGCCGACCATTGCGCCTTCGCGGGATACGACAGGTGATCCGGAGTTTCCGCCGATGATGTCTGCGGTGCAGACGAAGTTAAAAGGCGTGTCGGCTTGAAGTTTATCTTTTGCGGCGTGCCAACTTTTCGGTAGGACCCAAGGGTCCTTCGCAAGGTGGGATGCTTCGTGATCGAAAGCTCCCCCAAGTTTGGTGTGGGCTGGGACTTCTTTACCGTTGCTTTCATATCCCGAAACTGCACCGTAGGATAGCCGGAGCGTGAAGGTGGCATCGGGATAGACGCTATCGCCACCGACTGCGAATTTCGCTTCGGTGACCTTGGCGTACGCTTGGCGCTCTTGCTCGTCGATCGCTTCGGTTACTTCACGGACTTTGCGGTACTCGGGCTCCATGGTCCGAACCAGGGCAATGAGAGGATCTTGGGAGTTTTTGATGCCATCGAGTCCTGCCGTGGCCAGTTCTTTGCGGGCCGAAGCGGAGAAGAGCTTGGTGTTTGCGATGATTTCCGATGCTCGACTACGTGGGCTTTTGCCTTCGAGAGCAGCTAGCACTAAAGGGTCTTTTCCACCTCGGTCTTCCATGAAACGCGAGAGTTCGTCGGCGAGCAGAGCTCGTTCGAGGTCGTCGTACACGGGGACTTCGGAGAAGAGTTCTTGTTCAAGGGACTGCCGAGCGCTATCTCGGAATTCACGGAGTCGCTCGTTGCTCGGTTTTTTATCTTCGCTGGCCATCAATACAAGTTTTTCGGCGAAGCTATATAGCTGCGTGCGCAATGAAGCAGACTTCAGGAGAGAGTCTTTGCGCTTGAGTTGGATTTCTCGGATGGTATCCCAAGCTTGTGCAAGTGGAGCTAGCTTTAGGTCGGCAGCAAGTTTCGCGAATAGCTCTTTTTCGGAGTTGCGTTTCGACTCGATGAAGCTTGGGTCTTGGATCCCGGCGAGCATCCCTGTGTAGGCCTTGCGGGAGTTCTGGACACCGAAGAGGTCGTCGCGACCTCGGCGAGTTTGTTCTGGCCCTGCCAATCCGTATTGCTGTAGGGTG
>JBJONT010000134.1:0-3025 GCA_046051705.1 Planctomycetota bacterium | reverse complement strand
CAAGAGGATATCGTTCGGAGGTGCCTCTGACTTTGAGGCGCCGGTGAGAGTAGCAGGTTTGTTAGAGGATGTCTCCGTGTGGGAATTGTGAGTCGTGGATGACTCGGAATGTTTGTTCGCGGTGCGAGCGCGATCGGATGCATCGCGATCGGCAAGGTTTCGCCAGGTGATAGTGCCGAGTAGGCCCCCTAGAATGAGGGAGCCGAGGATATAGGGCCAGCCGCGGAGGGCGTGTTGCAATGTGTTCATGAACGAGCCGAAAGTAGGGCTAACGGGGAGGGGTAGGTTAGGGTTGTCGGAACGGGCCGACGAGGAAGCATGTGATTTGCGAGGGACGCAATCAGCGCCCTTGGAGAAGATTCCGAACTGCGGCGAGGAACGCTTGTGCAGTTCGGTGGGATGATTGCCGTATTACAGGCGAGCGATACAGAAGAGGCTTACTGCGGAGCAAGCGTCGCTAATACGATCCTGGCTTTCGTGGTCGCATAGCGAATTGGCAAATTGAGTATTCGAGTCCGAAACAAATAGATTCAATGGGCTTTGGTAAAAGCGCAGTTCGCTCATGGCGAACTGCCAAAGCGTCTTGTACAGATAGAGGCTTTGGTTGGAAGCTTCATCGATCGCATCGGCGGGTACTGAGATACTTGGGCCACTGATCCAAGTTCCGTTCGGCAGAGGAGTTGCGACCGAACCATCGAGGGAGAAAACCCAATGGATGTGTTCTTCGTTGGGATCTGCTGGGTGCTCGAACGCGTTCAGGTGTTTCTCAAGAAGTTGCGTCTGGCAAGCATTGGAGGTTGGTTGCTCGTGATGGTGGACGATGGGGCGTACTCCTGGGACTGCCAACATCCAGACGACGAGAATCCACCAGGGATTTCGCGAACTATGCTTGGCAAATCGAATGGGAAACATGCGGAGTACGAAAGCTTCGGTAAGGCCGAATGGTGAGAATTATTGCTGGAATTGTGGGGCTACTGATCCGATTCAACCGACTTGTCGTTATATAGTTAAACCAGTCGGTGTGATGTTGGCCCGGGAGTACAAGACTATTCTAGCCGTGGGCGTGCGTCAACGCCGGGAATAATTCCGAAAAAGTAGACTGTATCGACACCGAGATGGAGAATCGATTGGAAAAAACGGAACAGCCCAAACTAGACACTGCGACTCGGTTAGCCATTGAGCGAACGCGGGTTGCTTATGAGCGGACGATTATGTCCGCGGTGAGGACATCCACGTCGCTGATAACGTTTGGTTTTTCGGCGTATAAGTTTTTTCAAATGGATTTGAGCAATATCGGAGGGGCGGGGCAATTGCGTGGGACGGCGGTTATTGGTCCGAAGCAGTTCGGCATTGCAATGATCGCCCTAGGGTTAGTTTCTTTAACACTGGCTTGGTACGAGTATCATCGGGATACCCGGACGTTGCGGCAGGAGTATCCTGCGATGCCCCGTTCGACGGCCGGAGTGATCGCTGCTTTGGTCGCGATACTCGGTTCATCGTTGCTTGTGATCGCTTGGTTAAATGGTTGATAGCTGCTCGTTCGAATCTAAAAACGCGAATCTTTGTTGAGCGTTATTGGGTTGTTAGGGTTGGAGATGTTCTTTGAAGAAAGCATCGCGACGCTTTTTTCCGTAAGGGGACGAACCGATGCCATGTCCACCTCCAGGAATGTATAGCAGGTCGAAATCTTTATCGGCTTTGATCAATGCATCGACGACTTGCAGGGTGCTTGAAGGATCCACGTTGGTATCAAGTTCTCCGACGACGAGTTGCAGTTTTCCTTGGAGACGGTGAGCGTTGACGACGTTGGAGTTCTCTGTGTAGTGGTCGGCGATAGGCCAGCCCATGTAGAGTTCGTTCCACCATACTTTATCCATTCGATTGTCGTGACAACCGCAGTCGGCGACGGCTGCGTCGTAGAAATCGCCGAAGAAGAGGAGTGCGGCGAGAGCGTTTTGTCCACCGGCGGACCCGCCGTAGATACCGACTCGATCAAGATCCATTTCGGGAAACTCTTTCGCAGCGGATTTCATCCATAGGATTCGGTCTGGGAAACCGCCATCGGAGAGATTTCGGTAGCTCACGTCGTGAAAAGCTTTGCTGCGGTTCGATGTTCCCATCCCATCGATTTTCACGACGATGAACCCTTGGTCTGCAAGTGCATGGTATTCGTTGAGGGCTGAGAATGATTTTGGTACGAAGGAGTCTTGGGGGCCCGCGTAGATGTTTTCGATGATCGGATATTTCTTAGTCGGTTCCATGTTTTTCGGACGCACGATGATGCCGAAGATATCCGTTTTGCCATCGCGAGCTTTGGCGCTCCATCGGATGGGTTTATTGGTTGGCGACCAAAGTCCGTCGTCGGAGGATTTTTCAAGGTCAAGAATTTTCTCTCCGGTGGATGCCGAGCGCAGCTCGTGAACGGGTGGCATATCGACCCGTGAGTAGGTGTCAATTAACCATTGTGCATTAGGCGAGGTTTCGACTTCGTGCGTGCCATCACCATCGGTCAGTTGCACAAGGTTGTTACCATCGAAGTCGACGCGGCAGTAATGTTTGAAGTAGGGATCTTGTTCGGGTGCAATTCCGCCGGCATAAAACCAGATTTGTTTCTTTTCGCGGTCGATGCGTTCGATCGAGCGAACGACCCAATCACCTTTGGTGACTTGATTGAGAAGTTTTCCGTCGGCCAGAGAAAAGCGGTACAAATGGTAGAAGCCATCGCGTTCGCTTCCCCAGAGCATCTCATTCGTTTCGTCGAGTCGTTCGCGATAAGCTTTCGCGGCGTAATCGATGTACGTGGTGCTGTTTTCTTCGATCAAGCAACTTGTGTTTCCCGACTTTGGGTCAACAGCTACCAATCGTAGGATTTGATGTCCTCGTTGGTTGTAGAGGAATGTCAGGCGTGAGGAATCGCCTTCCCAGCGAATTTCGTCGATCGACCAAGGGTTAGGAAAGAGAGCGTTCTCGAGGGGGATGAGTTTTTTCTCTTGAAGATCGAACAATCGAGGAATGGGTTGATCGA
>JBJONT010000133.1:0-12693 GCA_046051705.1 Planctomycetota bacterium | reverse complement strand
GGGAGGACGTCGTGGTTACGGGGCAAGGGACATCATCGAGTCCTTGGCTAATCAGCGGTTCGTTTGCTCAAAGTCTTTCGGTCGATGGTTCGCTACTGACGGGCGGAATTGCTGGGCAATCGTTTGCCCTGCTTCCATCCTCAGTACCACAGTTTTCCAATGCGGCAAGCTTGGCCTTGCGAATTGCCAATCCAAGCACCAGTCAGATTCAAGCTTACGCCAATGCGCTTTACCAAAACGCAATCAATGTGTTGAATTCGAACCTGCCGACGAGTTGGTTGAGCCAACCGGACTTTGTGTCCTACAACCCCTCGTTTGCATATGCAGCGACATCCCAGCAGATCACCGCTCTATCTACAGGTGCCGTGTTATCGGATAGTCAACTCGTATCAGCAATCAAGCGGGATGCTCTGTTGCCGGCTCCAGGAGAACCGAGCGTCCCTGCGATTGCAAATATCGTCGCACCAGTCGTCGCACTTTCGGCTGCATCGAATATTGGAAAGGGTAGCGAACCGGTCGTTATACCGATCGCAAATCTTCAGGGAGGAACCCTCACTGCCGCTCAGATCGCTGCGATCGCCGATGTGAGCGATCCTGGGGAAATCCAAGTCGTTGCGACCAATGCTCAAGGCGAAACCATTTTCTATTCGATCGGTAACGAACCTCAAGGAGTGACCATAACCGGCATCCAGGTGACATCTCCAAGGCCGTTGGTACTCGATGTTTCCAAAGGTATCCTCTCGGCTTCGGCGGGCGACACGATCGAGATCTTCCAAATTGGCGGAGATATCGATTTCGGTTCGATTCAGGGCAAGGATGTAACGATCAAGTCCGGTAAATCCTTAGTTCCGGGATTCGCATCGACTCGCGGATTTGGCGGATCGGGAACCGGTTGGACAACCAATAGCAATAGTTCCATTACCTCGACGCCGATCACCGACGATGTATTGACTCTTACGGATAAGCAACAAACTGGGCAGGCGAGAAGCGCGTGGTTTAATTCGCCGATTGCTGCTGGGGATTTCCTCGTCCAGTTTACTTATCAAGCAGGTCCGGCGGGTCAATCTCTGGCGGACGGCATGGCCTTGGTTTTCCAAACGCAAGGCACCGCGGCGCTTGGCCAATCTGGAGGCAGTTTGGGATACGTTGGAATCCCAGGGCCCACCGCAGCATTCCAGCTCAATCTGTATTCACCCAACACCACCGGTGCGAATTTTGTAACGACGAATACCTCGGGCACTTATAAAGCAACCGGTTCGGTCAATATCGCCAGCGGAAACTCTATTCGTGTGGTTCTCGACTACGATTCGTCAACGCAAACCGTTACCGCCAATCTTACCGATCTGGTCACCGGATCCGAGTACTCGACAAGCTACACCGATATCGATTTCGCTACCCTCTTTGGCGATTCGCCCATCTACATCGGGTTCACCGGTGGAGACGGTGGGGCTACCTCGATGCAGACCGTCAGCGATTTGGTAGTCTACGCTTCGTCTACGAGTGTAGCCAAAATCACGGCAAACAATCTGAATCTCGAAACAGGAGGTAGCTTGGGATCTGTCGAGCTTCCGATTGAGATGAACGTCGGGGGTGTTCTCAACGCGGTGGCCTCCAATAATATCGCGTTAGCCCAAACCTCTGGCAATCTGTATCTGGGACGAGTCCTGAGCAACCAAGGGACCGTTACCCTTAGTGCAGAGGGAAATATTCTCAATAGTGGAAACGGAACTCTCTATGGCTTTGGTGGCAATGGTCAGAATTGGACCGTCAACAACGACAGTGAAATCAGTTCCACCCCGATTTCTAACAACGTGTTGACGCTTACGGACAACACGCTAGGAAACCAAGCCCGAAGTGCTTGGTTCAATCAACAAGTTTCAACCGATAGTTTCTTCGCGAGTTTTATTTACCAAGCGGGTCCGTCGACACACACGCCGAATAATGTCGCTGACGGGATCGCATTGGTCTTTCAGACGGAAGGCCTCGATGCTCTTGGCGATTCAGGTGGAGCACTTGGTTATGTTGGAATCACCGGCCCGAAAGCCGCGTATCAAATCAATATTTATAACGGGCACGTTCAAGGTACCAATTTTGTGACCACGGATACCTCGCAGACTTACAACAGTACATCTCCGGTGAATCCAGCTAGTGGCAACTCGATATTGGTACAGCTCTCTTACGATGCCAACGCGCAGACGTTGACAGAGACCTTGACGGATATGAATTCTGGTTCCACCTACACCCATACTTACACTGGGGTGGATCTCTCGGAAGTGCTAGGTGGTACGGCAGCTTGGATTGGATTTACCGGAAGCGATGGGGGCACTGAATCAACGCAAACAATCAGAGAATTCTACTTTGTGAATGCCGCAGACTTGCAGAATGCACCTGCCAATATTGTCGCGCAGACATTGAACTTAACAGCTGATCAAGGAAGCGTGGGCGTTGTTGGGATTCCGATTTTGGTAGGCATCAGCGGTGAGGTCAGCGCATCAGCGGTTGACGATATCTATATCAATACCGTAAGCGGCGATTTGAATATCGGTACCGTTACCTCCTCGCAAGGAGATGTGGTGCTGGATCCACCTGCCCCGCAGCAAAGTATTTTGCTTGGAACCAACTCGCTGATTACCGCCCCCAACGGAAAGGTGGTCCTTCAAGCCTATAGCGATGTGCTTCTTGCACTCGGAAGCGAGGTACGCGCCCGAGCGGTGGTACTACAAAGCGGACACACGCTACAAGCCGGAACAAGCCCCAACACCAAACTGACATTGGCCGGACTCATCAATGCTCCCTCCATTCGTATCCTTGGTGGCAGTGGAGACGACCTTGTCTGGATTGGTTCTGATGGTTTAAGCGATGGTAGTTTGGATAGGCTAAGGGGTGCAATTGAGTATATCGGTGGTGGTGGATCTGATCGCATTTACTTGGACGATTCCAACGCCATCGATCGAGCGGGCCAAGCATTGAAGGCTGGGTATGTGATCACTTCGAGTGAGATTGCAAACAACCCGAGCGCAACGATGCAGAATCGCCAATTTACCAGGCTCAAATATGACGCGAGCGTCGTTGGACTTCATCTGTTAGGTGCACCCGGTTCGAGCAATTTGGTGGTCAAACCAAGTTTGACGACGGAGTACACGATCGATGGTACTGCTGGGAAATCGAACCAATTCGCTTTGGACACTACCGGTACGCTTGGTGCGGCAATCAATCACTTTATCGGCGATGGAGACCCTGTTTCGGGTGCTGGAAAGTGGTCGTTTACCAGTGAGCATCTTCCCGTTCATTTCCTAGGAATAACCAATCACAATACGGTTACCCTGAGCGCGTCCTCAAGTGTTTCGGTAGTGAGTCAAGCCACGCTTGAGGATGCGGTATTTGTGGTTACCTATCGCGGTCTTACGAGCCTGGATAGCTCGATGATTCAGGAAAGCGGACACGCTTTGTTCATTACGGGACCCAATGGATACCGAGAGCAAGCGATTTTTGATCGCGTCGTACCATCTTTGGATGGCTTCTCGCAGGTTGTCGCTTACCGAGTCAAGGCACCTGGGGCTGGTTGGGACCGATCCGATAACGGACTCTACTCAATCAGGATCCTTCCGGAATCGATTCGAGATTCTGTTGGAAACGCCCTTCACGACGACCTTATTGGTACGCTTCGTGTCAACATTGGTGCGCTGTGGTTGGTTAGCACAGAGCAAGCACCGGGTAAGTTTGTCTTAAGTCTGACGGATGCTACTCCAGGTAGTGTCTTGGTATGGGCTTGGGGTACTCAAACTGGGCAATACCAGATCGCATCGCCTGAGCTTCTCTTGGATATTGAGAACCCCGTATTTTTTGCTCAGTCAACAGCGAATACTTCAGGGCAATCTCAAGTGGTATTCGATGTTCCAGCGGAATTCGCGAGCGAAGAGATTTACTTCCAAGCTTATGAATCGATTCCAACGCCGATGACAAGTAATCTTGTAGCGTCGAACATGTTGCCTCGGCTTGTTACTTCGATAGGTCCTGCGGGCAATCCAATTTCCAACGCTCAGACGGTGGTCTTTAACGTCGAATTCCGAGAGCCTGTCTTAGGAGTGAGTTCAGAAGATTTCATTCTCGAAACGGATCGCGTCACAGGTGCACGGATTGAGGGCGTGGAAGGAAGGGGATCAAGCTACAGGGTAGTTGTCAATACGGGAGTGGGTGACGGAACGATCACCTTGGTTCTTAAAGACGAGTCGAGAATTGCTGATGCCACAGGTTTCGACCCATCTTTGACCCGCTTTGGTTCGTTCGAAGGTGACCCGATTCGTGTGCACAAGATGCTACTTGATGCGAATCTTGAGTATTCGGTTTCGCCTTTGGATGTCTTGGCAGTGATAGATACGTTGAATCGCAGCGGTGCCTCTTTGCCTGTTGGACCCGATTCCCCCATATACGCATATGACGTCAATTTAGATGGGTGGGTGACACCTTTGGATGCGTTGGCGGTGATCGATTACCTCAATACGAATTCAACTAAGGGAGGCGAAGGAAGGGGGGAAGGTGAAGCGATTTTTGATACTCGAAACGTTGATCAGGCCGCTCCATTTGTCGTACTAGAACCTGCGAATTTCAACCGAATTGTCGAAGTAAGAGATGTAATTAGCCTGCTCGAAGGACCAATGCAACAAACTGTCTCGTACGATGTTGTTGGTAAGCTTTTGCACGATAACTCGACCCGGATCGCGCCGCCGAAGAAGTCTGAGCTTGAGGATATCTGGGAGGGCGAATGGGACTTCGCTTCCGAGAGTATTGACGAGCTAATCGATCAGATTCTCGGCAAAGACGATACTCAATAGCTCGAAAACTGCAGCAACTCGCTTGCTTAGGTTTTCCCAACCGTGGCTTACTGGAACGCAAAGACCTGCTCGGCTATTATCGACTTAGGGGTGTTTTCGCACTGCCGTTTTAACTTCAATTTGATTTCGAATCTGGGAGATACCAGGTTCGAAGCTAAGCATGGTTGCAACCAGCTCGGCTTCACGCTGTGAAGCGACTCTGCCGCGTAAGACCGCTACACCTGCGTCCATTTGTAGTTCGATATCTGGATAGCCAGCTCGCCGCAAGCGATCTTGTACTTCGGTTCGAAATTCAGGGCTGCGGATCACTTCTGCGGCATCCTGCTCGCTGTCGTCTAGGACAAGCTTTGGATAGTACATACTTTTCTTGGGCAACGGTGGAAGTGGACGGTTGACCCTTTGCGAACTTGTCTCCAGCCGAAGATTGGTAGTCGGCGAGGCAACATTGCCAGTACCGACTGCTTGGGTTGCTCCGACGAAGCCTTTTAAGTCGGTTCGGTTCGAGCCGACGAAGTCCCCTCGTTGGCGATTCCCTCGAACGAATCTTCCGTTGGCTTGGATACCGCCGCCTGGGTTAGTACCAACGCTTAGTCCATTCGGGCCGATCGGACCGGAGTTCGCCGATGCATTCGTGAAGGAGCCCGAACCGGCCCGCGCCGATGGTGATGTTTGTTGGATATTTCCTGGTGCGTTTCCAACGGTTCGATTTCCGATGAGCTGTGCAAAGGTTTGTTGCGAACTGAAAAAAGTACCACCTAGGAACGAAGTGGAGAGCAAAAGTAAGCTTCGTAGTCGGTTCGGTTTTCGTCTCATCGGTAGGATCTTGTATTCAGGTGTTTGCGTATTGTGGATGAACCGTTGTTCTCGCGTAGTTCGAGATGAGTTATTGAATACCTGTAGGTTGTGTCGTTGATGGATCTGAAATGTCATTGGCTTTGGCCGGCTCGACGACTTCTCCGATCGATTCCCCTAGCTTGATCCAATGTTCTGAATCATTGTATCGAATCAACACGCGATCCGTATCAATCGTCGCGACTAAGATTTCATGCAGCGGGCTTGGGATTAATTTACCCGCTTCTACCTTCTCAATTCTACCTCTCGCATTGGTGCTAAACCAAGCTTGGGTAGCTCCTTGTCGATTGACCGTGATCGCTTTGAGTTCCATATCGCGGAGAGCTTTTGCGAACCCTTTTGCGAATGGGTTACGTTGTACCAGTACATCTCCTTGGGAGAGTTGTTCGGATGCTTCTTCGGTTATGATCCAATCGCTCAATGCCGAATCGGATGCTGCGTCATCCAAGCAGAGGACTTGGATGCTGAGATTCACATCGAGGCGACCATCATTTCCAAGTGGATTGAGGCTTACAGAGCGAATTTTCTGAAGGTGGCTGGCGCGGCGAAACGCATCGAGAAAGGCGGTTAGTTTCGTCAGTGTTGTTTGTCCTCTGACGGAGTAATCGATGCGATGGCCGACGCGAACGCGTTTACCTTTTTTGGTGCGTGATTTGATTTCGATCGGGGCTGGTTGTGATGCGTCGACGCTTGCAGAGGCCAGTTCATAGCGGTCGACCATTTCCAGCAACCATTGCTGGTAAAGTGATTTCGCGATGGCTGGGTCAGCTGGAAGGGCGCGGTGCTGATACTCATCGAGACGTTTCGCAGCTTTTTGCGCAGCGAACCGCGTCTGATTGTCTTTTTGAATATCGTTAGAGAGCTTATCGATGTTCGCAGTAAGTTCTTGTCTGGGCTCTTCAATCCAGCCACGATAGAGTTGGTCTGCTCCATAGAGTCCAAAGACCGATCCGCCGGCAATCAGCAACCATTTCATGGTGGGAGTCATGACTTCACCTCAGCGGGAACAACGGTTGATTGATTGTTTGATTGATTGGTTGGTTCAGTGGGGGATTCGGTAGGAGGAACGCCCGGTGGTTGTGTTGAGGGAGATTGTATGCTGGGAGGGGGAGGCACTGGAGTTTCACTGGTCGCTTGAGGCTCAACAGGTTCAGCAGATTTCTCGGTTGAGGCGGCTGGTTTCTCGGGTTTTGTTTTTTCGGTCGTTTCGACGGCTTCGAATCGTCGGAGACCTGGAGCCGTCAGAGGGAATTCGATGTGGGATTCGAATTGCCAAGGGTACTCTTGGGAATCGGGGTTCTGCGTGATTTGTTTGCTGATGATGGTGTATTTTGCACCTCGAATACGGTTTTCGAGATCTGAGATGATTTCTTGGGAACGGACTTGCATCGCTAGGTCGATCGATCCACTTCCTTTAGCATTGACTGAGCCGCTTAGTCGCCGCACGGTCGCTTCTTGGCCGTCAGGCAAACGAGATGCAAGATCTGAGAGTTCAGCGACCCAATCAACTTGATCGGATAGCCAAGCTTCAACGGTTGTGACTTGGTCAGCTTTCTCTTGATACTTCGAAGTAACTTTCGCTTCATTGCGAAGGTTCGAGTCCAATGATTTCGCTTCAGATTGCAGGTCCCAGATGTCTGTGAGCAAGAAGTATCCTGCGACGGAGGCAGACGCAACACCGAGCCCTCCGATGGCTCCCCAACGCACCCAAGGATTCGGTGGTTTTGGCGGGCGTTTGGGGGCTAACAAATTAACAGGTAACGATTGACTTAGGATGTCGAGGGCTGCTCCAGCGTTCGCAGCCGATTTTGCGCTAAGCTCGATTGGGTTGCCTGTAACATTCCATCCGTAGTATGGGTCGACCCATTGTACGTAGACTTGGTCTTGCTGCTCGACCGCTTCGCCGACGCTTCGAGCGAATTCGCTGTTGACGAAAATACACCAAGAGACCGGTTGATCGGTTACCGTTGAGGGTAAGAGCGTCAGACAGCGTTTCGCTTCGGTGTCTATCTGTTCTGCGACTCGCTCTGCGTCTTCGGAGCTGTAGCGAATGGTTCGCAACAGTACTGGAACTTTGCCGTAACAAATCGCGATCTCTGCTTCACCAGCAAGGAGGTGTACAGCAACGACCATGGAATCCGCATCGACGGAAACTTCTTTGAGAATCCGCAAAGGTGCAAGTTGTCTTGAACCGATTCCAAGAAGCTTTAGACCAGCTTCATTGCATTGTTCTTGGATGGACGCCAACTGGTTTTGGCTCAGGGCGAAAGCAAATACTTGTTGTCCTGAAGTGGTGTTTGTGCCATCGCCGGGAATTTCGGGGACGAGGTAAAAATCGACGATTGGAGGTACTTGGGATTCGCCTTGTTGTTGTTCGACTTCGGCGGCAACTAGGACGGGAAGTTCTTCTGCGGAGGCGGGAGGTAGATTCAATGGGAGGAGATCTAGCTCGGGTCGCGAGAGTAGAACGACAATTCCTTTAACGGCGATCTTTTGCGTTTTGAAGTGATCGGCTAGGACTGACAGCGGTTTCAATCGCTTGGGCTCTTCGCCGGTCGAATCGGTACTTTCGGTAGATTCCGCCACGAGGCTTAAAGCACCGAGTTCTGTGCTTTTAACGCTTCTGGAGTTTGGAGTCAGGACGAAGAAGGAGACCGAGTCACGATCCCAGTGAACAATGGCGACACGTCCGCTAAAGGTTTGCGGCGAGGATTTCCGGGGAAGAAAGGAGAGTTTCTCGAAAGGGTTCATTGAACGCCGGGTTGTAAGGATTCTGCTGAAAAACCGCGATCCCAGGGGTGCCACACTTGCACATCGCGAACTTGTGCTGGAATTTGCCTCGCATCGATCACAACGGTACATCGAAATACCGGACTCTTTTCATCCCGGAAACCTACCGATTGTAATGAGAAAACGTCGCTTCTGGTCGTTAAAAACGGTTCGAGCTCTACGAGTTTGCGTGCGTCGACCAAACCTTTCTCCATAAGCCAAGCAATCGTTTCAATCGATTCCTCTGGGCCACGCAGCGCGGCTTCCTGACGCGTTTGAATTATTTTTTGGGCTAGGGCAGGGTCGATTCCTGGCACCGCGGCAAGAACGATTGCAGGGGCCGTCGTGAAATCAATCCGCCCTTCGATGATCGGTTGGGGCTGAAGCGTGGTCTCGTCAAGCAGCTTCCTGATGGATGATCGGAACTCCGGAGTTCCGCTTGCCCACGGACTCGTGATGGAATTCCCTTGCGAAGCTGCATTGCCTTGTGTGCCTGAACCACCTGCTGAACTTGATGGTGAATTTGCGCTTTGCGAAGTGCTTGCAGATCGCGCCGCGCCACCGATTGGACTCGCGTCCAAATTGACGTCGATTACTTCCAGAACAGAGGTAAGTTGGTATCTGGGAGGATCCTGCCAGTTTGGAGTCCATTGCTCAGCAGTAACGGATGCTTTTGATGAGCTCGCTCGAGTTGAAGGACTTTGTCCCGACTGCGAACGAGGTCTGCCGGAACCATCGATAGGAAGGCGAGAGTTTGGCGCAAGGGCGCTGCGATTCGAGTTCGATGCATTGGATCCGGTTCTTGTGCGATTTCCAATTCCCGGTCCGTACTGTCGCATTGCAACGATAAAGTTGGCTTGGCCTACCGACAGTGCTTGGCTAAGTTCTTGATGAAGTTTACGCAAGTCCGGTTGATTGAGAGCGATTTTAGGTTTGCCGTCTGGTTTCTCATTTCGTTCCCCCTGGACCCAACTAAGGTACCCTTTCCATGCGTTGCCGCTTTGCTCTGCAGTAGCATCGGTCAGGTTCTCTCCCGTGGCATTTGAATTGTTCGCAGCAGTTGAGTTGAGTTTAGAGAGATCCCTTAGTATAGGGTTTGCGTTCAATGATCCGGTAGGGTCAACGAGAAGCTTGCCAAGTAAAGCGTCCTCCCATGGATCGATTTGGTAGTTTTGATCAAGGTCACCACCGAACCATCGAAGTCGCAATCGGTCTGCTGCTTCTGTGCGTTGTTTGCGCTGCGTTGGGGACTGTAAACCACTCGAGCTTGCTTGAGCCAGTGTATCTTGAGCGACAGCGGCAACAGTTCGTACGCCGAATTGCGCAAGCCAAGCATCGACTGACTCTTCGTCGGCATCGGGTAGTTGAAGCAGAATCGTTCTTGCGATGCCCGGTCGTAGTTGATTCCATTTCAACAACGTAGGGATGTGAAGCTTTCCTCCCTCACTTTCGAAGCCCCATTTCCAGTTCTTGATGGAGCCTTGCGATAGATCGTTGGGGCCATCGCCTGACACAGATGCGGTATCGTTCGATCCGAAGGATTGCTTGCGTCCAAGGATAGCAAACTGCCAAGATGATTCATCGTCAGTCTGCGAGTTCAACCGCGTGGAGTCTTCTTCAATAGATCGCGAGAAAATTTTCTCGGGATTGGTTCCATTAAGAAGCGTGTTTCTGATCGCAAGTGGTTGTTCAAGAAATGCGGCGGCGAACTCCACACCGCTCAGTGCCGTCAATCGAGCCTGGACTTGTTCTTCTTGCAGGCGAGTCACGCGATATTCATTCTCCATTTCGAAGGAGTATCGGTAGGCTGCGAGCGAGATTAGCATCACTAAGACCACAACAACGAGTAACGCCATTCCTCTACGGTTTAGACGTTTAGGGGGGACTCGTTTAGCGGTGTTCAGATGTTGGATCTTGGATGCTTTTGGCATTATCGTATTCCTCCAAGATTTGGCTGCGAGGAATTCGAAATGGGCATTCGATCCCTTCGTCCCGTTTCAACGATAATGACGTAAGTGCTCTCCGAGATATCCATCAATCTTTCGTTTCCGGAATTGGGTTCGAGCATCTCTCGGGCGGCGTTGGTTTCAGGGTCGAA
This sequence comes from Planctomycetota bacterium, assembly GCA_046051705.1. Taxonomy (GTDB): domain Bacteria; phylum Planctomycetota; class Planctomycetia; order Pirellulales; family Pirellulaceae; genus JBKCUI01. The sequence continues at coordinate 2,142 of JBJONT010000133.1, read as the reverse complement.
AAGTGGGTTTTCCATCTCTTCTGAATCGGTTTCAGAGGAATCACTCTCCGAGTCTTTGGGAGGTGGAAGAGGTTTTTTGAACTCCGATGTGGGTGGGAAATCGAAAGTAATTGCCACTGCACGAGGCAAGCCTCCTTGAGTGGAGGAACTCCATTCCGATAACCAAGAGTTCCCGTCCGAGAAGTAGAACTTGGGTTTCACCACACCGTAGAGTCGCGTTTCATTCAAGGGGGGGATCGATTCCGATTCGTCATCGATCAGCGATTCAAGGTTTGTACCGCGCGGTGGATTCGAACTATTTGTTGAGGAATCTCCGGATGATCCACGGCGAGAGAGTCGCGGCGTTTGGATTCCATTAGTCGGTTGATTAGCTGCCAAGTACGTGTCGAAATAAGATTGTGGTATCCATTCGCGTCGCACTAGTTCATATTGGATCGAATCAGGATCTTGGATTTCGGCTATGGGTTGAGAATCTGGAGCCGATTCAACAGGTTCCAGTCGATATTCCACGTCGATCATACCTGAGCCCCAGATGGAGCTTTTCCATTGCTCCATAGCTGCATCTTCTGCCGTGCTTGTCATGGACTCAAGCGATAAGTCTTGGAGGGAGCCGTTGGGAGAGGTTAATGCGTCGGATTCTCCAAGGCGTTGGAGGAAGGGGATTGGATCAAGTGAAGGAACGACGGAGGCGATGAACCCAGAAATATCTCCTTCAAAACTCACGGATCCGGCAAGAGGATCATTGGCCAAGCTACCTTGGGCGGGTCCTTTTGCAAGGTGGTCAAGATCGTTGCTTAGCCAGTTACGTGTTAACCTCAACACGCGAACCCGCTGCGTTAACTTCCAACTGCGTTCTTGGGATCGCTGCAAGGATTCCATCATTCCCCAGCCCAGCAGCATTAAAACGGAGAGCAGTGAGAGGGCGATCATCAACTCAAGAATTGTGTACGCGCGTCGAGCACATGGCGAAGCGAAGTCAAACCGGAGTATCGCTGTCTGATTCAAATGCGAATTTCGATTTGTAAATTGGTGCAGTGATCGCGTCATTGTTGCCTGCGGCTGGACGGTAAGCTGGTCCGTTGCGGATTGCTTTGACTGACCCCTTGCGCAGCATCTATTCTTGGAGAACGCCGCACCAAGCGTTTCAATTGCACGAGAGGTACGGCTTCTGGACCGCTCGAAACAGTTGTGTTCGCTGAATCAAAAAGTTCAACGGTTATCGATACCAGTTCGCTCGCTTGTGGCGGACTTGAAGCGTTATCGGGATTTGCAGCAGTGGTACCTGAGGGTGGGCTGAACGGCGTGTTGAACGGGTTGCTTTGTGGCGAAGATTGGGTAGCGAGTGATTGGATAGCGGAGGGAGAGATTTCCGTGGGATCGGCGAGCGGAATCGGTTCGATAACCACACGGTAGCTTCGCGGTTGCACACCTGGTAGCACGGCGGAATACGATTCTTGATCGCTGCCTGCTTGAACCGCAAGGATCGATTCATCCATAATGGATTGAGCTTGTATTAACGCACCGATTCGCGTTTCCGCTTTGCTGCCGAAGCGAGTCCCTAACGAGATGAGGGAGAGCAAAACCATGGCGCTTGCAGCGAGAATGGCCGTCGCGATCATAACTTCCAGGAGGGAGAATGCGTAACGCGACCTAGCCAATCGAATCATCGAATAACCTCGAGTTCACCCGTCGCAGCGGTGAATGAAACGGTGATAGTCTGACGAGCTTTGGTGTCGAAGAGGGTGATTTCCGCATCGCGACCACGTCCTTCAGCGCTCATCGGAAGGCACCAGCTCATTGAGGAACCAGTTTCGGTTTCCCCAAAACTATCGTTTGCGCCTGAGTATCCATCGGCTCCCGAGGTACGCGATTCGATTCCAGAGGAAAAGGAGTTGCTTGCGGTGGATTGCTCGGCTGTAGAACTCGCACTCGTTTCATCGAAAGATTCGTCGAGCGAATCGGAAGCGATTTCATCGAGCCAAGCTACGGAGAAGACAACGATATTCGCGGGAAGCTTCCAAGTTCGCGTGGTGACACCTGAGTTTACGGCACTAGGGTCTTTATCTGTAAGACCTCGACTAAGGGAATTGTTCGATGCAAGGTTTGAAGTAGCGCGAGGGCTGGAATAAGAGCCCATGTTCG
>JBJONT010000132.1:0-4216 GCA_046051705.1 Planctomycetota bacterium | reverse complement strand
ATCCTCGTATCCCTCCTTCGTCTGAGCCGAAAGACCGGAGAACCTCTCGCGGTACTCGGCGAGCACGGCATCGGATACCAGCGTTCCGTATTCCGCTAATGCCTTTTGCTTATTGCCCCCTACAACCTCAAACTCTGCTTCAAGCACATTCGATTCAATCTCAATCGCCATGGAACCTACCTCCCAATGAAAAACAAAACAGATAAACAATTACGCTTCTTGCCAACGTCGCTCCAACGAGTAGACCTCAGCCCAATTCCGACGAGTTGCCGCTTCGTCGATTTGCTCCAACTCAACCTCTACCTCTTCACAAACCTCGAAGGCTCGCTCCAGTGAGCGTTGCCTTCTGCCAAACTCCACCTCGCAGGTCGGAGAGTCGATCGACCAGTGGTCCCCTTGATTGACCACCACATACGCCCCGCGTCTTGAAAGACTCGTTGCTTGAAAGACCCCATCTTCTAATTCCAAAAAATTCAGCATCAGTAAACCCCTCACCTAAGAGCATCAGTAAGAAACCAACACCCTAGGATTCACCTTCGTTCGCCTCGGCTAAATAGTCGATGCGATAAATTCTCACCCGTAGGTGCGGCTGCTCTAATCCGTTGGCAATCAGCTTGCGATTCCGCCCATCTACGATCTGTGCATCGTCTACGAAGGCGATCTTGTTGAGCGCGTCCTCGACCAGCTTGACGAGATTCGACAGGTCAGGACTGGTTGACTTCCAGTCTCTAGGCATAGCTTTAGTCTTCCAGACCTTCGACTGCGGTCGCTCGAATACGAAGTCCACATCGAGTCCAATCGGCCCGGTAAACGGAGGGCCTTGGTAGGCCTGCGATAGCGAGATGGCAATCAAGGCTTTCAGTGCATTCGATTTATCAGCGGTGGGAGTGTAGGTCTGCGTTCGCAAGCTACCCAACCGATCCCGAAAAGCTCGGCTGCGCTTCCTCGGAAGTGCAATGGGGACTGCCGGAACAATAAACTCAATGACGCTCATGCTGATACTCCGTTGCTTGTACTTGGGAATTCTTGGGACAGACCCGGTGCGGATGGAACTGTTCTGGATTTCTGCCGCGCCTCGTAGGCACTTTGGTGCTCGGCGACAATCTGCTTGTGCATTGCCCGAAAGGTGTCCAGGTCGATCGTGCCTTCTCGGAGCTGCTCGGTGACTTTCAGTATTCGGGCGTAGTACGGGGCAATGTCCTCGTTGGACTTCCACCCCGGACCCTTTTCGCGGATCTCGCCCAGTGGCTTACTGCGAGCGAGAACCGCGCGATCTTGCATGACCGTTGCGCGAAGATGCAGCGAGATCGATTCGACCTCCTTGCCGTTCGGAGCGGGCAATTCCCCCCGCACCCAGCGATCGACAACCGACATCGCTTCCTGAAATGACACGCTTAGCAAGGCCTTGGCTTGCTGCTCGACAGTCCCTTTGGGGTTCGATGAGTTCAGTAGCACGAACTGCCTTGCGGCAGGGAAGGCCACAAACACCACTTCCCTCATGAAGTCTTCCGATTCGTTTTGCGTCATGGGTTTATATTCCCGTAGCTTCTGCGATTCGCTGACCGTAGGAACGCAAAGCCTCTTGATCAGGCTTCTGGAAATTACGGTTTGAGTCGAGGATGTTTTTCGCACCGAGCCGAATCGAGAACTCAAGATCGGAGATCGCCTTGGGGATGTTCCCAACGCGAACCAAGTCCATCAAAACCAATTCCTGGCGAATCGCGGGCATCCACTGGCCATCGATCGCATGGCGGAAGCAGAGCCAGCGACGGAACGCCTTACCCAGGTCAGGCGCGATGTTGTTGATCACGGGAGTCAGGAGCGGTTCCGATACTTCCGGATTCGAATCGATTTGCAAAGTTTCCAAAGCTTCTTCTATAGAAACAGAAACCTCTTCTTCTTGGTGTGAGTGAATACTTGTATCCGTATCCGAAACAGAAACCGAATCAGAAACCGTAACCGTAACCCCCCTGTTTTGCTGCTCACTTTGCTTGACGGTTTGCTTGACGGTTTGCTTGAGTTTTGCTTGAGTGTTTGCTCCACCTTTGCTACCTGATTTGATTCGTGCGTTGGTTATTCCTGCGATCTCCCTTAGACGAGAGGAGTACAAAACCCCTGTGTTTTCATCCCTTTTCAGTGCACCGGAGTTAATCAATTCCTTTAGTGCAGCCAGCTTCGTCGCACGGTCTGAGCCGGAGACGCAATCGACGATCTCCTCATCACTGCGTGGAGAGCCGTCTGGTTTGCTAAGCTCTCCTTGTCGTTTTGCTTCAAACATCAAGCAAAGCAAATCGACAAGCAAACCTCTAGCAAAAATCGAGCAAAACCTAAGCTCCGGATCTTTCATCCAGTCACCCGTATAAAACCAAAACCCCACACGCTTACCCATAACGCTACCCCTACCGCTTCATTCCCTAAGAGCAAACCTCACGTACCGCAGACCCTATAGACGGTCGCTTTCTTTCCGGTGACCTCGCACGGACGGATCCCTGCTTCTTCAATCGCATGCTTGGCAACCAGGTCAGAGGCCCGTCGCCGAATCGAATTGCGGCGTGCAAAATTGCTTCCCGCAACCTTTGCCGCTACTTCATTGCTTGTTGCTTCAGCTAGCTCGTGCAGAGCCGCCATGAACTCAGATTCGAGTTGGTTAAAAATTAAAGCGATCCCATCGGCAGCTTGCTTGCTGGTATCCGGGTCGCTTTTCCGCACACGGGACTCTGCCCATTGAAGCAGGTCCCCAGTTGTCATTTGTTCGTTTGCCATGGAGCTACCCTGCGCTAAGTGGTTGGTGTTCAACGAGAACCTCTTTCGAGGCGAAAGCTTCGGTTAGCGAGTCCAGGCTAGCGATGCGAGGCTGGCTTACTGGAGTCTCGCTTGCGTTAGGGAGCCGATCAAAGTCGGCATCGATCGCATCGCGAATCTCCGCTGAGAGGGGGATCCACTTGGTGAGTCGGCGAAAGACGGTCTTCTTTCCCATCTCATTGAAATCCGTGATCCAGGGCCCCGCAGATCCGGCGCGTGATCGAGCACGAATTGCATCGACCTCCATCTTGGTCATCACCTCGCATTTTTGATTTCCATTTTTGAACTCCGCGCGAGCCCAAAATGCGTAAGCTGCCCCCCGAGGCTTGCGGTAGTCGATCTTGTGCACTGTCACCTTGCCGAGATTGACTTCGAACTCGTCGTTCTCGCAAACAACGTCGGCATGGATCGAGGCGATATCCCCGGACCGCATTACCAGTTCGACGAGCCCCTTGTAGTCGATGATCAGTTGGCACTCGACAATACCCGCCCTGGTATTGTTGAAGGGGATCAGGTGAGCCCGCCGTCCATCGGCCTCCAGGCCCCACTGGGAGAGATCCATCAAGCACCGGAAGAACGACGCTTGATCGCATTCGGCAAGCTTCGGAGTCTTGGTCAGGGCGGTGATGGCAATACGGACCATTCTCTCCGGGTCACAATGACGGGGAAGGACCATTGCCAACTGCTGCTTAAATGCATCGGTTTCTAAATGCTGCCGAATCGTCAAGCTGGTTTTCTTCGGCTGCTCTGGTTTTACAGCGGTCGTGGTTGCTGCGGATTGCTTGCTGGTATCGTCTGCCATCATTAGTACCTCAAAAAAATTGAAACGAAGAACCGTCACTGATTGTCGATTGGGCAATCAGCATCCCGGCTAAACAGGAAGAGAAGAAGTTTCTTGCAGAATGCGTCCTTTTCAGAACGCTCCTAGCTCGTCACTCGCTCAATTGCGAAGACGGCGTACCGAGCACTTCGCTCGAAGTGGGTGCCAACGGCTTACTGGCTCTCGAACAACATTGTTCGTTGCGGATTGGCCTGAGCAATTTAGAGAACGAAGAGACTCAGACTCGCACACAAATCGTTCGGCAGCTTGCACGGGCACTTCGGCCAAGGCAACACCAACGGCGAGCACCTTAGCGGCTAGTTTGTCCGATGGACTTCGCGCACACTGAGCATCGGAGCAATCTTGAGCAAGAACAGCCGGGCAGAACCCCACGGCCACCGCCATAGATAACCAGCACCCAAACACACTTCTGATTTGCATTTCCAATATCTCCATTCCCATAAGTAACCCAACACCCTAAAGGAATAGGTCAGCCGAGATCGCTCCCGGATTGACGCGACAACTGCTGGGTAGGTGTGCAGTGTCCGTCTCTGACCTACGCTGTCTTTCCAGCCGTCCGCAATGCCCGACTCT